>JBAPWQ010000269.1:0-9057 GCA_049283795.1 Desulfobacterales bacterium | reverse complement strand
CATCCACTCCGTGCGCATGAGCGTTCCGTAAGTGGTGATCACCGCATTGTGGGCCTCCACCCGTTTTTTCGGCAGCTTTTTCAGCTCGGCCGAAGGCATGCGCGACGGGTGGGCGATGAGCGCCGTCAGCCCGGGAGCAAAGCGCTCGATCTCCAGTCGCCAGTTGTCGACGAGCGAAGCGGGAACGACCAGCAGGTCGGTGCCCTTTTCCTTGCTGCGCCGACTCATACACAACACCCCGAGCACTTCGATCGTCTTGCCCAGGCCCATGTCGTCGGCCAGACAACCGCCGAGACCGAGGCCGCGCAGGGTCGTCAACCACCGCACCCCCGTCTTTTGATAAGGGCGAAGCGTGGCGGTGAGGCCGGCGTTGGCGTCAATATCCTCCTGCAGCTCGGGAGCGCGAAGCGCATCCAGTCGGGAGGAGAGCCACTTGCCGGCAATGACCTCCGACCATTCGGGCCGCGGGTCTTCGATACCCTCGTCAGCGCCCTCGAGGCGGGTGCCGGAAAGCAGGCGCATGGCCTCGCCGAAGCTCACCCCTTGGCTCCGGGCCCGCTCTTGGACCTCACGCCACTGGTCGATGACCTGCGACAGCTTGTCGCGATCGACTTCGACCCATTTGCCCTTGATCAGCACCAAACCGTCGCCGGCCGAGAGCAGCTCCGCGATCTCATTTTTCGAAAGCTTCTTGCCGTCGAGAGTCAGACCGATGTCGAAATCCAGCAGCGCGTCCATCCCCAAGGTGGACGGCGCTTTGCCGCCGACCGTGACCGACACCTTCGGCCGGGGCCTGTGCCTGGCGCTCCACCAGTCTGGCAGGCGCACCACCAGTCCGGCCTGCTCGTACACCGCCGTCTCGCACAGAAAACGATGCGCCTGCCGGGGCGTCCACGACAGCGGATGGTAAATGTCGCCCGAATCGACCAACTCGCCGATAAATGCGCTTTTTTCCGCCGCCCGGGAGAGGGGTGCCAGCAGTGCGAGCAGCTTCTGCCGGTTTCCGGCTCCGGCGTAATCCTTGAGCGCCCGCCCCAGGGGCAGGTGCTGCGGCTGGGCCCCTTTGGAAACCTTGTGAACGTAGGTCACGATGAAGGCAAAGGGAAATCCGGGATCGCGCTTGTTCTCGGCCAAGTGGAAACAGACGCGGCCGACGACGTTCCAGACGGCGCCGTGCTTTCTCAAATAGCCCTGAACGCCGTCTTTGTAAGGCATCGTCTCGGCCTTCAGGGCCGTGCCCATCTCGGACCACAGCTCGACCAGCAGTGCCGGCGACAGAAGCTCGGCACCCGGCATGGGGGGCACGGTCTGAACCAAGGCCGACACCTCATCGGGGTCGGGGTCGGGAACGACCAAGGACATCGGTTCGGTCGGATCGAGCGCGCCGCACACGCGCGCAACGAATGCCCGCCCGACATCGCGCCAAAAAGCCAGCGGCGGCGGCAGCTCGGTTGCCAGTTCCGCCACGCCGAGATGCAGCAGACCGTGTCCGCGACCCGCGTTGAAGGCCGCGATGATGCGCCGCGTCGCGGTCGCCGATAGCGGCGGTCCATCTTCGGGCAGACCCGGTTGGAGGTCGATGCGACCGCTGGGCGTCAGCCGGCAGGCGAGAGTTTCACCGGCCTCGGGTGCGCTGTCCATGAAGATTTGGCTCACCGGCCGTTTACCCGTTCATACAGGCAGCTCCCGGCATACGGCGAGGGGTCCGGGGTCGGGCCATCATAGGTGCTTGATACTTAAATAAAATCAATCTATTTCCAGGCATTTTCGAGGCCTATATCCCTCTTTTGGCAGCATAAAACTGCACCATACCAAAAATGCCGGGGGACATCATTCCTCTCGGCGTCACAATGGTTTCCAACAATTCACTTATTGGAGTTAAAAATATTCTTTCGGCCACGATTCGTCAATTCTTTATAAGATCTTCAAAGCCCCTGTTTTTTTCTCAACATAAACTTGGTGGCCTCTATCAGGATGAAAACCAGCAGTCCGACGGCCGAAACGGTCGCCAACTCGGGCAGGGTCGGTACGGTGATGCCGAAGGCCGTGCGGACGGCGGGAATCTGAACGAGAACGGCCACCAGCACCAGTTCCCAGCCCAGGGCGACCAGGAGCCATTTGTGCGGCGGCGCCTGAAAGATGCTGTAGGTGAGCGAGCGGCAATTCAGTGCGATCACAAACTCCACGATGATAAAGAGAAAAAAGATCATCGTGCGGGCCTGGGTGAGATCCGACAGGTTGTGGTAGAAGATGAGGAAAAAAAACGGACTTTCGATAACCACCGCCCTGAGGATGAAGGACAGGATGTCCCAGCTGAAAAAGCTCTCCTGCGGGTTGCGCGGCGGGCGCCGCATGATGTCCCTGTCCGGCGGGGCCACCCCCAGCGCCAGGGCCGGCAGACCGTCCGAGGCCAGGTTGATGTAGAGGATGGCGGCCGGCAGCAAGGGTAAATATTCGGGCCCGAGCACCAGGACGATGCCGCCGATGACGATGACCTCGGTAACGTTGCACTGCAGCAGGTAGGCCAGGTATTTTTTGATGTTGTCGTAGATCCAGCGTCCCCGTTCGATGGCGCTGACGATAGTGGCGAAGTTGTCGTCGCTCAGGATCATGTCGGCCGCTTCCTTGGCCACATCCGTGCCGCTGATGCCCATGGCGACGCCGATATCGGCGTGCTTCAGGGCCGGCGCATCGTTGACCCCGTCCCCGGTCATGGCCACGACATCCCCCCTGGCCTTCCAGGCCTTGACGATCTTCAGCTTGTCAAGCGGAGACACCCGGGCGTAGACGGTGACCTTGTCGACCAGATCCGCGAACCGGGCAGCGGACATTTCCTCCAGTTCCTTGCCGGTCAGCACCAGGTCCCCGTCACGATAGATATCGAGTTCCCGCGCCACGGCCACGGCGGTCAACAGGTGATCACCCGTGATCATGACCGGTTTGATGCCGACCTCCCGGCACGTTCGAACGGCCGCCGCGGCCTCTTCCCGCGGCGGGTCCATCATGCCGATCAGACCCATAAAAACCATGTCGGTTTCCATTATCACATCCGGGCCGGTGACCTCATCGAGACGCCGGGAGGCAACCCCCAGCACCCGCAGGGCGTCACCGGCCATGGCCGTGCCGCTTTGCAGGATGCCCGCCCGCTTTTCAGGGGTCAACGGCACCGTTTCACCGGCTTCGACCAAAAAGCTGCAGCAGGTCAACACCACCTCGAGAGCCCCTTTCATGTAGGCCATCGGCCGTCCGTCCTCCTGGCGGTGAAGCGTTGTCATGCACTTTCTCTCGGAACTGAAGGGGACCTCTTCGAGGCGTGGCTGCGCGGCCCGCGTTTGCTCAATGGAGATGCCGGCCTTGGCAGCGGCGACCAGAAAGGCGCCTTCGGTCGGGTCCCCTTTTATCGTCCATCCGTCATCACCGCTGCGAAGTTCCGAATTATTGCACAGCACCGCGCCCACCAGCAGGTGCACGAGCGGAGCATCGGCGGTCAGCGCCCGGCCCTCCGGATCGCTGAACGCTCCTTGCGGATCATAGCCCGTGCCGCTGACCTCGATCGACCGGCCGGCGGCATACAGCCGCCGCACCGTCATTTCGCCCCGCGTCAGGGTACCGGTCTTGTCGGTGCAGATGACGGTGGTGCACCCGAGAGTCTCGACCGCCGGCATCTTCTTGACCAGGGCATTTTGGCGCGCCATGGCGTGCATGCCCAGCGCCAGCGCGCCGGTGACGATCGCCGCCAGCGCTTCGGGCACCGCGGCCACGGCCAGGGCGATGGCAAACATCGACATTTTCAAGACAAAAGCCGTATCGACCCTGCCGACCATCAGCTCGCGCCCAAGGCTGATGGCGACGACCAGGCCGCAAATCGCAAAGCAGATCAGGCTCAGCCATTTTCCGATCTCGTCGGTGCGTTTCTCCAGCGGGCTTTTGTCCACCTCGATCGCGGCGACCTGTTCGGCGATTTTTCCGAATTCGGTCAGCATGCCGGTGGCGACGACCACACCGACACCGCGGCCGAAGGTGATCGTCGTGCCGGTGAAGGCCATGTTCTTGCGGTCCTGCACCGCCGTGCCTTCCGGCAGGGCGCGGATGGTTTTTTCGACCGGAACCGATTCGCCGGTCAGCGCGGCCTCGTCGCAATGGATCGAATGGCTTTCGATGAGCCGCACGTCGGCCGCCAGTTTATCGCCCGCTTCGAGCGCCAGGATGTCGCCTGGGACGATGCCGGTTGACTCGAGTTCGACCGTCCTGCCTTCCCGGATGACCGTCACGGTCGCCGCCAGCATCCTTTTGAGCGCTTCGAGGGCCCGTTCGGCACGGTATTCCTGAACGAATCCCAGCACGGCGCAAAAGACGACGATGATTAATATGACGGCGGCATCGACGAGTTCGCCCACCAGGGCCGAGAGGATGACGGCCACAACCAGAATGATGATCAGGATGTTTTTGAACTGGTGGAGAAATATCGTCAGCGGCGACACCGCGGTGTCATGTTTCAGCTCGTTGGCCCCGATCCGCTCGAGGCGGCGCCGGGCCTCAACCGGCGTCAGCCCGTTGACCGGGTCGGTTTCGAGTTCCCTTAAAACCGCCTCGCGGTGCATCGCATGCCACAAGGGCTGTTGAACCATCTGCAAACCTCCTCTATAAACAATCGCGGCGCTTCGCTGCCGGCGACGCCATATCCGAGTTACACCAACGGGGCTGATTTTTCAACGATATCGAGACGGGGGGCCGGGATCGGCGCCAGGCGATGACAAATGGCGAAGGTGGGCAATCAGCTGAGTCATGTCCTGAGGCAGCGGGGCTTCGAAGCAAACCGGCGCCTGCCGGCGCGGGTGACGGCATGTCAATTGCCACGCGTGCAGCATTTGGCGTTCCGCCGACCGGGTGAGCGCACCGATCGCCGCCGACAGCCCCCGGCCGTGGCGTCCGGCGTATACCGGATCTCCGAGGATGGGATGATTGACGGCCGCGCAATGAACCCGCGCCTGATGGGTCCGGCCGGTTTTGAGGTTCAACTCGACCAGCGTCAAGCCCTCGAACCGCTCACGGACTTTCCAGCGGGTTTCGGCCGCACGCGGCTTGCGACTGCGGGTGGACATGCGTTTGCGGTCCACCGGGTGCCGCCCGATGGGCAGCGCGATCACCCCGCTGTCCTCGGCCAGCTCGCCGTAGACGATGGCCAGATAGATTTTGCAGATGCTGCGGGCGGCAAATTGCGCCGCCAGATGGGCATGCGCGGCCGCGTTCTTGGCAACCAGCAATACGCCGGAGGTATCTTTGTCCAGGCGATGAACGATGCCCGGTCGCAGTTCACCGCCGATAGGGCCGATGCCCGGACAATGATACAGCAGGGCATTGACCAGCGTGCCGGACGCGTGTCCGGGGGCCGGGTGAACGACCATGCCGGCCGCTTTGTCGAGCACGATCATATCCTCGTCTTCGTACAGAATATCCAGGACGAGCGACTCCGGTTGCGCCACTGCAGCGACCGGTGGCGGCACGAACCCGGCAATCCGGTCCAAGGCCTTCAACCGGTAGCCGGGCTTCTTCGGGCCATCGTTGACAATAATCCGGCCTTGCTGGATCAAGACGGCCGCCTGCGAACGGGTCAAACCGGATACATGCGCGGAGACCGACAGATCGAGTCGTATTCCTGCATCGATAGGTTCGACGACGAAGTGAAAAGGGCCGGTGACTGGCATGCTGGGAGGGAAATTAGAGGCTGGGACCCTGGACCTCGGCCGGGGTGAAAAACGATTCGATTTCGGAAATGATGGTCCCTTCGTCGGTCTTGCGGGCCGTGGACAGTTCCTTGACGAGCAGCACCTGCGCCGTGTCGTAAAGCTTGCGCTCGCCGAAAGACAGGTCCTTGGTCAATTTTAAAAGGGAAAGGTCACGGAACACCTCGGCCACATCGTAAAGGGAGCCTGTTTTGATCTTGTCCATATAATCGCGATAGCGCCGGTTCCAGGTCTGGTTGTCGCCCAGAGTTTCCTTCTTGGCCTTCATGACTTCGTAGACCTTGGGAATTTCCTTCTTGTCGATGATGTCCCTCAAGCCGACCGAATCGACATTGCTGATGGGAATCATGATCAGCATGTTGTTTTCGAGGACCTTCATCATATAGAAATCATGCTTTTCCCCGTTGACCACGCGGCTCTCGATGGCTTCGATCTTTCCAACGCCGTGGGCCGGATAAACGGCCAGGTCGCCGACGCGAAACTCTTTTATTTTCGGTTTTTTCGAGGTTGTCTTGGCCTGCCCGCTCGCTTTTTTACTGCTCATTTATCCACCGGATACGTAAAGTTTCGTCCTGCCGATTAAAAGTTACCCCCCTGGTACCGGTCGATCCAAATCGATAAAATATCGGCAGCAACAAGGCTGGCGCTTGCCGGGGCCGGCCAACGCCGCAATGGGCGCCATTGCGGAAAACCAGATGCAAATTAACCGTCCGGGGCGGGCAATCGAATCAAACTGAGTGATATTAAATAAAATAATGACCCAAAATTTATACCATGACCCCAATCGATAATCAATAAAAAAAAGGACCGGCCCCCGTTGCCGGGTGTCGGTCCTTTTGATTGATGTTGCGTTAAGTCGTCAGAACAGCCCGATTCGCTGTTATCCCATTTTGATCAGCAGCGGAACCAGCAGCAGGGCCACGACATTCAGGATCTTGATCATCGGGTTGATGGCGGGCCCGGCGGTATCCTTGTAGGGGTCGCCGACCGTGTCACCGGTCACCGCCGCCTTGTGGGCATCGCTGCCCTTGCCGCCCAGGTGGCCGTCTTCGATATACTTCTTGGCATTGTCCCAGGCCGCGCCGCCGGTGGTCATGGATATGGCCAGGAACAGGCCGGTGACGATGCTGCCGATCAACAGGCCGCCCAGGGCGATTTTGCCCAGGACCAGACCGACGACAACCGGCACCACGACCGGCAGAAGGGCCGGAATCATCATCTCCTTGAGGGCGAACTTGGTGACGATATCGACGCAGGCCGCGTAGTCCGGCTTTCCGGTCCCTTCCATGATGCCCGGAATCTCACGGAACTGACGCCGCACCTCGTCCACGACCGCCCCACCGGCTTTGCCGACCGCGCGCATGGAGATGGAGGCAAACAGATACGGCAGCATGCCGCCGAGGAACAGGCCGATAATGACGTTGACATTGCTCAGGTCGAAAGAGAGTTTCTCACCGCCGCCGTGCAGGACGAATTCCTGGGTGTAGGCGGCAAAGAGGACCAGGGCGGCCAGACCGGCGGAACCGATGGCATAGCCCTTGGTGACAGCCTTGGTGGTGTTTCCGACCGCGTCCAGCGGGTCGGTGACGGCCCGCACGCTCTCGTCCATGCCGGCCATTTCGGCGATGCCGCCCGCGTTGTCGGTGATCGGGCCGTAGGCGTCGATGGCGATGACCATGCCGGTCATCGACAGCATCGACATGGCCGCCATCGCGATGCCGTACAGGCCGGCAAGGTGATGGGCGGTCCCGATGCTCAGGCAGATGGCCAGAACCGGCAGCGCCGTTGCTTCCATGCTGACGGCCAGACCGGCGATGATGTTGGTGCCGTGACCGGTGGTGGAGGCTTCCGCCACCAGTTTGACGGGCTTACGGATGCCGGTGTAGTATTCCGTGATGATGACGATGACGACGGTCAGCACCAGGCCGACCAGGGCCGAGTAGAAAACCGCCATGGGGGTGATGATCCGGACGCCGGGAACCTCCAAGGTCGGCATCAGCTTCTGGCAGGCGATGAAAAATGCGATCGCCGCCAGGATGGCCGCCCCGAACATCCCTTTGTAGAGCGCGCCCATGATGTAGCCGTTGGCGCCCAGCCGGACGAAGCCGACCGCAATAATAGAGGCCACGATGGAAATAGCGCCCAGGACCAGCGGGAATTCAGTGGCGATCAACTGATCGGGAAACAAAAGGTTGCCCAGCAGCATGGCGGCAACGGCCGTAACGGCATAGGTTTCGAACAGGTCGGCGGCCATGCCGGCGCAGTCGCCGACGTTGTCGCCGACGTTGTCCGCGATGACGGCCGGGTTACGGGGATCGTCTTCGGGAATACCGGCTTCCACCTTACCCACCAGGTCGGCACCGACGTCCGCACCCTTGGTGAAGATGCCGCCGCCCAGACGGGCGAAAATGGAGATCAGGCTGCCGCCGAATCCGAGGGCCACCAGGGCGATGACCGCCTCGCGCACCGGGGTTCCGGTAGCGAGCAGGATGGTGTAGAAACCCGCGACCGAGGTCAGGGCCAGGCCCGCCACGATCATACCGGTCACCGCACCGCCCTTGAACGCCATGGCCAGGCCTTTTTTAAGCCCGCCGCGCGCGGCCTCGGCCGTGCGGACGTTGGCGATGACCGATACCCGCATGCCGACATAGCCGGCGATGAAGGATGCCGTCGCACCGCAGATGAACCCGATGGCGGTTTTCAAATTCAGAAAAACCGCAATCAGGATAAAAAGGACGGCGGCGGCAATGCCCATGCTTTTCAGCTGCCGGTTCAGGTAGGCAATCGCGCCGGTTTTGATGGCATTGGCGATCTCGTTCATCTTTTCATTGCCCGACGGAGCGTTTTTCACGACACTCGCGGTGATGATCGAGAAAAGCACACCCGCCAGACCGACTAGCGCACAAATCAACGGTAAATTGTAGCTCATTCTCTCCTCCATCTAAAATGTGAATGTTTACAGCGAAGCCAGAAAGTTTTTGTCGTTGAAACGGTTCATTGCCTCCTGCAGCCCACTGGTCAGAACGGTCACCACCGCATCCGTCGCCCTGTCGACGATCCGCTTCAGCAGATCCGACTCGGCAACGGAGTACCGTCCCAGAACGTGGCCCGTGACGTCGGCCTTTTCCGCCGGCCGCCCGATGCCGATGCGCAGGCGGACAAAATCACCGCCCCCAAAGACGCTCATCAACGATTTCAACCCGTTGTGCCCTCCATGCCCTCCTTTCTCTTTGATTTTTAATCGTCCAAATGACAGGTCCACATCGTCATGAATGACCAGCAGACCACTGTTGGAAATCCTGTAAAAATCGGC
>JBAPWQ010000268.1:0-8447 GCA_049283795.1 Desulfobacterales bacterium | reverse complement strand
ACGTACACCAGTACGCCGGCGCGCCCGACGCCTTGCATCTGCGGCACCCTGTGAACGCTTACACGACCGCATAGTGGAGGTCAACAATGAAGCGATTTGCCGTCATCGGGGCGGGCAGTTTCGGATTTTACGTTTCCAAAGCGCTTTTCGAGAGCAACCACGAAGTGATCACCCTGGATCGCAACCGCGACCGCATCCAGGCCGTGGAGCCTTACACGACGACCGCCATCGTCCTGGATGCCACCGACGCCGAAGCCCTCAAGGGCCTGGGTCTCAAAGAGATGGACAGCGTGGTCGTCAGCACCGGCGGCAACATCAGTAACAGCATCCTGATTTGTTACCACCTGCATGAACTGGGCGTCAAAACCATCATTGCCAAGGTCGAAGACGATACGCATGCCGAAATTCTGAAAAAACTGGGCGCTTCGGATACCATCCGGCCGGCCAAGGACACGGCGGCCCGGCTCGCGCGGCGGCTGACCCGGCCGAACATCCTTGAATTCCTGCCGCTGGAGGAAGACTACAACCTGGTGCAGGTCGATCCGCCGAAGTCTTTCATCGGCAAAACCCTCAAGGAGATCGATCTGCGCAGCCGCTACGATGTGTACGTGATCGCCGTCAAGGAACTGGTGCCGGAGCGCTTCATCATCGTTCCGGCGGCGGATTTCATCGTCAAGGACAGCGACATCCTGATCATGATCGGTAAAACGAAAAGCCTGGAAAAGATCAAGGAATTGAAGTAGCCCGCCGGCCGCAACCGGCATGACGGAAAGCACCCGCCGATGGAGCGGTGCCGCTTCGAGGAGTCGTTTTGAAAATACTGATTTGTGGGGCCGGCCGGATCAGCGACGAGCTGCTGAAACGGTTCAGCGAAAACTGGGACACCACCCTGATCGACAAGCGCGAAGAAAAGCTGGGGCCATTCAGCAAGCGGTTTCCCAGTCTCAACCGCGTTGTCGCCGGCGACGCCTCGAGCCCGGTCGTGCTCGAAGAGGCCGGCCTGGAACAGCAGGACTATGTGCTCGCGCTCACCCCCGACGACCGGGTCAACCTGGCCGTCGTTAAATTCGCGCGCGAGAAAGAGGTCAAAAACGTCCTGGCCCTGGTCCATGACCCGGACGTGCTGCCGCAGTTCCAGGACCTCGATGTCTGGACCGTTCTGCTGACGGCGGTGGCGGCCCGCAAGATCTACCAGTACCTGAAGGACCCGCGGGTCAACGTGATCGACCTAGGGCAGGGCGAGGGGGAGTTGCTGGAACTGGCGATCGACGAAACCGGTTTGACCTCGAGCCGCGCCCTCCTGCAGGCCGGAAACCCCGACTGGCGGCTGGTGGGGCTTCTGCGCGAGAACCGCCTCATATTTCCCGATGACGCGACCACCTTCGAGGCCGGCGATCGCCTGCTCATCCTCGGCCGGTCGGACCTGTTTAAAACCTTCTGCAGCATGGTCGAGTGCGATCAGCCCCACTTCCCCCTGACCTACGGCCAGAACCTGGTCATCGGGCTTCCAGCCGCGGACGCCGCCGACATGGCCGATCTTGTCAGGGAGGCCTTTTACCTGGCCCAGAACACCAAGATCAAGAAAATCAAGGTGCTGTGCCGCAAAGAAGCCTGCGGCCTGCGGGACCAGCTGGATCAGTGGGCCGAAAGCCTCGATATCCAGGTCCTGGAGAGCGAGGAGAATTTCGAGCGGATGCTGGCCGACCTGAAGGATGCGGGGACCGTTGTGATTCCGGCCCTCGAACCGTCCCTGCTCAAATCCCTGACCAAACCGGTGACGATCGACCTGGCTCACTCCCTGGCCTGCCCCTTGCTGGTATCAAAGGCTACCAAAGCCTACGACCATATTCTCGTGCCCTTCAACGGGACCCAAGCCGCCGAACGGGCGCTGGCGGTGGCCGTCGATCTGGCGCAGCAGTTCGAGGCCCGCCTGGCGGTCGTGATCGTCGAAGAGCCGCAATACCTGCACGGCCAGGAAGCGGACGCGACGCCCTGGCCGGAGCGCATGCTCAGGCGCGTGCGCGATTTGGCGCACATCCACAAGATCAAGATCGACGAGCACCTGCGACAGGGAAATCCGGTGCGTGAAATCCTGGCCATCGCCGATCGGTTCAACCTCATCGTCATAGGCAGCGAGAACCGGGAAAAAGAGCTGTTCGCCCCCAATGTGGGCGATGTCCTGGTTCGCAAGGCCCCTTGCTCGGTGCTGATCGTCACGCGCTGAAGGCAGGCACCGTTCAGCGCGCAACCTTTCGTCGCCGCGAACAGGGCTGACGGTCTCGTAGGGGCGAAAAATTTTCGCCCTTATCCGGGATCTCAGACCCGACCTGATATTTTCGACCTGAACATTCTGGAGTGCACCATGGTCATTCAACCCGCCTGGTCCCTGCTCATCGTGGCGCTGGGGGCGGCATTTCTGCCCGGCATCAGCCGGATGGTCCGGCTGCCGGCGGTCGTTCTGGAAATTCTTTTCGGCGTGGTTCTGGGAAAGAGCGTTCTACAGCTCCAGTTTTCAGGCAACTGGTTGTCGTTTCTGGCCCAACTCGGCTTCCTGTTATTGATGTTTCAAGCCGGAATGGAAATCGACTTCGGCGCGCTGCGCAAACAGCGCCCCCGCCAACTGGTATTGCAACTCCTGGTTTTCGGCGGCACCGTCCTTCTGTCGATGGCGGCGGCGGCCCTCCTCGGCCAGGGCTTTTTCATCGCCCTGGTCCTTTCGACCACCTCCCTGGGGCTCGTCGTGCCGACGTTGAAGGAGGCGGCCCTGAGCCGCACACCTATCGGCCAGACCGCCCTGATCGCCGCCACCCTGGCCGATTTTCTGACCTTGTTCGGCATCACGTTTTACGTGCTGTGGCACGAGCACGGCTTCGGCTGGCAGTTTTTGAAACCCCTGCCGCTTTTCTTCGGATTTGCCCTGCTGCTCAAAGCCGCAAGGCTGTGGTCCTGGTGGCACCCTGAAAAAGTATCGCGCCTGCTGGCGGCCGAGGATTCCCAGGAACTCGGCGTGCGCTTCTCGCTGGCCCTGCTGTTCCTGTTCGTGGCCTTTTCGGAACTGGTGCATCTCGAACCGGTTTTAGGGGCGTTTATGGGCGGGTCCATGCTGGCGATCGTCTTTCAGGAAAAAGCCCACCTCGAGCTGAAGCTCTCGGGGATCGGTTCGGGATTTCTGATCCCGCTCTTTTTCATCAACGTCGGGATGCAGTTCGATGTGCTCAATATCCTGTCGGTCGATCAGGTCCTTTTCACCTTGAAGCTCCTGGCGCTGGCCGTTCTCGTAAAACTGCTGCCGAGCCTGCTTTTCAAGTTTGGTGGGGCGTCCTTCCGAAAATCCCTGAACCTGGGCATCCTGCTCTCCTCCCGGCTGAGCCTGATCATCGTGGCCGCCACCATCGGCCGCGAACAGGGATTCATCACGGAGAGCTTTAAGGACGCCATCGTTCTGTTAGCGGTGATCACCTGCCTTCTGGGCCCGAGCATCTTCAAACTGCTGCACCGCCCCGAAGAGGAGCAAAAGGAGAAAGGCCCGCTGATAGAAAAGAAGAAAATGCCGGCGGGGTGGATGAGGTGAAAATCTTACGGAGGTTGGTCACAAGAAGGAAATCCAGCTCGAGAAATTCTTTTGCAGACATGCTACAGGACAGGTGGAGTGATATCGATCTGGCCGTCGTTTCACCAGACTTTTCTGAGGATCTTTTCGAGGAGCGCCTGGTTCTGATGCGCCTGGCGAGTGAGATTGACGAGCGTATCGAGCCCAAACCATTTCGCCCTGACGGCTTCGAACCAATCGATCCTCTCGTCCATGAGATCCAAAAACACGGCGTCAAATTGATTTAGCGTAAAAAGAGTTTAAGAATCGGGAAGTATAAAGTCGTTCGATACGGCGGCTTCTCATTTATGGAGGCGGTCGGACAGACTTGAAACCGCACGGCGGACGGTGAGGGGAAATTTGGTTCCCATTTCTGACAGCACATCGAAATCGACACCTGAAAATTCCAGCTCATCCGCAACCGGCAGCCGTCCCCTGAAATAAAGCGTATCGAGGATCGCTTTTTCACCGGTAGCCATCAGACAATGGTCTCTCTGATCGAAACCGAAGAACAATTTCTTCGCGATCCTGGAAAACTCGATCGTGATTCCCTGGTAGTCGATGCTGCGCTTTTTTCCCACGGCAGAGCCAAGTGTAAGGGCGGTGCACACCACCGGCGATTGCAGGATGAGGCCGTGGTAATTCAGCGCCCACTCGCAGGACACATACGCCGGCGGCCTCAAAAAGCACGCCACCTCTTCAATCTGCGGGAAACCATGCAGAAATGAATTGGCATAATTTCCGCGGTTCAAGCGATGCACCAGGCCTTTTTTGACTGCACGTGACAGGAATACGGCGGTGTGCGGGGCCACCTTTTCTGCATCTTGCAGGCGAAAGAGGCGGGGCAGGCGCTTCAGGCGCTGAATGGTTGATTTTTCAGAGTCGGTGTGCATCTAAATATTCCTTGAGGCCTTGCCCGAGGAGTCCGGCCATAACCGTATCGGTGGTGCCGATAAAATCTTCATATCCCTCTGCGCGGTAAACGTCCAAAAGATTCGGAGGGATGAAGCGCGGAAGGTCCGCATCGAGAGCTTCCCGGATCGCCGGACGTGAGTCGGGGGACTGGAAAAAATCCGGCCGGCGGGCGGCCTTGAAATTTATTTGATACATGTCCAGCTTTTTACGAACGGTTGACCAGTTCGGAGTCAGCCGGCGATGCTTGACCAGCCACCACAAATCGAAAATGTCACGCCCCTTCAGAAAGGGCCTCTCATACAGAGCCCTGATTTTGTCAGAGAGAATTTCAAGAGGTGTTTCGGCGATAACGATGCTGCTCGTATAGGGTAATATCAGCTGACCCGCAGTCATCAAGCCCGAAACGGCTTGTAGATCACGCAGGATGTGGGGCTCATTTTCCGGGAGTCGGCCGGCAGACAGCCGCTCAACTTCGAGTTTGACCGCGACCCGCTCGCGTTGGCTCTGAGGCCGGTAGATGCAGAATGCCTTGAAAGCTTCCCTGCGACTGGATTTTATCTGCTGCTCGAGCAGGCCCGGTCCGAATTGAGCCACACACGCCAGAACCATTTTAGAGCGGCTTCGTTTCCATAGAAGACCAACTTCCTTAATCGTTGCACCAGTCACAAAATAGAGGTCTTCTGAAAAACGTGGCCCGCCATGGATCCAGCGCAGCGCCGTTCCCCCGTGAAAAATGAGCTGGCCGGTGCCGGAGAGCGAATACAGGGTGTCCAACAAGAGCAACTGCAGAAGCTCGGATTGTCGGGCGCGCTTTGAGTTGAAAACAGGTGTCATGCTCCTAATTTTCTAAATCCGTACAAGATAACCGGAGTCGAAATTAGCGGTTGAATATAATGACATAAATTTACATATTTGTATACTATTGTCAATTTGTAAATAAGTTGGACACAATAAAATTATTGGATGTTGATTTCTTATTGCCAGGAGGTGTTACTGAAGGGGCAAACCAAGACAATAATTATGAAGCTGGCTTCGAATTATCTTTGTAAATTGTAAGCCATGATTTCAATGTACAAAGATAAATTGCGTTTGGTAACCGTTCTACCACTTTTTGGTTCTGTTTGGTGATTATATTCCGACCTGAAAAGATCGTTCGGAAAAAGGTAGCACCAAAGGAGTGTGCTGCCAAAAAAACCTGCAAATTAACCTTCACATAATCTCCGGTCATTTGCTGGTAATGCTATCCAGACAATCGGCCGGCTTCAGCGATAAATACCTTTGCGGTGACCGATTTTCACGACCCAAACAGTGAGTGCATCATTCTGGATCGAGTAAGTGATTCGATATCTTCCCTGTCGCAGTCGGTACCTTTCCTGGACAGTTAATTTTTGGCAGCCTGGTGGACGGGGGTTGTCTTCAAGGTTCTTTATGCGATTCAGGATTTTCTTCACATCCTTTTTTGGATGGCGGAAAAATCCTTCTCCACGGAGCTTTTGAAAAAGACCCTATATCCGGCCATATTTCTTCAGCCTCCTCACCAATTCATCATAACTGAGCAGAGGATCATCCGCCCTTTGATCGAAAGCGGCAAGATCCTCGGCAAGCGCCTCTCTAACAGCCTGATTGACAAGATCGGATACAGTTCGAGACGTCTCCAACGCTTTTATTTTTAAAGCTTTATGAATGAACGGGTCAAGATATATCGTGGCACGTCTATCGGGTGCGGACATACGGTCACCTCCTTACAGCCACTTTTTGTGCTTAAACCAGGCCAGCATGCCCAGGAAGATGCTGATGAAAACTCCCCACAGGGCCGGGTAGGCCCAGTGGTACTTGAGTTCGGGCATGTATTCGAAGTTCATGCCGTAGATGCCGGCGATAAAGGTCAGAGGGATGAAAATCGTGGCGATGATGGTCAGCATCTTCATGATTTCGTTCATGCGGTTGCTGATGGTCGAGAGGTAAATATCGAGCAGGCCGGTCATGATGTCGCGGAAGGATTCGATGGTGTCGATGATCTGAATCGTGTGATCGTAGACATCGTTTAAGAAAACGTCGACCGAGGCATCGATCAATGGCGTTTCCTCCTTGACCAGCCGGTTGAGCAGTTCGCGCATCGGCCAGACCTGCTTACGAAAGAAGATAATGTTGCGCTTCATCGCGTAGAGGTGCTGCAGGCTGTGCGGGGTGGGGTCGGAAAGAAGTTCGGCTTCCAGGTCCTCAATCTTTTCGCCGAAGGTTTCGAGGACGATGAAGTAGTGATCGACCACCGCATCGATCAGGGCATAGGCCAGGTAATCACTGCCGGCCCGGCGAATGCGGCCCTTGCCCTTTTCGATCCGGTCCCGCACGGGCGACAGCACATCCCCCGGCGCTTCCTGAAAAGAAATCAGAAAATTATGTCCCACCACGAGACTGACCTGCTCCGATTCGATGTGGTCCGTGTCCTGCGGGTATGACAGCATCTTGAAGACGATGTAGACATACGCGTCGAAATCTTCGGCCTTGGGGCGCTGACCGAGATTGAGGATGTCCTCCAGGGTCAGCGGATGAAGTCCGAACCGGTGGCCAATCGCTTCGATGAGCGCGGTGTCGAGCAGACCGTCGATGTTGATCCAGGTGACGGCCGGCGCTGGCGCGAGCGGAAAAGCTTCCGCGATGGTACCGATTTCTTTTTTCTGGTAGTGGTCCGCATCGAAGGCGATGAGCGTCAGGCGGCTGCCGGCGCCGTCACTTGCCGGGCGATGGACGATCGTGCCGGGCGAGGTGCCCGGTGCATGCCCGGGTTTTTTTATGAAATGAGTCAGCGTCCGATGCGCCTGGCCGACGCTGCGCCTCACACGGCTGACCGGATTTTTTATCTTCGGTTTTTTCTGCATGCCCCCATCGCCTGTCGTTTCCCTTCAGCACCCTTCACTTTGCACCGAGATTCTTCAAAATCTTCTTTTACAGTCCTTTGCTCAGCTCTTTTTCAAATGAGTCTTTAAACCTCTGTAATAATTTTGGTGGGGACCGATCATTATCAGCTCGAGCAGATTTTCATTAAAGCGATAGGCTAAAAGGTACTGAGTGGTTTTTATTTTAAACTTGTGAACATGTACGTCACTCAGGTCTCCTTTTTTTTGAATACCGATATTTGGATTATCGACGATTAACTTGATCTGTTCATCGAGTGCTGTTTTCTGAGTCCGATTAAACTTTTTGACCCGCCGTTCGAAAGATCGGGAGTGAACGATTTTCATTCGTCGTCATCCAAAGGTGTATTCGGAGTATTCGCCTTGCTCCAATTCGGCAAGACCGAGGAATATTTCCTTGATTAAACTATAGGTAAGGTCTGGATTTTCCTCGGCGCATTTTCCAATCATGGCCCAATATTCAATTTGACCGGTTACCGACCTTTTATCGATTTTGCTATAAATTTTAGCCTGTTTGACTAAATCCTCCGATACTCTGACGGCCGTTGTCATGGTTGCACCTCTCAAAAGATTTCTATAAAATAAGCCAATTAATTGCAAAATGCAACAATTTATTGCATTAAGTTAAAAAGTGGTCTTGGTTGCTTCAGCAGACCGGCTCTCTAAGTCGGCCCTAAAGTTGTTGCACCACATCGTAACGCCTGTACGGGTGATTTTTCGTTTTCAATTTTTCTATAGGTCGCGGTGTCTCTTCATTTACCGTGTATTCAATAAAAGTCGATAAATGCAGAGGGAGAAAAACACATCTATTTCTTTTCGGGAGGGTAAAGGATAGTGGGCCATGTTTCCTGTGACCAAAGATCGCACTTTACCGGCAATGGCAACTTCGAGGAAGAGTTCGTCGTCGGGGTCCGGCAGGCGATATTCAAGTGGTGAACTCGACGTGAACTGGCCATGTTGCTTTATGAAGTCGAGCAGTATGCCGATATTGTCTGTATTGAATTTAAACTTGGGATGATTTGGTTTTT
>JBAPWQ010000267.1:0-6732 GCA_049283795.1 Desulfobacterales bacterium | reverse complement strand
GGCGAGTTTCTGATCGAACTCAAGAAGTTCCTCCGCAAAACCCATGCTGTGCAAAAAAACGTTCTGCTGATCATCGATGAGGCGCAGCGGCTGAACGAGGAGATTTTAGAGCAGGTCCGGCTGCTGTCCAATATCGAGATGAGCGACCGGAAGCTGATCAATATTTTTTTCGTCGGTCAACCCGAATTCAGCGACCTCTTGATGGATCCCGTCAACCGGGCCGTCCGCCAGAGGATTATCATCAGTTTTCATTTCGATTCGCTGACCGAGCGCGACTGCGGCCATTACATCCGCCACCGGCTGAAGGTGGCCGGTGCCATGCGCGACATTTTCAGTCCCGATGCCATCGACGAAATTTATCGTTTTTCGCGCGGCTGCCCCCGGCTGATCAACATCGTCTGCGACCACGCCCTCTTGTGCGCCTACTCGGCCGGTGTCACGACAATTGGTGCCGATGTGATCGAGGAATGCGAGCAGGACCTCAGGATTCCGGCCGGACTGAGGCTAAAAGACGCCGAGGATCAGCCGGAACCGCCGGCGCCGTATCCGGTCCCGGCGCTCGAACCAGGGCGGCGCAGGCCAAAAGCAACGCCTCGACTCGCCCTTGTCAGCCTCTTTTGCGTCCTGGCTGTCGTGGCGGTTTATCTGCTGTTGAACTCCAGGCTGCGGCCGGCCGGCTTTTTTGCCTCCCGACCCCCCATAGCTCAGGAGGAACCGGCGACCCCGCCGCCCCCGGCGAAGGGACCGGCGCCCGGCGGGACAACCGCGGCCGAGGTCGGTGGCGGCCCGCCGCCCGTTGCCCGCCCGCCGGTACCGGAAGCCGCGACCGTGCCCGCGGGCCGGGTGCCGGTTGGCGCCGAGACCGATTTACAGCGGCAGCCATATGACATCGTCGATCAGACCATGACCATTTCCGCGGAGCAAAACCCGTCGCCCGCCGATAGCAAGCCGCCGGCCGGCGACCAAAATGACGGCACCGTTTCCGCGTCCGATGGCCGCGCCGGCGGGGCGGCCGGTCCGCAAAACACGCCGGATGCCGAGCTGAAACCGGCAGCCGCCCCGGCCGGGGACAACCGCGGCGCAACGGCGCAGCTCGACCCCGGGGAGTCGGGGACGGATCGGATCAGGCGCCTGGTGGCCGAAATAGAGGCCGGTCAGCGGCGGGGGGCGGCGGCGAATCGGGAAAAAGTCCTTGCCCCGACTTCGGAGAAAAGAATAGACCCGCCAATGCCCGGCAAAAAAGAGCCGCCGGCCGCCGGACCGACGGAGACCGGTTCAAAAGCGGTTGCCATCCCGTCGCCGAAACCGCCGACCAGCCCCCCGGCGGCACCCGCGGCCGCGGTCATCCAACCGGCGGCGCCGGCCCCGGCCGCAGAGCCGCTTTTAGACCGGAAAACACCCGCGGTGCTCGGGCAGGCGCGCGGAAAGGACGCCGGCGATACGCCCGCGCAGCCGGCGGCTGCAGCCCCCGCCGCGGGTCCCGCTCCAAACGTGCGGCTGGAAGAGCGGCTGCGCTCATTTCTGCAAAGCTACTGCGATGCTTACGCGGCCAAGGACCTGACCCGGTTTGACGATTTTTTCAGCCCGGGCGCGCAGGAAAACGGCAAGCCGTTTGACAGCCTCCTGCCCAAGTATCAAAAGAATTTCGATTCGATCGACGCCATCGTGTACCGCATCGAGCTGCAGCAATACACCTACGACAGTGTGAACAAAACGGTGCGGGTCGAGGGCGATTTCTTGTTGAAGTGGCTGCCGGCCGATAAAAAATGGCGTGAGAACGCGGGTAAGATTTTCATGGACCTCAAGGACGACGGTCGGTCCTTTCTGGTTCAAAACCTCGATTATTACGGCAGCCGCGGGTCGAATTAGACGCCCCTGCGCCAGCGGCTCTTTCCCCCGGCTTCACGGCAGTGACGTTGCTCGATACGGGTAACCCTGCCGGGGCTTCGATCGGAAACCAGGTCGTTAATACCGCCGATGAAGCTTATTTGACGATCCGCAATTTGTGCGTCTGCCCCAACTCCCGCCACAACTCCCTGACGATCACCCCGGCGGCCTCCTTGTGCGACAGGGCGAGGTTGCCCGATACGATTCGACAGGATTCGAGCAGCCTTTCGTTTCCGCTCCACAGTCCGAACGCGTTGCGAATGTAAGCGCCGAGCGTAAAATTGAGCATGGAGAGTTCGCCGGCGGTCATGTTCGCCAGGGTTGCCCTGTCTTTTAACGGCATTGTGGTGATCAGAAGGGCGACGGCCGCGGTGACCGATGTCGGCAAGCCGCCGTCCGTTCGGGTGGGACCGCGCGCGGGGACGCCCTCGGTTTTGCCCTGGCACAGCCAGTAGGCGCTGGTGATCATGTGAAATATTTTATCATAGGTGTTGGCCGCCTCGTCCGCCTCCGGACCGGCCACATTCAGCACGGCTATTTTTTCCCCGGTCAGCCAGTCCGCAATCAGCGACGATGCTTTGAAGGCGGGAACCTGCGCCAGGTCGATGGCCAGAAAAGGGCGGCCGTATTTGCGGGCGGCGGCGCGGCAGACGTTCGATTCGGCCTCGGTGTCACCCTGGATCAGCAGCAAGGTGCCGTCGGCCTCCGCGACGCACTTTTCCATGCACTGCCGGTCGCCTGGCAGTTCCCGAAGGTCATAGGGCCGACCGTAAACGGCGGGTTCATCCGGTGGTGACACCCACCCCCCGTGGGCGATGGCCAGGTGGAACGCCGCGTCCAGTGCGGCCCGACCGGCGGCGTTGAGCCGGCTTGACATAATCTTTTGCAGCATGAGGTTGACGGCGCGGTTTATGGCGGCTGAATCGCGTCCGGATCACCGATACTTGCGGTCATCGGCCGCTGAAAAAAAGGGTTGTTTTCCAGGGACATCTCAATTAGTTTCAACGCTCCCGCAGGTGACGGTTTGGCGGTCCAAGCCATGACGGTGCCCACCCGCGGTTTCATTCAGGGCACCGATCAGGTCCCGGATCTTAAGTGAGCAGTTTTTTGTAAGTTCAAATCGAAATAATATGGAATCAGCCGGAATGCAAGCGTCAACCGATGGCTCGCTGCCGGGAGCGTTTCCGGCCGCGGGCCGCTGAAGATGACGCGCAATGAGGAGAATGGGTAACGATGGGGTGGATCGGAAAGTTGGTCGGGGGAACGATCGGGTTTGCCATCGGCGGGCCGCTGGGCGCCATCGCCGGGGCGGCTTTCGGCCATGCCTATGATCAGAGCCAGCTGGTCGAACTGCCGCAGGAGGTGATCCGGCCGCGTCCCGGTCAGGAAGCGCAGTTGACGTTCTTCGTGGCGGCTTTCTCCATGCTGGCCAAGCTGGCCCGGGCGGACGGCCGGGTCACCCAGCGGGAAATCGACACCATCAACCGCTTCATGCTCCAGGACCTGAACCTGGACCCTTACAGCCGCATCGTCGCCATGAACATATTCCAGACGGCGATCGACTCCCCCAACACCTTCGAGGAGTTTGCCGGCCAATTTTTCGGTCAGTTTCACGCACAGCCTGAGATTTTAAGGCTGATGATCGATATCCTCCTGCGGGTGTCGGTGGCCGACGGGGAATTGAACCCCCATGAGGACCGCCTGATTCTTGTGGCCGTGCGCATCTTCGGTTTCGATGAAGCGGTGTATAGCGCTCTGCGCGCGCGCTATGCGCCCACGGCCGACAAATACTATGCCATTTTGGGGGTCAAGCCCGACGACAGCGATGAGAAGATCAAGAGCCAGTACCGCAAACTGGTCATGAAATATCACCCGGACCGGATCGTCTCGAACGGGTTTCCCGAAGAGTTCACCAAATTCGCCCAGGACAAATTTCGCGAGATCCAGGAAGCATACGAAATGATAGAAAAAGAACGCAAGACACGCTGAAGGCCGGCTACTCGAACGGCGGCAGCCCGCTGTGCAGGTACCACCTTGCCAGGGTAGGGTTATACACCCACACCTGCTGATCGCGCATGGTTTTCACCTTGACCTCGTCAATCCGGTAATACCCGATCTCGACGACTTGGCGCACCTCCGATTGATCCTCCGAAACGGTCACCTTCTTGACCGAATAGCCCGTGACCTTGACCTTTTTGAGGTCTTCGATGTCGAGCGGATGGGCCTCTTTGTCCTGCGGGTCACGGAACGAGTCGGCGGTGTCGAAGTTCGACCAGAAGATCATTTTTTCATAGGACCGCGAGGTCTCGCTGAAATCGTCCTGTTTTTTCATTTCGGTATAGGCGGCGCAACCGGCAAGCAGCGGCAGGCAGACGAAAAAAAGAAAGGCGATTCGGTATCGGGTTCTCATCAGGCTCTCCATCGGTTGATAGCAGATCGAATAGATGCGCGGGTGATCGACTGAGGGTCAGTGTACGCTAATTCTCGCGGCCGGGAAATACATTTCTTGGCTTCCGGCGCGCAGCCAAAAAAACAGCGCAGCCAAAACAGGTTCACCGATGGGTCACAGAGGCAAAATTCCGGCTGGTGAAGCGGGTGGGGCGGGGAAATTGGGTCGCGCGCGGGGCATTCGTTTCAAACGGTGCGGCGCTCACTCCGGTTCCATCGTGGAGCGCAGCGGAAAGCCGTTTTCCCGGGCGGTGGCGGTCACCAGGTTGACCTTGGTTTCCGCGATTTCGAACGGGTAGACACCGCACACGCCGACGCCGTTTTTGTGAACCGCCCACATCAGCTGGGTGGCTTCTTCGAGGGATTTGCCGAAGACCGAAACGATTATTTTGACGACGAACTCCTTGGTGGTGTAGTCGTCGTTGTGCAGCAGCACCTTGAACATCGGCGGCTCGGTCACCTCTTCGTCGATGTCCGTAACGGCATCTTCTTTTACATCCGGCAGGTTTTCACTCATTGTCATTCCCTCCGCGGTGCCCTGGTGGACTTTAACAATTGAACCGCAGAAATCAAGGCCGGCGGGTGCAACATGAATCGCCGCGTCCGCCGCCGGGCGGGCGCGGCCGCAGGTACCAGTAACGGCAAAGCGATCCGGGCCGTTTATTCCGGCCTGCCGAATACCCGCGCGTCCCGATCGATTCTTTCGATTACGACCCTGAGCGGTGCCCGGCCGTTCTTTTGGACACGGTTGTTTTGATGGGGTGATATTTTGGCCAGGACCGGAATGTAGTTGGCCGAGGTTCCGATGACATGCCCGGGCGGCAGGTGGCGGCGGTTTTCGATGATGATATCGAGCGGCCGGCCGACAAATTTCCTGTAATACGACTGTTTCTTTTGTTTTCCGATGTCCCGCATTACCCGGCAGCGTTCTTTCACGACCGCTGCCGGAACTTTTTCGGTAAAATGGCGGGCGGGCGTGCCCGTGCGGGGCGAAAACGGAAAAACGTGCAGATAGGCCACCGGAAGATCTTCGATCAACCGGCGGGTGTGTGCGAAGCAGGCGTCGGTTTCACCGGGGAAACCGACCAGGATATCGACCCCGATGGCGGCATCGGGCATCAGTTGCAGGATCTTGCCGACCCGCCCGGCGAAGAAGCCGCCGGTGTAAGGCCGGTTCATTTTTTTGAGGATGGCGTCATCACCGCTCTGGAGCGGGATGTGAAAGTGGGGGCAGATCCGGCCCGGCCCCCGGCCGGCCTCGGCCGCAAAGCCTGTCAGCGCATCGGAAAGCTCCCGGGGCTCGATCGAACTCAACCGCACGCGGTCGATGGCGCCGGCCGCGCGGATGCGGCCCAGCAATGCCAGCAGGTCTGTCGGCGGCGTGAGATCGTTGCCGTAGCAGCCGAGATGAATTCCGGTCAGGACCACTTCGTGAAAGCCGGCCTGGCTGATTCTGCGGATGTCCTCGACGGCCTGGTCGGGTGCAAGGCTTCGGCTGGGCCCCCGGGCGTAGGGGACGATGCAGTAGGAGCAAAAGGCCTCGCAGCCGTCCTGAATTTTTAAAAAGGGGCGGGCACGGTTGCCGGTTACCGGTCCGTGGGCCGGACCCGTTTGCGAAAAGGTATCGACGAGCTGCTGACGGCCGGTGGAACGGCCGCGACGGCCGAGAGCCAGATCGAGCAGGTGCGGTTGGTCGGCGGCGGCTGCGATCACATGGACGCCGTCGATGCGCGCGATCTCCGCCGCTGCCGTTTGGGCATAGCACCCCATGGCCACCACCCGCGCCCCGGGATTCTCGCGCACGGCGCGCCGAACTGCCTGCCGGGACTGCATGGCGGCCCGGCCGGTGACGGTGCAGGTGTTGACGATGACCAGGTCCGCCGTTTCATCGGGGCCAGCCGGTATGAGGTCGGCCGCGTGGAGCCGCGCCGCCAGCGCGTCGGACTCGTACTGGTTGACCTTGCACCCAAGCGTAAAAAATTTAAACTTTAACATTAGGTAATAGCATTATGTTACTGTTAACATAATGATTATATAATTCAGGATCACCTGGAGACATGACACAGGTCAGGGCGGTTAAGCCCGTTTGTCCGTTAGCCCGTTAGCCCGTTTGCCGGTTTAGCCCGTTGAGCCGGTTGGCCCGTATGCCATATGCCGTTTGCCATTAGCCGTTTGCCATTTGTAGTTTTTCCCGAAGCTTAAAAGCCTTACACCTTAAACCTTATACCTTAAACCTTATACCTTACATCCTACACCTTATACCTTACATCTTATACCTCCACCTCCACCTTTTCCCTTCGCCTTTGGCCTTCCGCCTTTCGCCTTCTCACCCTCATTCGATCCACCCACCGCCGATCACCTCTTCGCCACTGTAAAACACGGCGCCCTGGCCGGGTG
>JBAPWQ010000266.1:0-9710 GCA_049283795.1 Desulfobacterales bacterium | reverse complement strand
CCCAGAGGTATTTGACCGTCAGGTCCTGCAGGCCGTAATGCTTCTTGATGTTGTTGAACTGCCCGTGGCAGCTGTGGCAGGGGACCACGATCATGCCGGCGCCCGAGGCCTTGATCTGGGCCATTTTCCGGCGGCCGTAAAAAACCCTTTCCTCGTGATAGCCCGTGGTCAGGGAACCGCCGCCACCGCCGCAGCAGATCTGATGCTCGCGCGACGGGTAGAGATCGACCCAGTTTTCGAGACACTGCGAGAGGATCCAGCGCGGTTCTTCGTAGTACCCGTGGCCGAACAACTTTTGCGCCTTGCGGCAGTAGTTGCACGGATCGTGGTAAGTGGCCAGCACATCGAAGCGTTTCCTGTCGAGCTTGATGCGGCCCTGCTCGATGTAGTTGGTCAGCAGATCGAAGACCGTGTAGGTGCCGATCTTCTTCAAGGTTTCGGGATACCATTTTTCGAGACCAGACCTGGTCGCCAGATAAGCGTGCCCTCACTCGGGCCACATCAGGTTTTTGATGTCCAACTTTTCCAGCTGCGCGACGATGCGGCCGGCCATGACTTTCATGGCCTCGTCGTCGCCGGTGAAAAACCCCCAGCTGGTGCCCTCCCAGGCTTCGGAGGTGATGGTCCAGTCTTCCTTGGCCACATGGAAAATCTTCCACCAGTGCTTCAGGTCTTCGGTGTGGGTGTTGACCAGTTTGTTGTGAATGGTGGACAGGATGTTGGCGCCCTTCTTGTCGATCGGCAGCTTGAAATCCTCGAAACCCGGTTCCTCGGCGATTTCGGCCGCCACGTCCTCGACGATGAAGACGAAGTCTTCGGTCGGCAGGCCGAGGTTGTTGCCGGTCCTTAAGGCCGCATCGACCCCCTTGTGCAGGATGCCCGGCACCTGGTCGCGGTCGCGCAGGGAACGGATGGAGCGCATGATGTTCGGGATATCGATCTGCATCGGGCAAAGGACTTCACACTTGGCGCACATGGTGCATATCCATGGCCAGCGGGCCTCGACGATGTCCTTTTCCTGCCCGAGGGCGACCATGCGCACGATGGTGCGCGGGTCGAAACCGTCGATGCCGGAGGCCGGGCAGGCGCTGGCGCACAAGCCGCAGGTCAGGCAGACATCCTGCGCGTACGGCCAGGAGTCGAAACGGTCGGGGGCGAAACCGGCCCCATCGATCGTCGGGTGCGGGGTTTCGTTCATTGGTCACCTCTGATTCGCATAGTTTTGACGTTCTGATAAAACCGGCGGGTCACATCGGCATACTCGGTCGGCATGTTGGCGGCCAGGGTGGCGACCTGGAGGCGATCGCCGCCAAAACCCATCTGCTCCAGATGGTCCACCAGATACTCGACCCGCCGCCGCGCGTGCCGGTTGCCGGTTTCGGAATGGCAGTTGTCGATGTGGCAGGTCAGGACCAGCACGCCACCGGCGCCGGCGGCAAAGGCCCCGAGAATGTCGCGCACGGAAACGGCCCCGGCACACGGGACCGTTATGACTTTCAGCCCGTCGGCCGCTTCCGGCACGCTGCCTACGGCTAGGGTGCGGGCGCGGTCGGCCGAGCGGGCGCAGCAGAAAACGACCACGCCCGGTTCTGCGCCGGATCGGACCGGCGCCGCGGTGGCGCTGGCGGGTTTTCCGGCGGCGGGAAGCGCCCCCAGCCGGATGGCACCGCGCGGACACTCCGCCACGCAGATGCCGCAACCCGCGCAGGCGTCTGCGACCACCGCGATGCGGCTGGCTTTGGTGACGGCGCCATACGGACACAGACGGTAGCAGGTCAGGCAGTGGATGCACTGGCCAGGGTCGATTTCGGCCGTATCCACCGGTAAGCGGGCGTCCGGCCCGGCCAGGCCGAGTGCGGCCCGGGCGCCGCAGGCGGCCTCGCGTTTAAGGTCGGCCGACGACAGGACGGCCCGCGCCGGCCCGACCGCCAGGATGCCGTGCCGGTTGGTGTAAACCGGCAGGCGATGGACGTTTTCGGTTTGCAGAAAACCCGCCGGGCTGCGCTGCAGGCCCAGCACGGCGGCGAGATGCTCCAGGTAAGGGGCGGGGACGATGCGCTCGTCGACGACGGTGACATCAGCCGCCAGGCGCACGTCCTGGCCGGTCACCTCGTCCCGGAACCCGATCACGACCCCGTCGTCCGCGGACTGGGTGACGGCCGGCTGTGTGTCGCTGAACTTGAAGAATAAGGTGCCGGCCTGCCGGGCATCGCGGTAGAAGACTTCGAGCCCCGCGGCGGCCACCTTGAGATTGCCGGTCAGGACGTGCCCGCGGGCACCGGGAACCTTCTGCAGCTCGAGCGCGCTGCGAAACACCTCTTCGGCCATCACGGGCGTGCTCTCCTGCCGCAGGCCGTGCAAAAAAACGATGCGGCGGTCGGCGAACCCCGCGGGATTTGCCGCCAGGTCTTTTTTGAAGTCCGAAAGCGAGCGCACGGCCGCTGCGGCCCGCAGGCGGTACAGATCGAAATTGGGCCGGCGCCGGGTATCCTCGGCCACGACGATGGTCGCCGCCCGCTGCACGCGCGTGGCCCCATTGTGTGTGAACGTCGCTTCGAAACGCCCGACAAAGCCGTGGCAGGCCAGGAGCCGGGCGCCGGGCAGGCGTTCGATCGCCCCGACGCCGGGACCGCCGGTCGCCGGGTGCGGCCGATCGCCGGCGGCATCATCCGCGACGGCGACGAGGACATCGCGGCCGGCGGCCGCCAGCAGACGGGCCACCTCGTTCGCGCAGCATCCACTGCCGATGATCAAGCTCGGACCGGTCAAAAGAAACCTCCCCTTTCAAGTTGCGACACCCCGAACTAAACATTCCGGGCGCCCCGCAGATAAGCGGCCGCTGCCTGGGCCGCAGAATCACCGGCGGCCACCGCTTCGGCGATGCTCATCGGCCCGCACACCGTCCCGGCGGCGAAGACACCGGCGGCCGGTTGCGGCCGGCCGGCCGCCGCGGCCGAAACGAAACCGGCGGGGCCGATCGGCAGATCGGCCATGCCCGCCAGCTCTTCGGCATCCCCGGCCGGGGTGATGCCGATCGAGAGAACCAGCAGGTCGAACGGCTCTTCGTGGCTCTGCCGGCCCTGGCTGTCGTAATAAACGACCGTCAGGGACTCGTCCGGGGCCTGGAAAACATCGCCGGGCAGGGCGCGGATCATGCGAAAGTCCCGGCGGATCTCGTCATAGACATCCTGAAACCGCTCGCCGAAGCTCTGGATGTCGATGTAGAAAAAGGTCATTTCGGTGGCCGGTCGCCGCATCTTTATCAGGCGCGCCATGCGCAGGGCCGACGCGCAGCAGACCTTCGAACACCACAGGTGGCCGAGGCTGGCATCCCGGCTGCCGACACACTGGACGAAAGCCATGCGCGCCGGCGCGGCGCCGTCCGACGGCCGCAAGGGCACGCTGTGGGCCCGCAGCATTCTCTCGAGATCCAGATTGGTGACGACATTGGCAAAGCGCTTGTAGCCGTAGGGCTTGCTTTCGGGATCGAAGGGCTTGAATCCGCAGGCCAGAATCACGGCCGCGGCCGTGAGGGTGCGGCTCGCAGGCGGCCCGTCGCCGGTTGCGCCGCTGATGAGCGCCTCGAACCCCTGCACTCGTGACATCCGCTCGACCCGGCTGCCGGTCAGCACCTCTATGTCGGGGTCCGCGACCGCCCGGCTGATTTTTTCCATCACCACGCAGGCGCCGCACTTGACGCAGGCCGTGGTCGCCTTGCAGGCATACTGGGCCGCATAGCCTCCCAGGCCGGCTTTCTTTTCGACCAGCACCGACCGGATGCCCAGCTGCGACAGGCCCAGGGCAGCCGAGAGACCGGCAACGCCGCCGCCGATGATCAAGACCTCATCTTTTAACGCCATCACATCACTTCTCCTGTCATCTCTCCTGCGGATCGGTCGCGTGACGACGACGTTCCGCTGTACGCCCCGGCCGAGACCGGCGCGGTTGCCGGACGCGGCTGCACCTGTCGCAAAAGGCCCCGGCCCGAAACGATTTACGTTACGAGACGACGTTTGTAATCGGAAACGATGGCCGCCACCCGCCGCGTCATGTCCCCGGCCAGCGATTCGGCCGCCGTGTTCGAGATCGTGGCGACGTCCGCGGCGAGGCCCTGCGCCGTTTCCTCGTCGATGCCGGTGGTCTTGTCGATCAGGAAGGTGTCGATCTCGCCCTCCTCGAGCATCAGGCCGCAGGCGCCGACGGCACCCACAAACTCCTCGTCGACGAAAACCGGCACCACGATCTTGACCAGGCCGGCGTCGCATTCCTCGATCGCCGCCCGGCGGGTCTGCATGGCCTGGGCGGCGATGTTCATGTGCGCCACCGCACAGATGAAGCTCTGGCCCTTGTCGGTGGCCTTGATGGCCGGGCACAGCCGGTTGACCCAGGCCTTGAAGTCCGAAATGCGCACCCCGGAGGTGTCGAAGACATTGACATCGACTCCATAGCGGTTGTGGAGGTCTTTTTCAAGCGCGATCCATTCTTCGAGCGGCAAAATATCGATGAGTTTCATTGGTGCTCCTTCGTCGCGGTTGGTCGGTTGCCCGGTTGGGCCGGTTGGGCCCGTTAGCCCGTTGGCCCGTTGAGCCGGTTGGCCCGTTGGCCGGTTAGGCCGGTTGGGCCCGTTGTGGCCCGCCGGCGGCGGGATTGAACCCGCAGGGGCAGGCCTCGTGCCTGCCCTTCAGCCCGTCTAATGGGCACCCACAAGGGGCGCGCCCCTGCCTCGTTACCTGAAAACACCGTATCGACGCCCCGGATGGGGGGGCGCGAATGGTGGCCGACGTTCTGGGAGGGCAAAAAAATCGCCCCTACCGGAACTTTGGGCCGACCCCGATGTCGCCGGCGAATAACGCCCCGGATCGTAGGGGCACGGTGCGCCGTGCCCCTGCGGTTTAAATTCTCGATGGCCGATGAGACGGTTTCTCGGCGTCCCGCTGGCCGGTGGCGTCCAGCCACTCGGCCAGGCGGCGCAGGCCTTCGGCTGTCGACACCGCCGGACGGTAGCCCAGGTCCCGGCGGGCGGCGCCGATGTCGAACCAGTGGGCCGTTGCCAGTTCTTCGGCCACGAACCGGGTCAGCGGCGGCTCGCTTTTCAGCCGCAAAAGCCGATAAACTGTTTCCAGCAGAAACCCCAGCCGGCCGGCGGTCCGCCGGGATATTTTCTTTCGCACCGGCGGCCGGCCGGCAGCGGCCAGGATCGCGTTGATCATCTCCCAGAGATAAACCGGCTCGCCCTGGCTGATGAAGTAGATGCGGCCCGACAGCTCCGGCCGGGCCATCAGGCACTTGGCCGCCGCGATGTGGGCGGCGGCGGCGTTGTCGATGTAGACCGTGTCGACCCGGTTGCGGCCGTCGCCGATCCGGCGCAGGCGCCGCGCGCGCCCGATGATGCGCGGAACGAGGTGGCCGTCGCCCGGGCCCCAGATCAGGTGCGGCCGCAGCACGATGGTCTTCAGCCCGGTGCGGGCGGCCGCTACGACGTCCTTTTCGGCCAGGGCCTTGGTGTGCGGATAGGGCGCCGGATGGTGTTTCGGATACGGCACCGACTCGTCGACGCCTTGCATGTCCGTGCCGTCGAAGACGACGCTGGGCGAGGACGTGTGGACCAGGGCCTCGACGCCACCGGCGCGGCAGGCGGCAATGACGTTGCGGGTGCCCCGGACGTTGGCGTGGTAAAATTCCGCCGCGCATCCCCAGACACCGGTCTTGGCCGCGACGTGAAACACCGCGGCGACATCGCGGCAGGCGGCGGCAACGGCCTGCGCATCGCCGATGTCGCCCGGCAGTTGATCCACGCCGGCGGCCGCGAGCAGCGGGGAAGGGCGGCGTGAAAAGCTGCGCACCAGCGCCCCTTCCGCCAGGAGCCGTTGGACGACGGACCGGCCCAGAAAGCCGGAGCCGCCGGTGACCAGAACCCGCTTATTTTTTAACTCGGGCACCGGGGTCACGGTCATGGTCTGCCCTCAGAACGTCACGGGACGTCAAGCCCGGCGGTTTTTTGGGCCCAGCGGGCCAGTTTTTCCCGGAAAATTTTGGCGTTGTGGCGGATGTCCACCGGAAATTTTCCGGGGTAGAGCACGGTCGTGATGGTGCGCGTCAGGTCGCTGCCGCGGGCCAGTTCCAGGAGCTCACGGGTCAGTTGGTCCTTGTCGACTGGCCCCTGGCCCGGCTCGAGTTCGATGCAGATGACCGGGGTGTGGTTCGGAGCGGTGCCAACACCGACCAGGGCGCTGCGATACACCAGCGGGTGGGTGTTGAAGATCGCCTCGCAGGCAATGGTAAACAGGGTGGTGCCGCCGCAGACCACCCGCTGGCCCTTGCGGCCGTAGTACCAGATGCGGCCCTTTTCGTCAAAACGGCCCAGGTCGCCCATGCGGTGCCAGAAGCCGTCGCCATCCTCGATCTTTGCCAGCGCGTCGGCGGCGGGGTCTTCGAAATAGTGCCGGGTCACCTGTTCGCCCCTGACGATGATTTCTCCGACCATGCCGTCGCCGGCCGCCAGGCCCTCGGACCAGGTGGCGATCGGGGCGTCGTCGATGACGATGATGCGCGCCTCGACCCCCGGCAGGGGCGCACCGACGCAGATGCCCCCGCCCTTTTCGCTTTGGGAGCGGGTGTCGGTCAGAATTTCGCGGCCCTCGATCGCGGCGACCGGCATCGCCTCGGTGGCGCCATAGCCGGTGTGGATTTCGGCCTCCTCTCCGAGCAGTCCGGTGAACTGTTCGATGTTGGCAGGCATGATCGGGGCGCCGGCCGAGATGACCCGCTTCAGGGACGGCAGGCTGATGCCGTTTTCACGGCCGTAGCGCCCCACCCGATGCAGCAGGGCCGGGGAGGCGAACATGTTTGTGACCCCCTGGTCGGTGATGGCCGCGATGATTTTCAAAGGATCGACCTGCGCCGGGCGGGTGGGGTCCATGTCCGGGATGACGGCCGTCATGCCCAGGGCCGGGTCGAAAAGTGCGAACAGGGGAAAGGTCGGCAGGTCGATCTCGCCGGTGGAAATGAAGAAGTGGGTCTTGATGGCCGCGATCTGGGCGGCGAAGATGCCGTGGGTGTAAACGGCGCCCTTGGCCGGACCGGTGCTGCCGGTGGTGAACAGGATGGCCGCGGTTTCATCGCGGCTGGTCTGGGCCGCGGGAAAGGGCGCGCGCCGGATGCGGGCCAGGTCCGCAAGCCGCCGGCCGCCCGGCAGCCACCGGCGACCGACGGTGACACAGGCCTTGACCGATCCGAAGAAGCGCGGGAACAAAATCCTCAGCACATGCGCCGCGGGGATGCCGATAAAGGCCGCCGGGTGCGACTGTCGAAAGCAGGCCGCCATGCGCCGGAGCCCCATGCCCGGATCGACGACCACCGGCACGGCACCGCTTTTGAAAAGGGCGAAAATCAGGGTGAAGAAATCGAGGCCCGGCCTGACCATCAGGATGGTGCGCGTCCCGCGGGTGATGCCCGCGCTTTGAAGGCCCCAGGCCAGGTGGTCCGATTCCTGGTCGAGCTGCTGAAACGTCAGGTGAGTATAGGCCACGTGTCCACGGCGATCACCGCCACAGGGGCAGATCACCGCTTTTTTGTGCGGCTGGACGCGCGCCATACGCTTCAGGAAAGAGGCGACGTTGAAAACGGGGTCGGTTGCCGCGGGTTCAGGCGGCGGCGCGGCATCGACCGGGGTCCAGACGGGCGGTTTGGACTGCGGCCCGTTTAGCGGCCGGTCACCCAGGGGCCCGGCAGCGCTCGGGTCAAAAAGATCGATCCCGCTTAAGGGGTGGTCAAAATCCATAAAATCGACACTCTTTTGCGTGTTCAGAGCGGATGCCGGTGCAGGAACCGGCCGATCAGCCCGGCGATTCGGTCCGGGGCGTCCTCGAGCAGGTAGTGTCCGGCACCGGGCAGCCGGTGCACCTCGGCGTCTGGAAAACGCCGCCGCCATTCCCGCAGGTAATCTGCATCGAAAACGAAATCGTGCGCGCCCCAACAGATCAGCACCGGCAGGCCGCCGAGCCGGTGGAGGTTTTTGTCCACGAAATCAACCGCGCCGTAGCTGGGATCGGCCGGGCCGAGCGGGATGTCGCGCACGAACATCAGCGTGGCCAGGCGGTTGTGCCGGCAGTTGTAAGGGGCCGCCAGTCCGGCGCGAACCGCAGGTGCCAGCCGGCGCCGGGGCGCCATGCGCAGCGCGGCGCGCACGAAAAGATTGCCGCCCAGCACGGCCGGCCGGGCCAGTCCGGGGACGTTGCGGATGATGCGCAGCCGCCACGGCAACCTTTTGCCCGCCGGCGGTGCAAATGCGGCCGTGTTGAGGATGACCAGCCGGCCGATTTGCTCGGGTCGCCGCAGAGCCGCAGCCAGGCCGATGACGCCGCCCCAGTCGTGGAGCACCAGCGTCAGTTTCCGCCGCAGGTCGAGGTGGGCGACAAGGTGTGCCAGGTCCTCGATGCGGCTTTTAAGGCGGAAGTCGTAGCGGTCGAGCCCAGGCTTGTCCGACAGGCCGCAGCCGATATGATCCGGCACGATCGTGCGATAGCCCGGCGAGAGGGCATCGACCAGGCTGCGGAAATAAAACGACCAGGTCGGGTTGCCGTGAACCATGAGCACCGGTTCGCCCGAGCCTTCGTCCAGGTAATGGTACCGCAGTCCCCTGTGCTCGATAAAATGGGACTTGTACGGATAGAGATGCCGCCAGAGCGACCGGTCGACCGGCTTGTCCACGCGCGTCTTCACCCCCCGCCCCATTTTATGCCGAGCATCAGGCAGTTCAACCCGCTGCCGATCCCCAGAAATCCGATGCGCTCGCCCTGGCGCAGCACCCCGCGGTCGGCGGCGATGGCGGCCGTTATCGGCAGGGAGACCGAACCGATATTGCCGAGATGCCGGTAGGTGCTGAAGTCTTTTTCGGCCGGCACGCCGATGGCGGCCAGAATGTTTTCCTGATGCGTGCGGCCGACCTGGTGGCAGATGATGCGCTCGGGCAGGTCTGGCCCCCAGCCAAGTTCATGCCGGAAAGCCTGGAACGTGTCGCTTCCCAGCCGGACGCCGTTGCTGAGGATTCCCGTGGCGTCGGTTTCGATACAGGGCCGGTCGGAGGGGGTGCCGTTCGGGGCCGCCCACCGGCACAGCCGGTGGTGCTGGTTGGCGTGCCGGACGGTGCCGCCGATCAGCCGGTGACCGTTGCGCGACAGGCTATCCGCAACCATAAGGACCGCCACGGCGCCCGAGCCGCCGGTCAGGGTGGCGATGTTTTTTTTGAAAAAATCCATGTCGCACGAGGCGTTCAGATGATCGATAGTGAGGTCGATGACCTCGCGCGAGGTTTCGCAGGCCGTGACCAGCCCGGCCCTGATCTGGCCCAGTTCGATTGCATTGGCGACCAGGATCATGCCGTTCAGGACGCCCAGGCAGGCGTTCGACACGTCGAAGACCTGGGCCTGCGGTGGCAGGTTCAAACCGTGGGAGACGGCGCAGGCGGTGGCCGGCTCGATGTTGTCACGGCAGACCCCGCCGTAGACCAGCAGGCCGACCTCTTCCGGGGCGATGCCGGAGGCGGCCAGCGCTTTGCGGCCGGCCCGCACGGCCCCTTCCGCCATGCTGAAGCCCGGGTCCCATTGCCGACGTTCCCGGATGCCGGTCAGCGTTTCCAGCTGGCCCCTGGAAATGTGCAGGGCCTTGTAAAGCGGGGTCAGGCGGTCCTCGAGGTCCTCGGAGGAAATCAC
>JBAPWQ010000265.1:0-11159 GCA_049283795.1 Desulfobacterales bacterium | reverse complement strand
TCCACGTGATCGACGACACGTACAATGCCAACCCCGGTTCGATGGCGGCCGCCCTGGCGACCCTTGCCGCCCTGCGCCGGCAGCAGCGGGCCTTTTTCGTCACCGGCGACATGCGCGAGCTGGGACGGCAGGCGCAGGTCCTGCACCACGAACTGGGTGCCCTGTGCACCCGGAAGGGCATCGACGGCCTTTTTGCAACGGGCGAGTTTGCCGCCGTCGTCGGCCGCGGCGCCCGCTTGGCCGGAATGGATGCGGCGGCGATTGTCACCGGAACCAAAAAGGTTCTCCTGCAGGCGCTGCGCCGGACCCTGAGGCCGGGGGATTGGGTCCTTGTCAAGGGCTCGCGGGCAATGGCCATGGAAGAAATCGTCTGGGGACTCAAGCAATGGTCACCTTAATAAACGGCTGGTGGAGCGAAGCGACCTTACTTATTCGACGTCCGGCATTCGATGTTCGGTGTTGGATGGTCTTTGCCGGTCGATTTTCGTTTTAAATTGTTCAACCCGCTGAACCTTTAACAATAAGGAAAACCGTGCTGTACCACCTCCTCTACCCGTTGCACACCAGCATATCGGCGTTCAACGTTTTCCGGTACATCACGTTCCGGGCGATCTATGCCAGCCTGACGGCTTTTTTGATCTGCTTCATCCTGGGGCCCTGGTTCATCCGTAAACTGCGCGAGATGCAGGTCGGCCAGTACATCCGCGACGACGGGCCGCAGGCGCATTTGAAAAAGGCCGGAACCCCCACGATGGGCGGCACCCTGATCATCTTCGCGATCGTGGTCTCGACCCTGCTGTGGACCAACCTGACCAATTTTTATGTCTGGGTCCTGCTGATGGTCACCACCAGCTATGCCGGCATCGGGTTCATCGACGACTACCTGATGCAGGTTAAAAAACGCAGCAAGGGGCTCAGCGCGCGGGGCAAGCTGATCCTGCAGACCCTGGTGGCCGTCATGGCGGGCGTGCTGGTCACCTCGCGGCCCGATTTCAACACCCAGGTGACGATACCGTTCTTTAAAAACATCTCGCCGCATCTGGGCTGGGGATATGTCGTTTTTGCGGCGTTCGTGATCGTGGGCACCTCGAACGCCGTCAACCTGACCGATGGACTGGACGGGCTGGCCATCGGGCCGGTGGCGATCGCCGGAATTACCTACATGATTTTCGCCTACGTGGCCGGCAACGTCAAGATCGCCGACTACCTCCAGATTACCTATGTGTCCGGCTGCGGGGAAGCGGCGGTTTTCTGCAGCGCCATGGCCGGCGCGGGGATCGGCTTTCTGTGGTTCAACGCCTACCCGGCCCAGATGTTCATGGGCGATGTCGGCTCGCTGCCCCTGGGCGGCGCGCTGGGAACGATTGCCGTCATTACGAAACAGGAAATCCTGCTGGTGCTCGTCGGCGGCCTGTTCGTGATCGAGGCCCTGTCGGTCATCTTTCAGGTCGGTTTCTTCAAGGTCACCAAGGGGCGCCGCATCTTCAGGATGGCCCCCCTGCACCACCATTTCGAGCTGAAAGGCTGGGCCGAACCCAAGGTGATCGTGCGCTTCTGGATCATCGCCCTGGCCCTGGCACTGTTGGCGATGAGCACGCTCAAATTGAGATAACAGTACCAAAGGCCAGAGGTGATGGGAAATAAGCGGGTGCAGGGTTTAAGATTCAGGGTGCAGGGTTGCGGGTTACGGGTTACGGGTTGCGGGTCACTAAAAAGCGTTGATCCTTCAACCCTGAACGGGGAACGCTGAACGAAGAACCAGTGAACACCTTATGTTCAAGGTTCTGAGGTTACTTGTCAATCTCGGAATTTCAAAACATAGAACATTAAACCATTTATATTATGCAGCTGTCCGGTAAAAAAATAGCGGTGGTGGGGCTCGGGGCTTCCGGCACCGCCGTGGCCGCTTTTCTGGCCCGGCGCGGAGCGGTGGTGACGGCGACCGATTCGGCGCACGAGGCCCACCTGTCCCCCACAGCCCTGGCCCTGCGCGAAAAGGGGATCAGGCTCGAACTGGGCGGCAACCGACCGGAAGTATTCGCAGAGGCGGACATGGTGGTGATCAGCCCGGGCGTGCCCCACGATGCGGCCCCATTTGCCGCCTGCAGGGCGCGTGGCATCCCGGTGCTGGGGGAAGTCGAACTGGCCGCGCGGTTTATCGATGCGCCGATCGTCGCCATCACCGGCACCAACGGCAAAACGACCACCACCACGCTGGTCGGGGAAATGCTCCGACGCTCGGGCATCGATGCCTTCGTGGGCGGCAACATCGGGACCCCGCTGATCAGCTATGTCGATGAGGGCAAAAAGGCGGCGGTCGTCGTGGCCGAAATCAGCAGTTTCCAGCTCGACACCATCGAGCGCTTTCGGCCGAAGGTGGCGGTATTGCTCAACATCGCCGAAGATCACTTGGACCGCTACCCCGATCTCGACGCCTATGCCCGCTCCAAGGCGCGCATCTTCGAAAATCAGGGGCCCGACGATTTTGCCGTCCTGAACGGCGACGACGACCGGCTGGCCCGGATGGCCGGCGATCTTTCCGCCCGCAAACTGTTCTTCGGCCGGGTCGACGCCGGCGCGCCGCCGTTGGACGCCGAAGGGGCCCTTATTTCCGATGCGTCCCTTATTTTTCGAACCCGCTGGACCGCGTCCGGTCCGGATTCGGAGCGGGCCGGCGTACCCTGTTCCGCCATAAAGCTGTTCGGCCGTCACAACATCGAAAATGCCGCGGCGGCGGGGTTGGCCACGCTGGCCGTCGGCGGCCGGATGGCGGCCGTCGCAGACACCCTGGGGGAGTTCGGCGGGCTGCCGCACCGCCTGGAATTCGTGGCTGCCGTTGGGGGTGTCCGCTATTACGATGATTCCAAGGCCACCAACGTCGATGCCGTGCACCGGGCCATCGAGTGCTTCGAGGCGCCGATCGTGCTCCTTCTGGGCGGGCGCAACAAACGCGGCGATTTCAGGCTCCTCGAAGAAAGCGTTCGCCGGCGTGTCAAACAGCTGGTCCTGTTCGGCGAAGCCGGCCGGGAGATCGCCGCCGCCCTCGGCGGCGCCGCCCGCATCCGCCACGCCCAATCGATGGCCGAGGCCGTTGCAGCCGCCGGTTCGATCGCTGTCCCCGGCGACATCGTGCTTCTGGCTCCCGGCTGCGCCAGTTTCGACATGTACGAGAACTATGCCCGCCGGGGCGAAGACTTCCGCCGCCACGTCGAGAGACGTGCGCGGGCAAACTGAGGCCGGCCGTGCCGGAAAAAAAAACGATAAATCCGCTGGTGACCTATGACTTCCGGCTCCTCTTTCCGGTGCTGTTTCTGGTGGGCATCGGGGTGGTGATGGTCTATTCCGCCAGTTCGGCCATCGCCCATGAAAATTATGACGACGGTTACCTGTTCCTGAAAAGGCAGGCGATTTTCGCCCTGGCCGGGGCGGCGCTGCTGATCGTCTGCCGCCACGTCCCCTATCGCTGGTACCGGCCGTTCACCTATCCGCTGCTGGCAGTGGCCTTTCTCCTGCTGGCCGCGGTTCACATCCCGGGGTTCGGCTTCGAGGCGGGCGGGTCGACCCGCTGGCTGCGCCTCGGCCCGATCACCTTCCAGCCCTCGGAACTGGCGCGCGTGATTCTGATTATGTACCTGGCCTATTCGATGGACAGAAAGCAGGCCCAGATCAAGGCGTTTTCGATCGGATACGTGCCGCACATGGCCGTGCTGGCGCTGTTCATGGCGCTGATCATAACCCAGCCCGATTTCGGCTCGGTCGTCATCCTGGCCGCCATCACCTGGATCATGCTGTTTGTCGGGGGCGTGCGCATCACCTACCTGGCGATGACCGTGGCGATGCTGGTGCCGGCGGCTTACTATGTGCTGATCCATGCCGCTTACCGCCTGAAACGCCTGATGAGCTTCCTGGACCCCTGGCAGTACCCGAGCGCCGAAGGATACCAGATCATCCACTCCATGATGGCCTTCGGCACCGGCGGCCTGTGGGGCACCGGGGTCGGCAAGGGATATCAGAAACTCTTTTACCTGCCCGAACCGCACACGGACTTCATCTTTTCGGTCATCGGCGAGGAACTCGGCCTGGTGGGTGTCGTCATTATTTTGGGGCTCTACGGAATCATCCTGTGGCGCGGGATCGGCATCGCCCGCAATGCAACCGACACCTACGGTTCGTTTCTGGCCACTGGACTGACGGTCGGCATCGTCCTTCAGGTCTGTGTCAACATGGCCGTCGCACTGGGATTGCTGCCCACCAAGGGCCTGACCCTGCCCTTCTTGAGTTACGGCGGCACATCGCTGCTGGTCAACATGGCGGCGGTCGGTATCCTGATGAACATCAGTTCCACTGACCGGCGGGCCATCGCCGGCAAACGAAGGAGCGCGCATGCGGCCGCCTGACATCAGACAAGCCGTTGCAGGGCCGTTTCGCGCAGCTCACCCGACCGCGGATCGCGCGCCGCGCCTTTTGATTGCCGGAGGCGGCACCGGCGGGCATCTTTTCCCCGGCATCGCCATCGCGCGGGAATTCATGGCCCGCAATGCCCGGAATGCGGTCCTGTTCGTGAGCACCGGCAATGCGTTTGAAAAAAAGACCCTCGCGCGCGCCGGTTTCCCCCTTGCCGCCATCAGCGTTGCGGGCATCAAGGGGCGCGGTCTCGGGCGCACGCTCAAATCGCTGGCGCTCATGCCGGTGGGCGTGACCCAGTCCGGCCGGATCATCAGAAACTTCAGGCCGGACCTGGTGCTGGGCGTCGGCAGCTATGCGGCCGGGCCGGTGGTGCTGGCGGCCTGGATGACCGGAATACCGGTGGTGCTGCAAGAGCAGAACATGCTGCCGGGTATCACCAACCGGTTCCTGGCCCGTTTTGCGCGGCGGATTTACGTCTCGTTCGAAGACACGGCCGGCCGTTTCGATGCCGAAAAGGTCCGCTGGACGGGCAACCCGGTGCGCCGGGAAATCCTGTCGCCCCCGGGCGGCGCCGTTCGTGACAAACAAAAGGGGGAAAAGCCGGCCGCCCTGAACATCCTGATCGCCGGCGGCAGCCAGGGCGCGCACGCCATCAACATGGCCATGGTCGCCGCCCTGCCGCTCATCCGGCAGAAAGCGCGCCTCGACATCGTGCACCAGACCGGGGCGGCGGACGAAGACACGGTCCGGAAGGCTTATGCCGCCCAGGGCATCCACGCCGTGGTCGCCGCCTTCTTCGAAGACATGGACCGGCCCTATCGCCAGGCGGACCTGGTCATATGCCGCGCCGGAGCGACCACGGTGGCCGAAATCACGGCGGTGGGCAAGGCGGCGATTTTTATCCCGTTTCCCTATGCGGCGGACGATCACCAGCGGCTCAACGCCGAAGCTCTGGCCGGCCGCGGCGCGGCCGAAATCATCGCCGAGAAGCAATTGACCGCCGCCGGCCTGGCGCAAAAAATCGAGCGCTTCGCCAATGACCGCACGGCGCTCGAGCGCATGGCGGCCCAAGCCAAAAAACTCGGCCGCCCCGCAGCCGCCGGCCTTATCGTCGACGATTGCTACAAAATCATCACCGGCGAGGGCTGAAGGCCTCGTAACTGGTAACTTGAAACTGGAATAGAAACTTGAAACTCGCAAAAAGGAATTCGGTACCGATCCGAAGGTGTCAATTGAACCCAGAACCCTAAACCTTAAACCCTGAACCCCCTTTACCCATGTACCGAAAAAAATACCACATCCACTTCGTCGGCATCGGCGGCATCGGCATGAGCGGGATTGCCGAGCTGCTGCTGAACCTGGGCTACACCGTGTCGGGGTCCGACCTCAAGTCATCGGACATCACGGAGCGGCTGCAACGCCTCGGCGGGCGCATCTATAAGGGCCACGCCGCCGAGCAGGTCGCCGGCGCCGATGTCGTGGTCGTCTCCTCGGCCGTGGATGCCGAAAACCCCGAAGTCAAGGCTGCCCGCGGGGCCTCGATTCCCGTCATCCCCCGTGCCGAGATGCTGGCCGAACTGATGCGGCTAAAATACAGCATCGCCATCGCGGGTGCCCACGGTAAAACCACCACGACCTCGATCATCTCCGCCGTGCTCGACCGCGGCGGACTCGACCCGACCGTGGTGATCGGCGGCAAGCTCAAGAGCATCGGCACCAACGCCCGGTTGGGCGAGGGCGATTTCATCGTGGCCGAAGCCGACGAGAGCGACGGCTCCTTTCTGAAAATGTCGCCGGCCATTGCCGTGGTCACCAACATCGATCGCGAGCATCTCGATTACTACCCGGATCTGGAGGCGATCAAATCCGCATTTCTGGGGTTCATCGACCGCATTCCCTTTTACGGGCTGGCGGTCCTGTGCCTCGACAACGAGTCGATTCAGGAACTGATCCCCGCCATAAAGAAGCGCTACACAACCTATGGCATGAGCACCCAGGCCGATATTCAGGCCCGCAACGTGGCCGTCGAAGGCCTGCGCAGCCGCTTTGCCCTCTATCACCAGGGCGAGATGCTGGGCGAGATCCGGCTGAACCTGCCCGGCCTTCACAATGTGTACAATGCCATGGCCAGCGTGGCGGTGGCCATGGAGCTGGGCCTGGCGTTTGAAACCGTCAAGGCGGCCCTCGAAACCGTGGAGGGCGTGCAGCGACGCTTGGAAATCAAGGGCGATGTCAACGGCATCCTGGTTGTCGACGACTACGGGCACCATCCGACCGAGATAAAGACCACGTTGCAGGCCGCCAAGGAAGCCTGGCCCGACCGGCGCCTGGTGGTCGTGTTCCAGCCGCACCGGTTCAGCCGCACCCGGGCCCTTTTCGACGAATTCACCCGGTCTTTCTACCAGTCGGACGTGCTGGTGGTCCTGCCGATTTACTCGGCCGGTGAAAAGGCGCTGGTCGGCGTCGACAGCAGCGCCATGTGCGACGGCATCCGGTTGCACGGGCACAAGGAGGTGGTCTGCCGGGACAGCCTCGCGGCGGCCGTCGCCGGCCTGCAGGACACGCTGGTTGCGGGCGACGTCCTGCTGACGCTCGGCGCCGGCGACGTGTGGAAGGTCGGCGAAGAGGTCCTGCAGGTATTGGGCCCGCGGGGGCCCGAAAAATGATGGCGTCCGCGCGGAAACAGGAATCAATTTCAGAAACCGGGCCGGATTCAGAGCCGATGGATGACCTGCACAAAAACTGGTTGGGCGAGCACTTCGGCCGCCGGGTCCGGTTCGAGGAGCCGATGGCGCGGCACACCTGGTTCAAGGTCGGCGGGCCGGCCGAAGCCCTGGTGACGCCGGCCGACACAAACGCCCTGGCACGGCTGTTGACCTGGTGCCGCGATAGCCGCATTCCCTGGCTGATCCTCGGCAGCGGGTCCAACCTGCTGGTTAGAGACGGCGGCATCGCCGGGGTGGTCATCAGTTTGAGCCGCTGCCTGAAAGAAATCGAATTGGCCGAATCCGGCAGCGGGATTCACGTCACGGCCCAGGCCGGGGTCAAACTGCCGGTTCTCTGCCGGTACTGCATCGCGCACGGATTTTCCGGCCTGAACTTTGCGCTCGGCATTCCGGCGACGGTGGGCGGAGCGATCGTGATGAACGCCGGCACGGCCCGCGGATCGATGGCGGACGTCCTGGAGTCGCTCGGCTGCCTGCACCCCGACGGACGCCGGGTAAGATTCGCGCGCCGCGATCTGGCGTTTTCCTACCGCCGGCTGGCCTTGAAGCCGGGCGGGGCGGGCTGCGGCCAGGATCCCGTCATTGTCGAGGGTACGTTTGCCCTGCAGCCGGCCGACAGGAAAATGCTGGCAGACGAGGCCGCGCGGATCCTTAAAGAAAGGGCCGCAAGGCAGCCCATCGACCAGCCGAGTGCGGGCTGCTTCTTCAAAAATCCGCCCGCGGGCCGGTCGGCGGGCGAACTGATCGATAAGGCCGGACTTAAAGGCCGCCAAATCGGCGGCGCGCGCGTGTCGGAAAAACACGCCAATTTTATCGTCAATGCCGGCGGGGCGACCGCCGGCGACATCCTTGACCTGATGGAACTGGTGCAGGGCCGCGTGTCCGCCGAATTCGGGATCGATCTCGTGCCGGAGGTAAAAATTGTTGGGCATTAGACGCCGACAAAACCGCTTCAAGCGCCCGCGGGTGGCCCCAACACGCCACATGGCCGCCGCCCTGCAAGTGATGGCCGGCGCCATCGGCATCGCCCTGCTCAGCATCGTTTTTATTTTCTGCCACGACGTGATCACCCAGTGCGATGCGCTCGGCACAAAGGCGATAACCGTAACGGGCAACCGCCACCTGAGCCGCGAAGAGGTCTGCGAACGGGCCGGCATCCGGCCCGGTGCCAACATCCTGGCCATCAATACGGTCGCCGCCCGCAAGCGGCTGCTGGCCGACCCCTGGATCGCCGAGGTGCAGATTCGACGCGACATACCGGACAAAATTCACATCGCCATCCGGGAGCATCGCGCCCTGGCCGTTGTCGACCTGGGCCGCAAGTTCCTGCTCGACGATGAGGGAAGCATTTTCAAAGAGGTGGCGCCGCCCGAAGCCGACCACCTGCCGGTGATCACAGGACTGCGCTATGCGGATATCGACCAGCGGCCGGCAGCGGCCGGTGCCGGCAGTGCTGCGGCGCCGGCAAACGGCCGGCAATCCGGCGATCAGGGGCCGGTGTCCCTCCATGCGGAAGCTGTGACCGTGCTGCGGCTCGGGGTGCCGGCTGACAGCGTCATCCCCAACCGGGACCTGGCCCGGCTGGTGGTCGACGGCGAGACCGGCATCAGCCTGGAGACGCGCAACGGTCCGACGACAGTCAGGCTCGGCTTCCAGGAATACGCCGCGAAATACAGCGTGCTGCGGCGGCTGCTCGCCTACCTGGCGCAGCACGGGCCGGGCGGCTGGCGGGACATGGCGACCGTGGACCTGAGCAACCTGGAGCGCATCGTCGTGGAACCGCTCGAAAAGGCGCCGGAAGACGGCGCGACGGCCTCTTAAACGACGCACAAGCGGTCGGATATCGTGCCGCCACTCATACGCGGCCGCAAAAGGAGATGGGTACCATGCAGGGACAGGGAAAAATCGTCGTCGGTCTGGATATCGGAACGACCAAGATTTGTGCCGTGGTCGGCGAGGTCTCCGGTGACAAGCTCAACATCATCGGCATCGGCACCCACCCGTCCATCGGACTGCGCAAGGGCGTGGTCGTCAACATCGAGTCGACCGTCGAATCGATCAAGAAGGCGGTCGAAGAGGCCGAACTGATGGCCGGCTGTGAAATCTCTTCCGTTTATGCCGGGATCGCCGGCGGCCACATCACGGGCTTCAACAGCCGCGGCATCGTGGCCATCAAGGGTCCGGAAATCACGGAAAAGGATGTTGAGCGGGTGATCGACGCCGCCCGCGCCGTCGCCATTCCCATGGACCGCGAGGTCATCCACGTGCTGCCCCAGGAATATATCGTCGATGACGAAGCCGGCATTCAGAACCCGGTCGGCATGGCCGGCGTGCGGCTGGAAGCCAAGATCCATATCGTCACCGGCGCCGTGACCTCGGCCCACAACATCGTCAAGTGCGCCAACCGCTCGGGCCTGGACGTCGGCGACATCGTGCTCGAATCCCTGGCCTCCGGCGAGGCCGTGCTGACCGACGAAGAAAAAGACCTCGGCACGGCACTGATCGACATGGGCGGCGGGACCACCGACCTGGCCGTTTTTTCGGGCAAGAACATCAAGCACACCTTCGTCTTGTCCCTGGGCGGCAACAACCTGACCAACGACATCGCCATCGGCATGCGCGCGCCGCACGCCGAAGCCGAAAAAATCAAGACCCGCTACGGAACGTGCCTGGCGGCCAACATCCGCAACGACGAGAACATCGAGATCCCGGGCATGGGCGGCCGCAGTCCCCGCAAGCTGCCCCGGCAGATCCTGGCGGAAATCCTCGAGCCGCGCATGGAGGAGATCTTCACCCTGGTCAACCGCGAAATTTTCCGGGCCGGCCAGGAAAACTCCATCACTTCCGGGGTGGTCCTCACCGGCGGCTCTTCGATGCTCGACGGCACGACCGAGATCGCCGAGTCGATTTTCGGCCTGCCGACGCGTTTGGGCAAGCCCCGCGGCATCAGCGGGTTGATCGACGTGGTCAACAATCCCATGTACGCCACCGGCGTCGGGCTGGTGATCTACGGCGCCAAACGGCAGAGTGCCAAGAAATTCAGAATCCGCGACAACAATATCTTCAATCGCATCATGAGCCGCATGAAGCGCTGGTTTCAGGAAGTGGTGTAAACACTGGACCGCCGCCGGTTCACTTGGCCGGCCGCGGGTCGAATCGGGAGTCAAAAGAAATGCCAATCCAACGATCCGGGATAAAGGCTGCCGCCCGGCGGATACCGAGGCGGACATGGGGAAACGCCGACACCTTCCGCCGGCCGGTTTTCTGCAACCCGGATCCTTACTCACACAGGGGGTGACACATGTTTACGTTTGTTGACAATGAAAAATCGGCAAAAATCAAGGTCATCGGAGTCGGCGGCGCCGGCGGCAACGCCATCAACAACATGATCGCCAGCAAGCTCCAGGGGGTCAAGTTCATCACCGCCAACACCGATGCCCAGGCCCTTGAGACCTCCAATGCCCCGGTCAAGATCCAGCTGGGCGAAAAGCTCACCGAAGGCCTCGGGGCCGGCGCCAACCCCGAAGTCGGCCGGCAGGCGGCCATCGAGAGCGAAGAGGAGATCCGCGACCTGTTGAAGGACAGCCACATGGTGTTCATCACCGCCGGGCTGGGCGGCGGGACCGGGACCGGTGCCGCACCGGTCATCGCCCGCATCTGCAAGGACCTGGGCGCCCTGACGGTGGCGGTGGTGAGCAAGCCCTTTTCGTTCGAGGGCCGCAAACGGTCGCGCCAGGCCGAGGAAGGCCTCGAGGCCCTCAAGGAAATGGCCGACACCGCCATCACGATCCCCAACGACCGCCTGCGCGGCATCGCCTCCAAGAACGCCACCATGATCGAGATGTTCAGACGGGCCGATGAGGTCCTGCTGCATTCGGTCAAGGGGATCACCGACCTGATCATGATGCCGGGCCTGGTCAACCTGGATTTTGCCGACGTCAAGACGACCATGTCCAAAGCCGGCATGGCCATCATGGGCATCGGCACCGCCAGCGGCGAGAACCGGGCCGTGCTGGCCGCCGAACG
>JBAPWQ010000264.1:0-20719 GCA_049283795.1 Desulfobacterales bacterium | reverse complement strand
ATCGGGATCTACGTCAGTTCGAAATACCAGAAGGAATTCGTCCCGAAAATCGCCCGCTGGCTCAAAGATCGGGATGACGTCGAACAAAAACCCGCCCGGGGGAAGCCGGGCGTCAGGAAAACCGCCGTGAAGCGCGGCCCCAAAAAAGACAAGGTCGAATTAGAGTCCTGATTTTTGTTCGCGCCGGCGTCAAGGCCGGTCGCGGAAGTGGACATCGGTAGCGGCACCGCCCGTCGTTTGATAATGATCAGGGATCGACCGGCAGCGAGAACGCCGGCGGGGGCGTGAAGCAGCTGCTTGCATGAGGGGCTCGAAGCAATGACCTGGAGGGAAGAGTAATGGCGAAGGAGATGAACTACTTTAATACAATTTGCAAAATCAGCAAGGCCTTCGGTAGTACGCTCAGCAAGGACAAGCTGCTGGACATGATCGTGGCGAGCGCCATCGAGACGATGGATGCCAAAGCAGCCTGTCTGTTTCTGGCCGACCAGGCGCAAGATATATTTATTCCGGTGGCCCAAAAGGGGCTTTCCGAAAAATATCTCCATGCCCAGCCATTGCACGCCAAAAAGATTGTCGGCGTCATTTTAAAAGGGGGCTACCTGGCGATTCGCGATGCGACCCGTGACCCGCGGGTCGAGAACCACGAAATGAAAAAAGCCGAAGGCATCGCTTCCATCCTGGACGTGCCGGTAATGGTCAGAGACAAAACAATCGGGGTCCTGGCGCTCTACACCGCATCCCCGCGGGATTTTTCCGAAGACGAAATCGACTTTCTAACCGCGCTTGCCGAGCATGGCGGCCGGGCCATCGAACTGTCGCGGCTCCTGGAGCGCATCCGCAATAACTCCACGCTGTTTCTGGATTTGGCGACCAATATCAATTCGAGCCTCGACATCAAACAGATTCTGCACAACTTGACGGCCGAGATCTGCGAGGCCCTCGGAATGAAGGGCGTTCTCATCCGCCTTCTGGACAAGCAGAACGGCAATCTGGAGCTGGTGGCCAGCTACGGGCTGAGCGAAGAATTTTTGAGCAAGGGGCCGGTGTCGGTCCAAAAAAGTCTCTCGAAAGTCATGCAGGGCCAAACGACCGTGATCCCGGATATCGAAAGTGAACCCTCGCTGCAGTACCGCGATGCGGTGCGCAAGGAAGGCATCGCCTCCATGCTGGTGGTCCCGATCAAGGCCAAAGACGAGGTTGTCGGTATCATGCGCCTGTGCAGCGGCGTCAAACGGGAGTTTCCCGAAGACCTGATAATGCTTGTAAACGCCCTGGCCCAGACCGGCGGACTGGCCATCCAGAATGCCGCCATGTACCTGGCCCTGCAAAACGACATGCGCGATCTCAAGGACGACATCTGGAGCCACCGCTCCTGGTTCTAAGGGGAAAGGTGATATAGGCAGCAAGATAAAGGTTTCGGCTGCTGGTATCGGTCGGTGGCGTATGCTGAACTGAGAGGCTCAAGGTTCAGGGTTAAGGGTTCAAAGGTTAGATACTGCTGATTTCCGGAACTTCATCCACCATTACTTGGATTTACCGTCCTAATGCCACTGAGTGCAACGGTTTTACTATCTCAATAAAGCCGGAGTTATTCCGATATGAGCTTTTTCAAAGGCTTTTCAACCCAGAACGTTGAACCCTAAACCGTTCAACCTTGGATATAAGCCGCCTCCCTCTGGCCTTGCCAAAATCTTTATCTTGATGCCTATAGCCTGATTGAAGTCAAGAGCCGGTCGGGGCGTGTGGGAATTACTTCCGATTCAAAAAGGGCGAGCGAAGTGCACAAAATTCGGGGGTAAAGGGATTTGCAGCTGCGGTTCCTGGCGCGGGGTTATTGATCCTCCGAGAATTTTTTTACGAGCTTCTGAAACTCCGCCGTTTGTTTGCTAATCAATTCCTGCAGCACTTCGTGCGTCTGATTCAAATCGATGCCGGGGGACTTGAGTAGTTCGCGCAGGCGCGCGATGGTCTGTTCCTGGGTGTCGATCTTTTGCTTCAGGCCCCGGTTCTCTTCCTCGAGGACCTGGTAGTCTTCTTTCGACACCCAGCCCATGATACAAAAATAGTCGCGAAACGACTGCTTGAAATCCGCCGCCGCCTTTTCCCAGGCTGCGCGGCCCAGCGGGGTGTCATGCTCGGGCTCCCGGAGGCCATAGTATTTCTTGAACAGCGCGGTCAGCTCGTCGACGCCGGTGAAGCCCCCGCGGATCCAGCGGGCGACATCTTCGAGCTGCTTCTGCCCTTGGGCAACGGAAAGAAGATAGTTTCCCCAGAATTCCAGGAATTGTCGGTCCATGGCTGATATGCCGCCTGGTGTTTATGCTTTTTTGTCTTCCAGGTCCAGTTGAAATCGCACCGGTCCGCGGGATCCGTCTTCGAAGCGTTTCTGCAGCGCGTAGGCCGATTGGGGATTCGACCACGAGGTGGCGATGGCACCGTGTCCCTTCGGAAAACCGGTGACTTCGGTCTCGATGAAATCGAGCGGTGCCAGGGCCGCGGCGCTGTCGACCAGGTCATCCTCCTTGCCATAGCAGATCAGGTAGGGCACGGGTTTCTCCCGCAGGCGCTGAAACGACAACTCACGTCCGAAGAGCTTGAACGGCAGCGTTCCGTCTTTCGTAATCGGAATGGTGTAGGAGTCGAAGCTCATTTTGGTGATGGCCTCGGGCAGATCGTTGCGGTCGTAGATCAGCCAGTGATTGATGGCGGCGGCGGTCCGGCTGATTTTGACGTCGCCGTTGCCGTTGCGGCCGAACATCATCAGGTCGCGGTAAAAGGTGTGCACGGGCGATTCTTTTTCCATGCTTTTGAGTTTGTAAACCCAGCTCATGACCTTGCCGTCCACGACCCGGTTGCCGTTGGGCAAATCCTTGACGGCATACCCCAGGTCCCTGAACCGGGGCGGCAAATGTTGCATGTAATCGATCAGGGCCGTGCTGCGGGTGCCGTCAATCGGCGCCACGCACGTGATCAGTGCATCGACAACCCCGTCGAGTTCACCGGTCAGCACGCCGACCACCGCAATGAACCCGCCCTGACAGAACCCGTTGAGGGTGACCGGACGACCGTGAATGGACTTGATGCGTTCGCAGAAGAAACGGGTATCGAGGATATCTTCCTCGCCGGTCAGGGTTTGAACGGCCGGCGAAGTGTCGATGTCCTTGATGACGCGGATGTAGGTTGGAATTCCCTGGTTGGCGTACGCGTGGACATAACTCTTGTTTTCTCCCGGTAAAAACGCCAGGATGTTGGCCCCCAGAACATAGGGCGGAATGATCAGCACCGGTTTGCCGGACGGGCGCACCGCGCTGCCATTGCGGGGCAGGACCTGGTAGACGGTGAACCGCTCGGTCTCGGCAACTTTGCGGAACCCGCCGTCATCGAAATGAAACCCGTATTCGGACCCGATAGCCCGGATGGCCCGCGGATAGGAATACACGACTTTATTCAGCAGCGCGGCCTCTTTGGCCATGAAGTCGCAGAAATTCTCGCCCTTTGCCATTCCGGCGCTGTTGAGCAGCGCATTGGCGGCGCGGATGGCGGCGGCCGTATGGTAGTCGTTCATCCCCGTCAGGCTGCTGACCAACCCCTTTTCAGCCACTTGCAGATTGAACTGGAACAATTCGAGGTAGTCTTTGAACGATTCCAGGGGATCGTGCTGGATGAGCTTGTCTTTTTCGGTCGTTTGAAAAGCGTTGAGGGCGGTCCAGAATGGCAGCATGAATTCGTTGGTGTAGCGATACACCCCGATCCAGTAGGATTGGGCAGCGGTTAGAACATCGCCCGCGAGCTTAAGAAAAGCAGGGTCCATATCATTCTCTGACCGGTCGATTTTTTTATTGTCGTCGGATTTCATTGGTTGACTCTCACGGGTCCCCTCCTCGGGGCGGTTTTCAGCGGCCTTAGGTTGTGAGAAACCCGCTTCGCCAGATCGAAAGACGGTTCACCTTCCAGCCCACCATGCCAATGCCGTCACACCGATTGCTCGATGTGACCTGCTTTGGCATACCGAGCTTATTTGGACCTTGTCTTCTGGGTGGAGTCGAAAAAGTCCGCCACCTTCTTGTAATTTTCATCGGCGGTTTTTTTGAAATCCTGGCACCCCTTGCGGTAGGCGTCGACCCATTCCTGGATCACCTTTCGGCCTTCTTCGGGCAGCCAGTTGGCCTGTGCCAGAAATGTGTTCATCATTTTTTCGTTTTGATCGGCGATGGTCGACACGGCCTTGAAGCTGTTGTCAAAAGCCGTTTTGTTGAAATCGAGCATTTGCTTCAGCATTTGATTGGGTTCGAACATACCTGCCTCCTTTTGAGTTGGAATCGTTTTTTTACGGCGTTACTTCATTTTCGTCATCGGAGACACCTGGGGTTTTGTCGGCGTCGGATTCGCTTCCCACATCTCCGCCAGCTTCGCAAAATTTTCGTCGATCACGCCCTTGAAATCGGCCCGGCCTTTTTTGTAGGCGCCGATCCACTCGTCGATGGTCCGGCGTCCCTCGTCGGGCAGCCAGTTTGCCTGCTCCAGCAGGGTGTTGAACATCCGTTCGGCCTGGTCCTGCATCATGACCGCCGCCGTAAAGGAGTTATCGAAGGTGGCTTTTTGAAAATCGATCGCCTGTTTGGCAAACTTTTCGGTCTCCATGGTATTACATCCTTTCGTGATTAAAGTTAAATTGATACGCATTAATGCACCCGAAGTCAACGACACCTTCACTATACGACGTCAGGCCAGGGTGTCAAGAGAATTTTTTGCATTGCACAAAAAATATCTTTCGTGATTAAATTTCCTTAAATTCAGTAAAAATATTATATCTATACGATATTAAAGTAAATATTAATATTATTCTGATTTTTTTATCATCTGCCCGTGTTTTTAACTTGTTATTTTTGCTGCGCCATGACAGGTTGCGGATGCCACTGCAACTTCCGTGTCCGCGGTAATGGCGAGATACCAGACAAAGGATGATACATGCCGGATAGGATCATACTGAAAAAATATGCCAACAGGCGTTTGTACGACAACACCCGCAGCGCGTACGTCACGCTCGAACAGGTGGCGGAGATGATCAGGGCCGGTCATTTCGTCACCGCGGTCGACGCCAAAACCGGCGAGGACGTCACCGACTTCGTGCTGACCCAGATCGTGCTCGAAGAGGCCAAAAAGAAAAACGCCCTGTTGCCGGCGGCCCTGCTGCACATGATCATCCGTTATGGGGACAACGTCCTGGGAGAGTTTTTTGAAAAATACCTGGAGCAGACGCTGAAAAACTACCTGGACTACAAGAGCCGGGTGGACGACCAGTTCAGGCAGTGGCTCGGTTTCGGGACCGATTTGTCGAGCCTGGCCCAAAAATCCCTGACCGGGCTGGTACCCTTTTCGAGGGACTTTAAAAAGGGAAGCGCGGCAAAAGACGAGGAAGAAAAATAGCCGCTTGAATCAGACGTGAACCACCCGCGGGCGTCGCGTCAGTCCCCGCCAGGTTTTGTCCAATATTTCCAGCGAGCTTTTTAAAGCGGCATAAGAAAAAACTTCCAGCGACACGCATCGGGAAAACGGCTCGATCCAACGGACCATTTTTTCGACGAGTTTCGGATGGGCACACGCCAGCGACAAATGATCGCGGGCGCGGTCGAAGCCATGCAGGTGAACAATGGCGGTGCGCTCAAGGTTTCGACCGAAAACCGCGCCAAGGTCCTGGCCGCTGAGCGCCAGGTGACCGAAATCGATGCAAACGGAGAGGTCAAACTCTTCGATGAGCGGTTCGACATACGAAAAAGGGTAAGCCAGGGTCTCGATCGCCAGCCGCTTTCCCTCCAGCCCGCCGGAAAGCAATTCCGAAAAACTGCTCTTTACCGCCGTTTCCCACCGCCCGCGGGCAGCGCGATCGAAGCGGTGTTCTTCCAGCGGCACGTGTAGCGTGAAGCTGGTGGGCTGCAGTGCGGCGCACGCCCCGATAAACCGGCTAATCGTTTTTACCGCATGCACGCGCACCGTTTCATCCTCACCGCCCGGATCGATATCGATCGGCAGATGGATATTGTAGGAAAGCGCGAATTCCTCTGAAAGCCGCGCCAGTTGGTCAATGAGTTCTCCGCCCGGCAAGGCGTCCGCCGGAGCGCTTTCAAAAAACAGCAGCTCGATTTCGTCAACGAAAAACCCCAATTTCTGAACGTTAACCAGATAGTCATCCGGGTAGATAAAGGAGGTTGTCGCCAATCTGAAGGGAAAAACGGATTTGTAGGATTTGGGTAAATCCGGGTAAGCCATTGACTGCACCGGTTTGCGGGTTGCGAGTTTCCAGTTTTAAATCAAAGCCAAACCGATCATAACGGCATACAGACCGGCAAACCACAGCAGGGCGCTCAGGATCATCAGATCGCGGGCCTTGCGGATGTCATTCAATTCGACGCCGCGGCGGGAGTCACCGATAAAGGGTTTTTCCACCAACCGGCCGCCGTAGGTGTTGGGACCGCCCAGTTTGAGGTCGAGGGCCCCCGCAAAGGCGGCTTCCGGATAGCCCGCATTGGGGCTGGCGTGGCGGCGGCCGTCGCGGCGGGCGATGTAGAAGGCCTGTCGCCCTCTTTTTGCCAGGATCTGCGCCGCCAGAGCGATGAACGGTACCACCAGGCGCGCCGGAATGAAATTGGCGGCATCGTCGAGCCGGGCGGCCGCCCGGCCGAATTCGAGATATTTTTCATTCTTGTAGCCGATCATGGAATCCAGCGTATTGACCATCTTGTAAGCCACACACAGGGGCGCCCCGCCGATGGCGGCAAAGAAAAGCGGGGCCGCAACGCCATCCACCAGGTTTTCGGCCACGGTTTCAACCGTTGCCCTGAAAACCCCCTGCGCATCGAGCGCCTGGACGTCGCGGCCGACGATCATGGCGACGTTTTCTTTGGCGCCCTGCAGGCCGCCGCGGACAAAGCCGATAAAAACGGCTTCGGCGGCCTTTGCCAGCGATGTTATAGACATGCAGTAGTAAATGAGAACGATTTCCGCAGCGGTCCGCAGCCAGGGAGTGAACCAGCCGGCCGCCGCCACTGTCACGGCCGCCAAAAGCCATGTGCCCGCGACAGTGGCGGCGGTAAAGAGCGACCCGCAAACCGTCAGCCGGAAGGAAAGTTTTCGGAAAGAGGGTTCGAGCGTGGAGATCAGCAGTCCCATCCAGCGTACCGGGTGGGGCAACCGGCGCGGATCCCCCAGCGCCAGGTCCAGCAAAAGAGCCGCCGGCAGGATAACCATCGGCATATCCGCAGTCATGCGAATTTTCCCTGGATCGGGCCGCGGGGTCGGCTGATAGACGGTGTCCATTCCCAATCGGCGGTTTTCCCCGAGTTCCTGCCGGCTTGCCCGCAATTCCTCGATTGTCGTGAACCGGCGGAAAATTCCACTCGCACGGGCCTGAATCCGATAATTATCATCGTCGTACCCCCGGATGGAGACTGACCAGTGGGGAGTACCCGCACAGTTCGACCAGATGATCGATCACCACCTGGTTGCATTCCCTGGTTTTCAGGGACACGCGAATGAATCCAGGCCCGAGGCCGATGAAGTTGGAACAGTTGCGGATGAGGATTTTTCTCTGCGCCAGGCTGTCACAGACAGATTCAGCCGTCAGGTTTTCGGGCAGTTTCATCAACATAAAAGAGGTTGCCGAGGGAAAGGCGGTCAGGCCGCTCGCGCGGGAGAGCCCGGCCTCGAAATGCTTTTTTTCCGTGGCCAGAAAAATGCGGGTTTCCTCGATGAAGGCGGTTACCCGATCGGAATGGGTCATCACAAAATCGACCGCCGCGAGCGCCAGGCTGTTGACGGCCCACGGCAGGCGGAAGCGCCTGAAACGGGCGGTCAAATTCTCCGGGGCAACCAGAAAACCGATCCGCAGTCCGGGGATCCTGAATATTTTCGAAAGGGAGTGCAAAACGACGACGTTGGCAAAACCGCGCGCGAGAACGCTGTCGGCGTCCTCAGTCGCCGCGAACGGCATGTAGGATTCATCGATGATAAAGACCGTGTCCGGTAACCGTCGAAAAAGCCACGCCAGGTCCTTGGCCGCGAGCAGGCTGCCGGTGGGGTTGTTGGGGTTGCAGATAAAGACCGTATCGCAGCCTTGCGCCTTATCGGCGAGCGTTCGGACATCGGCCCGGAATCCTGTACCGGCATTTGTCAGAAGGAAATCATACCGCACCCCAAACATCTCACAGGCATCGGCGTAGTCGGCATATGTCGGCCCCACGATCAGCGCATTGCGGCTGCCCAGCGCCAGCGGAACGGTATAGATCAACTGGGTTGTGCCGTTGCCGGCCAATACCCGGCGGGCATCCACCTGAAAGCGGCGCGCAAATTTTTCGATGACTCCGTCCGCGTCGACTTCCGGCAGGGCGGTGATGGCCGAAAGGCTTGTTTCCAACCGGCGGAGTAATCCGGGCATCGGACCCAACGGGTTGACGTTGCTGCTCATGTCGATGATGTCCGCCGCCTCGCATCCCAGGTGCCGGGCCAACGCGGCGATATTTCCGCCATGGCCGGAGATCATGACACTCCTCCTATGGAAATCAACAAGAACATTCCGCTTTCACAGACTTCCCCCATGGCGCCGAGCATATCGCCGGTAATGCAATTGATGCGGTGTTTGTAGAAAAGCAGGGTCGATACGACCAGCAGCACAAAGAAACCGTTCAGCCAAAGCCAGGTCCAACCCAGCAGGCCGGAAATCACGACGGCCGGCAGCAGCCCCCAGAGCCTGCGAAAATCGACCGGCGATTCGAAAAAGCCGTGGCCCGTGCCGCCGGCGGGTCTGCCGTACGGCAGAAACATCATGCCGAGGACCATGCTCGCCCGCGCATAGGCCGGTATGATCATCAGCAGCCACGGCCGGTGTCCGTCCAGGCTCGCCAGGCCGGCCCACTTCAGCGCCAAACCGCTGACGATGGCGACGACCCCCATGGCGCCGATGCGACTGTCCTTCATGATGGCCAGGGCCTTTTCGGCCGGATGATTGCCGTAAAGACCATCGGCGGTATCCCCCAGGCCGTCGAGATGAAAGGCCCCGGTGACGATGACCAGGAAAAACACGTCCAGCACCGCGGCCGCCGGGCGGGGCCACATCTGCACCGCCGCCCAATCGACGCCTGCGAGCATCAGACCGAGCAAAAGACCGACGACCGGGAAAAAAGGGGTCATTTTTTCCGGTAAAAACAGCCGCGTCCGACCGGCCGGAAGAATCGTTAGAAATTGCAGCGCCGCCAGCAGATTGTTCATGAATTGAGTTCCAAGGCAATTGACCTTTCTTCGGGCATATAACCCATACCGTCTGTACCATCCCCGTTGCAGATGAATCGTGCGTCATCGACCCGGAGGCCGACCAAAGATAATGCCCATCCGCGACACAACGGGCAAACGGGCAAACCGGCAAACGGACTTAACCGGCCAAAACCGACTCCACCTCTTTTCACGCCCTGCAATAGCCCACACGGCCACAGACGTTCAACGAGCAACAGTCACACCTTTGATGCACACCGGAATCCCGGCCACCATCCACACCACGCGGTCGGCGTGGCGCGCCACCCGCTGGTTGGCCAGACCGGCCGCATCGCGGAACAAGCGCGCCAGCCGGTTTTCCGGCACGATGCCGGTGCCGACCTCGTTTGAGACGAGAATCACGGGGCACGCGGCCCGGTTCAAAGCCTCTACCAGGTCGTCGGCTTGGCGCTCGATCCGGTCGATCCGCTCTGTTTCCAGAAGGAGGTTGCTGATCCACAAGGTCAGACAATCCACCAGGATCACGTTGCCGGCACGGCCGAACTCCGACACCGCCTGGGGCAGCCGTAGGGGTGTTTCTACCGCCTGCCAGCTGCGGTTTCTCTCGGCCTTGTGGCGCTCGACCCGCTGTTTCATCTCGTCATCCCGCGCTACGCAAGTGGCGATGAATATTTTCCGTGCACCACCAAAACTCTCGGCCAGTTCGAGCGCCTGACGGCTTTTGCCGCTGCGGCAGCCGCCGATGACAAATTGAATCGATTTCAACGGGTCACGCTCCCAGAAGCTGATTCAGCTTCTTCATGTCGACGTGGCGTAAAAAATGCTCGGCCAGCAGGTCGTACTCTTTTTCTTTGGCCGCATGGCCGTAGGCGTTCGGGACCTCGATCTGGCCCAGTCCGATGAGGCCCAGCCAGCGCCGGGTGATGTCCGGATTGTCGAACAAGCCGTGCATGTAGGTGCCGGCGGTTTTCGCGTCCGGCATCAGGCAGCCGTCCTGCTGGCGGCAGGAAACGCCGTTTTGTTCGCTCACCTCGAACCAGGAGGAACCGCCTTGGCGATCGGTGCGGCCCATGTGAATTTCGTAGCCCGTTCCCTGGTCCCGGTCCCATGAAAACCGCGTCCGCGTGGTCGTCTTGGGCGCCTTTAAAACCGTTTCGACCGGCAGCAAACCGAGGCCTTCCGATGACCCCGGCTGACCTTCCAGCCCCTGGGGATCGTGCACCCGGCGGCCCATCATCTGGTATCCACCGCAAATTCCCAGGACATGCCCCCCGGCCTGCACGTAGCGGCCCAGGCTGTCGTGCCAGCCGTTTTGCCGGAGCCACGCGAGATCGAAGCGCGTGCTTTTGGAGCCGGGCAGGACGACCGCCGCAAAGCCGGACAGGTCCTGAACCCGCTCCAGGAAGTAAACGTTCAGCGGCTTCAGCGCTTTCAGGGCCTCGAAATCCGTGAAATTGGATATGTGGGGTATTCGGATGACGGCGATTGCCGGGGATTTAATGTTTTCGGGCGCGACCGGCTTCGGATTTTCGATAATCACCGAATCTTCGGATTCGATCGAAAAATGGGTGTACCACGGCAGGACCCCGAACACCGGCTTGCCGGTCTTTTTCTCGATCCATGCCACCCCGTCTTCGAAAAGGCGGATATCACCCCGGAAGCGATTGATCACAAATCCGATGATCAGATCGCGCTGGTGCGGCGAGAGACAGTCCAGGGTACCCACGATCTGAGCGAATACACCCCCGCGGTGAATGTCGGCCACGAGAATGACCGGGGCGGCGGCGTACTCGGCCATGCGAAAATTGACGATGTCGTTTGGCATCAGATTGACTTCGGCACACGATCCGGCGCCTTCCATCACGACCATGTCGCTGCCGGCCCGCAGCCGGTCGAGCGCGCCGCAGGCTTCGGAAAAAAGACGGTTTTTCCGGCGGTGATACTCGTCGGCCGTGCTGTCGGCCAGGACCTCTCCGAAGAGAACGATCTGGGCGCCGAGGTCGCTGGTCGGCTTCAACAAGATGGGGTTCATGTCCACGTGCGGGGCCGTGCGGGCCGCTTCGGCCTGGACGACCTGGGCGCGGCCCATTTCGAGTCCCTCGGGCGTCACCCCGGAGTTGTTCGACATGTTCTGGGCCTTGAAGGGGGACACCCGCAGGCTCCTGTCGGCAAAAATCCGGCACAGCGCGGTGGTGACGATGCTTTTACCCACATCGGAACCGGTGCCGAAAACCGCGACGCAATCAGCGCGTTTTTCTAATCCGTCGTCTGTCATCGGGTCTGCTTCTCCACGTCGATATCCTGCAGGGTGTATTTATTGGCATAGCCCCGGGGGGTGATCATGAAATCCCGGTAGGTGGTCGTGGCCGCGTTGCCGATAAAAAGCGTGGTCTGCATGTCCACCGGTGCGGCGTGCAGGTCTTTGAGCGCCACGATGCTGACGCTTTGATTGCTGCGCGTGGCGCCGACCACAACCCCCACCGGTGTATTTTCCGGGCGGTGACGAAGGACGATTTGCTGGGCCTGTTCGAGGTTCTTGTTGCGGCGTTTGCTCTTCGGATTGTAGAGGACGATGACGAAATCGGCTTTGGCCGCCGCCTCCAGGCGCTCTGCGATCACCTCCCAGGGCGTCAGCAGATCGCTCAGGCTGATGGCGGCGAAGTCATGGGTCAGGGGCGCGCCCAACAGCGCCGCACCGGCGCCGAGCGCCGGGATGCCCGGCACCACCTCGATCGTCAACCCCGTTTCATTTCCCGTCACCGCCGCCGCGGTCCTGACCGGCGCGATGGGAAGTTTCCTTTTCTGGCACATCTCCAGGACCAGCCCGGCCATGGCATAAATGCCGGGGTCGCCGCTGGAGACGATCGCACAGCTTTTTCCGTCCAGGGCGGCGGTGATGGCGGCATCGACTCTTTCGATTTCTTTGGTCATGCCGGTACTGATGATTTCTTTCCCGGCGATGATCGGCCGGATCAGGTCGATGTAGGTTTTGTAGCCGACAACCGTCTCCACGTCCGTCAGGATGCCAAGGGCGCGCCCGGACAGGTGCTCCGGGCTGCCGGGCCCGATGCCGAGGATATAAAGGGTCTGCGGGCGACCGCCACCGTGACGTTGCGGGTCGTCTGCTTGGGGACGATCAGGTTTCCCTTGCGGGAGGCGAGCAGGGCGGCGGCTTCGCATACGCTTTTGACTCCTATGCATTTGTGGACCGTTTCGGATGGGGTGGGGATATCTTTCACCTCGCCGAGTTCTTGGCGGGAGTAGAGCACAAAGGAAAGCCCCAGCTCCCGGGCGAGTTCCACGAGGCCGGCTTCATCGGCTTTCAGGTCGATCGAGGCGATGCAGTCGAGGCTGGCCGGCGACAGGCGGTTTTCTCGCAGCACCCGGTCGAGCAGGTCCTTGATCTCTTTGGCGGGTGTGTTGCGATTGCAGCCGATGCCGACCGCCAGCGATGCCGGACGCAGGACCAATACGCTGGTCGGCAGGGGCACGAGGGCGTCGTCGATGAAAACGCCCACGCTGCCGTCACTGAAACGGTTGGAGATTTCGGAATCATCGGCCGGCGACGAGGGTCCCGGAACCGTTACGGCGTAATGATCCAGCTCCTTGCCCGTAAAACGATACGGATCGTGCAGCCGAAAGGGTTCATTTTTTAGAATGGCCATGTTGACCGATTTAATCGCTGCCGGGTTTTCGATGAAGAGCCGGTTCTTTTTGGCGATCACGTCGATCGCCGGCACCTGGTTGACGTCGGTTGCGGTCGTGATGACCGGCATGGCGCCGAGGATGTCGGCCACCGAGCGGGTCAGGTCGTTGGCGCCGCCGATGTGACCGGAGACGAGGCTGATGGCGAAGCGGCCGCGGTCGTCCAGGGCCACCACGGCCGGATCGCGGGTTTTGTGGCGCAGGTGCGGGGCGATCACGCGCACCACGATCCCGGTGGCCATGATAAAGAGATGACCGTCGAACCGGCTGAACCGGGCGGCTACCGCCTCCGACAACCGGGAAAAGCAGTTCTCCGGTGAACTTTCAGATGGCCCTGAAATGCCTTGGGAGCACATGATGGTCGTTTCGGGCCAGCGGTCCTTGAGCCGCCGGGCCAGCTGCAGCCCGTTCAAGGTCACCACCCAGACGGCGATGTCAGGATGTCCGGTATCCATGAGAAAATCCGCGGTCATAGAGTTTGGAACGCACCGAATCGACGTCGGGCCGGCGCCCTAACGCCGGGCCGACCAGGATCAGGGCGTGGCGGTCGATGCCGGCCTTCCGCAGGGCCCCGGCCAGGTCGGCCGCGCGGGTCATGACGATCTTTTCTTCCGGATGGCTCACCTTGTACGCCACGGCACACGGGGCATCGGGTCCGTAGGACTCCGCCAGCACTTCGGCCACCCGGTCGACCAGCGCCGCGCTCAGGTAGATCGCCATCGAGGACTTGTGCTGCGCCAGCAGGGCCAGGTCTTCGGCGGCCGGGACCGGCGTGCGGCCGGCCATGCGCGTCAGAATCAGCGTCTGGGACTTTTCCGGCACCGTGTATTCGATCCCCAGGGACGCGGCGGCGGCAAAGGCGGCCGTCACGCCCGGTATAACGGTGTACGGCACGGCGTGCTTGTCGAGTTCATCCATCTGTTCCGCAATCGCGCCATACAGGCTCGGATCGCCGGTGTGCAGCCGCACGACGCGCTTGCCCGCCGCATGGGCCTGAACCAGGGTGGCGACAATTTGATCCAGGTTCATCGCGGCGCTGCTGATCCGTTCGGCGTGCTCGGCGGTCCACACGAGCACGCTTTCCGGCACCAGGGAGCCGGTGTAGAGCACGAGGTCGGCCCGCTGCAGCGCCCGCTGGCCCTTGACGGTGATCAGCTCCGGATCGCCGGGGCCGGCGCCGCAGAAAACGATGGGGTAGGTCTCTTTTTTCATTGGCCTTTCATCTCTCCGGTAATGACCCAGACCGGGTTCTGGGCTTCGAATCTCCGGCTCCACGGCATGGAAACGCTGCGATGAATTTGCACCATGACCGCCGCGGCCGCCAGGCCCGCCTGCTGCATCGCCTGCAGGGCGGCCTCCAGGTTGGCCGTCAGGACGGTGTTGGCCACCATGACCCCGTCGGGCGGGAGCCTTTCGGCGGCCGCGGCGATGATGCGCGCCAGGTTCGCGCCGCCGCCGCCGATGAAAACGCGATCCGGATCCGGCAGCCGGTCCATATTCCCGGGCAATTCGAGCTGCACGGCCTCGAGGTTGTAGACCCGGTACCGGCGGGCGTTGGCGCGGATCCGTTCGACCCGGTCGCCGCGCCGCTCCACGGCCACGATCCGGCCTTCCCCGAGGAGAAGGGCGGCTTCCAGCCCCACGGCACCGCTGCCGGCCCCCAGGTCCCAGAGCGTGAGGCCCGGATGCAGCCGCAGCCTGGACAACGCCACGGCGCGCACCTCGCTCTTGGTGATCAAGCCGGCCTCGTGCACGAAGGCGCTCTCCGGCATGCCCAGGTGCAGGCGCTCGGCGGCGGGCGGCTCGACCCGTTTTAAAATCACCAGGTTGGGATCCGCGAAACTTTCGCGCGCCGCTTCGGGCAACTCGAACCAGCGGATCCGCTCCTGCGGCGAGCCCAGAGCTTCCAGGACGCACAGTCGCCAGCCGGTCACGCCGCGTTCGGTTAGCAGTGCCGCGATCCAGCCGGGGTGATGGCGCGGATCGGTGTAGACGGCGATCGGTTGCGTGCCGCCAAGGGCGGCCGTCAACCGGTCCGCGGCCTGCCGGCCGTGAAAGCTGACGACGCGCGCCGCCTGCCAGGGCAGCCCGATGCGGGCAAAGGCCGTCGCCACGGCGGAGACATTCGGATAGAAGCGAACCCGATCCGGCGGCAGATGCCGGATGAGGTAGGCGCCGATGCCGAAGAACAAAGGATCGCCCGAGGCCAGCACCACGATCGAGGCGGCGTCCATACGCCCGACGATCATCTCCTTTATAGACTCGAGATCGCCGGTGATTTCCTTTTTTTCCGCCGCGGCGTCCTGGAAATGCTCAAGGTGCCGTCTGCCGCCGATCAGAACCTGCGCCTCGCGGATGAGCCGCAGGTGTGTTTCGGTCAGATCGTCCGGGGACATGCCCATGCCGATAATGGCGACCGGTTGTTTCATAATGCTTCGCCTTTGGTCGGGGCGGAAGAATCGAAAACCGGGGTCCCGTCGTAATCGAAGATGACGGCATCGACCGCCACCGAAGGGCCTCCGAAGTTCCTGGCGGCGGCAACGACGTTCGTGCCGACTTCGACGATGACGTCACCGTGGGCTTGCCGCAGCAGGTCGAAAGCCTGCCGGGCGGTGTTGGCCTGCGCGACGTCTTCCGCCAGGGCCGCATCGGCGGTGACCGACAGCGTCCAGCCGGCGAGCCGGTCCAGGACGAGCGCGCTGGAAGCGGCATGGGTGTGCGCCATCCCTTGGGCCATTTTGAGCGCCTTGCCGAAGAACACCGCCAGGGTGACGCCGGCAAAGCCTTGGGCGGCGGCCGCCTTCAGTGCGTGCTGAAAATAATCCCCGATCTGGACGAAGGCCTCCGGCGGCAGCGCGGGCCACAGGGCCTGGGCGAACCGTTCGCTTCGCCGGCCGGTGGTCAGCACCGGGCGGCCGATGTGGCCGGCCTTGGCCACCGACAACGCGGCGTCGACGGTGGCCGTATACGCCGCGTGCGAAAGGGGCCGCACGATGCCGGTGGTCCCCAGGATGGAAATGCCGCCCAGAATGCCCAGGCGGGCGTTCAATGTCTTTTGGGCCAACTTCTCCCCTTCGGGCACGAAAACCTCCACGTCGACGGCGGCGGCGACCGCATGTCCGGCCAGCATCTCCTTGACGGCGAACAGGATCATGCGCCGGGGACCGGCATTGATGGCCGGGTTGCCGGGCGCCACCTCGAGTCCGGGCTTGGTCACCCGCCCGACGCCTTGGCCGCCTTCGATCGTGACCTCGCCCGCCCGGCCGGAGGCATCTATCGTCACCCGCGCGCCGATCTTTGCGCCATTGGTGACATCCGGATCGTCGCCGGCATCCTTTATGACCGTGCAGCGGGCCGAACGACCGTCGATGCGTTCACACCGGTGAAGGGCAATTTCGAGCGGGTCTCCGGTGAGCAGCTGCACCGTGACGCGCTCGGGCGCGCGCTTTTCCAGAAGCAGGGTCAACGCGCCCTTAACGGCCGCCGCGGCCGCCGTGCCGGTCGTAAAACCGCTTCGCAGAGCTCTTTTTCTGCGGGTGCCGGCCGTCCGGCCCCCCTCCTGTTTTGGGCGCGCTGCCGCGCGGCCGCCGTTATGCCAGCACATAATACGCCCACCCCACGATGATGACGCTGATGACGCGCAGCAGCTGGCCGGTCACCAGTAGCTGGGTGCCCAGCGCCGGCGCGAAGATTCCCATGTAGGTCGGGAGCTGGTGCCTCAGCGACCGGATCGGGAAGGCCAGCACGTTGCCGATCAACAGCGCCAGCGCGGTTTGCTTGACGGTCAGCACGCCGGCGTCCATCATGGCGCCGGCCGCGGCAAAAGCCGAGGTGAATTCGGCCACGAAGCTCAGGACGACGACCGAGGCCGATTCAACCGGAATGAAGTCGATCACCAGGCCATGGGCCATCCATTTCTGCAGCAGTTTAAACACACCGAAATCGTATAACAGCTGCACGATGACATAGATCGGGATGACATACACGGCGATGCCGACGACCCTTACCGCCAGGCGGCGGCGGATGTCCCGCCAGTCTTTTATTTTATCGCGCGGCGTCACCGGCGGCGCAGCGGAATGCGGCGGATGCCGGGTATCTCCGTCGGGGACCTCGAACCAGAAATGACCGGTGACGAGCACGACGGCGGTCCGCAGCAGCGCCGCCAGGAAGGTCAACAGGAAATAAAGTCCTCCGGCCCACCTGGTCATGGGGATCACGATAAAAAATGTCGTTGGCAGATGCAGGAAAAAGGCCGGCAGTTGATTGACCAGGTTCGTCAAAAACAATTGGCGCCATGAAATCAAGCGGTTCTTGTAATAGTCATAGAGCATGGCATTGGCCGCCGCGCCGGAGACGAAGGCCATGGTGAATGCGGCGCCGCAGCGATCGCCCAAGCGTCCGAACCGGAAGAGCGGCCGGGCGGCAACGGCCATCCAGCGGGTCCAGCCCGAGTCTTCAATCAGCCGGGCGACGATCACGCCGACGGTGATGATCGCCATCAGCCGCGCCAGGGGCCAGAGCACCTTCGTGGCGATGCGGCCGGCATCGATATGGTCGCCATACCACGCTCCCGCGGCCAGCAGCAGGATGGAGACGGCCACGGAAACGGCCAGGGCCCCATAGGTGGGCTCAGCTTTGCGGCGTTTTCTGGACATGCTTTTGTTTGGCCAGGATCAGGGTCCAGTAATTCGGCCGGCGATCGCCCAGCTGCCGGATATCGGTGATGACCTCCTGCTGTTCCAAGCCGCAGTGAACTACCGCAGTGGCCGGCGAATATCCGCCGAGATCCTCGATGGCATCGGCGATGTCGTTGACGTGGCGATAGGCTTTGAGAAAGACCACGCAATCCGGCTTGGTGGAAATCTCGCGCAGGCGGTCACCGCCGTTGGCGCCGGAGGTGACCAGCAGGGATTCCTCACCCTCCACCAGCGGCTCGTTCAGGCACGCTGCCGCCGCCTGGTAGCTCGTGATTCCCGGAATGCTGACCACCGGCAGTTCGGGCGCCAGCTGCCTGAACCAGGAGAGCACGTAGCCGAAAGTCGAATAGGTCATGGCATCGCCCAAGGTGATGAAGGCCGCTTTGCTGCCGCTGCGGACCTCCGCGATGATCGTGAGCGCATGGCGGCGCCAGGCCTGTTGACGTTCGGCTTCGTCGTTGTTCATCGGAAAGTTGAGCATGCGCACCGGGGTCGTGTCGGGAATATGCGGGCGGGCGATGCTCAGGGCCAGGCTGTAGGCGTTCTTGGTGGAGGCCGCGGCGAACACGACATCGGCGGTATTCAGCACGCGGGCCGCTTTGAGCGTGATCAACTCAGGATCTCCGGGGCCGACCCCCAGTCCGTACAATATGCCTTTGGTTGCGTTCATTTCATCCCCCGTCCGCCATGCCAATCAAGGCATTGATAACGGCCGCCGCGACGGTCGACCCGCCCTTGCGACCCGTGTTGGTGATATAGGGAACATCCAGCGCCAGAAGTTCGGCTTTGGATTCGGCCGCATTGACGAAGCCGACCGGCAGGCCGACGATCAGTGCCGGGTGCGCCCGGTCGGCCCTGACCCACTCGATTAACCGCAGCAGGGCCGTGGGTGCATTGCCGATGACGTAGATGCCGCCTTCCATCGACTCCAGGGCGGCATCGACGGCGGCCTGGGCGCGGGTCGTCCGGTTTTGCGCGGCCAGGGCGGCGATGTCGGGATCGGCGATGAAGCAGCGCACCGCGACGCCGAAGCGTTTGAGATCGGCGCGCCGGATGCCGGTGCGGGCCATGTTGGTGTCGGTGATGATCGTCTTACCGCTTCGTATCGCCGCGATCCCGCGGGTGACGGCCTGCGGGTGAAACCGGAGCGACTGCAGGTAGTCGAAATCGGCGGAGGTGTGGATCATGCGCCGGACGACCGGCCACTGCGCGGCTGAAAACTCATGCCGCCCGGCCTCGGCATCGATGATCTCGAAACTCCGGGATTCGATTTCTTGGGGTGTCATGGTCTGCGTTCCTTTTTGTAGCGCCGGCAGGTGGCGACAAATGCCGCGGCCGCTTCCGGCCGGCTGCCGAAGTGAAGATGATGATAGCTGCCCAGCGTGCGCTTTATCCGGTAGCCTTCGGCCGCCGCCGCGCCGGTGCTTCTGGACGTTACCCGGTAGACGGTGTCGGTGCCCGGCGGGATTTCTGCCAATCCGGAGTAGTGAAATTCGTGTCCACGGAAGGTTTGACCTTTTTCCCCGATGATCGTGCTTTGCGTCAACGTTATCTCGCGATAGCCGAGCGACCTCAATCGGGCCTGCATTTTGGTCTCGAAGGGAAAGCAGCCCGTCATGGCGTGCCTCTGCCCGTTCATGTCGCAGATGGCCTCGCACAGGTACATGAACCCGCCGCATTCGCCGTAGATCGGCATCCCGTCGTCATGTTTTTCCCGCACCTGGCGGCGAAGCGTTTGGTTGCCCGACAGTTCGGCGGCCAGGAGTTCCGGATACCCGCCGCCGAAATACAATCCGTCGATGTCTTCCGGCAGCCGGGAGTCGCCGGCCGGAGAGAAAAAAACGAGTTCGGCGCCGGCTGCACGCAGCAGCTCCAGGTTGTCCGGGTAGTAAAAGCAAAAGGCCTTGTCTCTGGCGACGCCGATGCTGACCGATGAAGCACAACCTTCATCACCGGCCGGGATTTCGGCGGCAGGAAGTTCAGTTTCCGGAAGCGCTTGGATCACCCCCGTCACATCGATGCCGTCTTCCACCATCCGGACCAGGTGGCCGACATAGTCATCGGTCAGCGGGTGATCCTGATCGGTCACCAGGCCCAAATGACGCTCGGGTATGGCCAGTGTGTCATCGCGCGTCAGAGCGCCGAAGCAGGGCAGCCGCACGTGGCCCGCGAGCGCTTCGGTCAGATACTGCAGGTGCCGGGGACTGCCGATGTTGTTGAAAACGACGCCGGCAAATGTCACCGCGCGGTCGAAATTTTCAAATCCCTGCACCAGTGCGGCCGCGCTGCGCGCCATGCTCCGGGCGTTTACGACCAGAAGGACCGGCAGCCCGAGCCATTTGGCCATCTGGGCCGTCGAGCCGGCCTCGGACGTGCCGTCGTATCCGTCGAAAAGGCCCATGACGCCTTCGACCACGGCAAAATCGGCGTCGGCGGCGTGCTTTCGAAAACCGGCGCGGTTGTAGTCGCGCGACAGCATCCAGCCGTCCAGGTTGCGGCTTTCGCGGCCGGTGAGGCGCCGGTGATGACCGGGATCGATGAAGTCGGGGCCGACCTTGAACGGCGCCACGCGATGGCCCCGGCGCTTGAGCGCCGCCATCAGCCCCAGCGCGACGGTGGTTTTCCCGCAGCCGCTGTTGGTTCCGGCGATGACGACGCCTCTAATGGCGACCTCCCGACCCGGCTGCCGCGGCGGTTATCTTGGCCGTTTTGTCCGCGGTGAAGATATCCGGGTACAGTGCCTTGCCGATGGTCTCGATCCCGATCAGCAGCCTGGGGGTCGGCCGCGAGACGGTCCGCTCGTCGATGATGTAGATTTCTTTTTGTCGGACGGCAGCGATGATCGCGTAGCCCGGCTCGTTTTCGATCATGGCGACGGTCGGCCGGTTCATCGGGCCCGCCTGGGCCAGGTAGACGTCGATCTCGGGAGCTTTGGCCAGGATCCGCTCCTTGCCGTAATAGGCGATGTTGGTTCCCCGCACCGCGTCGGCATCGGCGGCGATATTGATCCCGCCCGCGGTCTGCAGGGCGAAAACGGCCATCGAGTCGGGTGT
>JBAPWQ010000263.1:0-6701 GCA_049283795.1 Desulfobacterales bacterium | reverse complement strand
GGCCCGGATCTCGATCGACGCCTCGCCGAACAGCTGCGTGATGATCGGGTGCGTCAGGGACTTGATGTAGGAGGGCGGCATGATCAGGGTCTGAAAATCCGTTCCATCTATCGGGCAGTTGTAATCGTATTGCTTGGCATCCGGGTAGGTGTGGCCGATCAGCTTGCCGCGATTCAAATCGATGATGCGGTCCCAGGGCGTCAGCAGGACCTGGTTGCAGCAATTGCAGTATTTCCAGTTCAGGCTGCCGTGGATCTTGATGATTTTAATGGGCACCGGACTCTCGCCGGCCTGCACCGCTATCGGTTCGCGCGGGTTGATCCAGAAGTTGACGTCCCGCAGCTGGGGCAGTTTCTCGTAATTGAGCAGGTGGATGCAGTAGTCGATATAGCCGCAGGTGCGGTAGAGAAAATCGAAGGCCTGTTCGAGCAGGGTGTCGTAGTTGAGGGTAATGATGGAGACATTGCGGTTGTGCCGGCACACGGCGCGCCAGAAGCGGTGATAGACGAGGCTGCGCCTGTCGCTGCGCAGATTGACGATGAAGTGAATGGCCTTGATCAGATTTTCCTTGAGCTGCCGGATGACGGTCGTGTCGTAGGTCGAACTCAGGCTCTCGTTGCGCTGGATGAAGTAGTCGAGAAAGCCGAAAACCGCCTCCAGGCGCGGATAAATCTGCGCGCGCGGGTTGACGTAAAAGTTGTCGAGAATGAATTGCGTGATCTGGCGGCCGATGGCCGAGCCGGCGATTTCCTCGATCTCACCCGCGATGATCATCGGCAGGATGTCCTGCTGAAGCGGGACGCCGTCCGGGTGCGAGGCGCCGGCCCCCAGAACGAAGACGATATCTCTTGACGGAGCGTAGTTGAGAAATTTTTCGGTCACGGTTTCCGCAACCATGCTGCGTTTCCTCGCATGAACCGCTGCGGCCGGCCGATTCCGGCACCTGGCGATCTTTCCCGAATTTGGCTCGACGCGTCACACGTGCCGGTGCGGTGAGTTACAGGTAGGTGATCGTTTCGAGGCCCTTGCACCGGCGCAGGGCTTCCAGCAGTCCGACTGTTCCGGTCATCATGTTGTCGCCCCACGGCGCGCCGAAGGTGATCGGCAGGTGCGAGGCTTCGACGAGGCGGCGTTTGGGGCCGGTCGCCAGGATGATGTCGAGCTTGTCGAAGCCGATGGCGCGGCGCACATAGGCCCCGTGGCCGCCCTCCTGTAAAATATCGTCCTGGGTCAGTTGCCCGTCGGCCAGCTCGTGCAGCAGGGCTTCCAGCCGGCGCAGCGTGAGGTCGCGGGTGTGGTACTCGAAAAAACCGGCCAGCTCACCCTCCACCAGCGTGGCGCCGACCGTGTGCGAAGTGGCGATGTCGAGAACCAGCACGTTCTGCCTGTCGCGGGCGAGCGGATCGACGGATGCGCCGAGAATGGCGGCCATGCCGCTGTCCATGACGTAGACCTCGTCGGTCGGCAGTCCGGCGGCGCCGGCTGCAATCGAGTTCAGCCGGTTGAGTGTGGCCGGCACCCCGGACCCCGGATAGAGCAGGGCCTCGGGGAAGGGCCGGCGGTTAAGGACCCGGGTGTTGAGGTCATGGCGGTAGGCCAGGTGCGAGGTTCCCAACGGCGGAACGCCGTGGTCCTGGGCGCAGACGGCCACGGCCTCGAATTCGAACGGGACGCCGAAGGCGCCGACGATGTGCCGCAGCCGATCGGCCTCCAGGTCGGCGAGGACCAGGTGGGTGGCCGACGGCTGCCGCGCCATTTCTTCGGCCGCCGCATCCGCGACCACCTCGATCCCCCAGGCGCGAACCTGCTCCGGGCGGTGGCTCAGGGTGGCGGCGGCCGAGACCGACATGACGACCCTGGCCTTTGCGGCCCGCTTGCGCAGCACTTCCGTGACCGGCCCGCCGCCCATTTCAGCGCCGGTCACCACCAGGTCGCCGCGCAGTCCGGCTGCCCGCTCGGCCACCGTTCGCACCGGCGACTTGACGACCGCCTTGTAGTGCTGGACGGCGGAAGTGTCGTAATAGAGGATATCCATGGTTCCCGCGCCGATGTCCACCATCAAAAAGCGACTCATCGCCTGACCTTCCTGTCGTGTCGCGTCATCATTTAAAGTATCCGGCTATAGCCGGATGGTTTCACCCCGCTTCGGGACCAGGGCCGCATAACCGTTTTCCCGCAGGTGGCCGGCAAACGCCAGCGCCTGGTCTTCCTCCCCGTGCACGACGGCGATGCGCTTGATGTTCAGGTTGGAATCCTTGAGAAACCGCAGCAGTTCGTGTTTGTCGCCGTGGGCGCTGAATCCCCCCAGGCTGGTCACATGCGCCTTCAGGGGATAGGTCTTGTTGAGAAATTTCAGCAGCGGCGGCGGGCCGCTGCGGCCGGAACGCTCGTAGGCCGTGCCCTCGTCGAAGATCCGTCGGCCCAGGGTGTTTTGCGCCATGAAGCCGACGATCAGAATGGTGTTTCTTTCGTCGTGGATTTTATGGCGCAGGTGGTGCAGGATCCGGCCGGCCTCGCACATTCCGGAGGCGGCCAGGACGATGTGCGGTTTTTTTTCACGGTTCAGCCGCATCGATTCTTCCACCGAGGCGACGAAATGGACCTGGTCGAAGGAAAACGGGTTCTGGCCGTTTTTGAGAAAGGTTTCCTGGGCATCGCGGTCGTACACCTCGGGATGCTCGCCGAAGACCCGGGTGATATTGACCGCCAGCGGGCTGTCGACGTAGATCGGGACGCGCGGCACGGCCTTTTCGTCGTAGAGCTGGTGCAGCACGTACAGCAGTTCCTGGGTGCGGCCGAAGGCAAAGGCCGGGATCAGCACCGTTCCCCGGCGGTTGACGGTCTCGGTCACGATTTTTTCGAGCTGCGGCTTGAGCGCCGCGACCGGCGCGTGCGTGCGGTCGCCGTATGTGCTCTCCATGATCATCAGGTCCACGTTGCGGTGCTGTACCTCGAAATCGAAAACCGGGTTGCGGACGATCGGCTTGTCGTAGCGGCCGAGGTCTCCGGTGTAGCAGACGGTGACCGGCCGCCCGTTTTCTTCGACGCGGACCATGCTGATGGCCGATCCCAGGATGTGTCCGGCGTCATAGAACGAGCAGGTCATGTTGGTGCCGACGGCCACCGGGTAGCGATAGGGGGTGCCGTCGAAGGCGGCCAGCGCATTGCGGGCGTCGGCGTCCGTGTAGAGCGGCTCGATTTTTTCCAGGCGCAGCCGGTCCATCAAGTCGTTGATGACGGCGGCATCCAGTTCGTGGCGGTTTTTCTTGAGCGCCTGTTTGACGTCAGCCGTCCGGCCGCCGACGTTCATCTCCTTGCGCTTGGAGGGCTTCATCTGGTTGAGGGCCCCGCGCAGGGTTTTGTAATTCAGGTAATCGGCGTCCGACTCCTGAATATGGGCCGAGTCGGGCAGCAGATAGGAACTGGCCGCGGCCGTGGCCCGCGTGCAGAAAACGCGCCCGTTGAACCCGTCTTTTACCAACAGCGGGATGCGTCCCGAATGGTCGATGTGCGCGTGCGATAAAATGACGTTGGCCACGATCTGCGGATCGAAGGGCAGGACCCTGTTCCTGGCCTCGCTTTCCTTGCGGCGGCCCTGAAACAGGCCGCAATCGAGCAGGACCCGATCGGTCGCGGTGGTCAGCGAGTGCAGGGACCCGGTCACTTCCCGCACGGCTCCGTGAAACGTTACGTCCATTTTTTACTCCTTGCTCCCGTTGGGGGGCGACAGTCCAGCGCCAATGGATTTCGCGGCCCGGTTCCCCCGGCCGGCCCACCACTATACCCCAGGCCGGCCGAATTGAAAAGGCGTGCTTGATTCAGGATGAAAATTTGTGTAAAATATAGAACTTAGGGATAAATAGAACTTAGGGATAAACGGTCGCTAACAGCGGCCGTAACACGACGCTGACGGGAGTGAGGACGCGGCGCGACGTGCCGTTTGCGCGATCGTCCGGATCGGCGCCGGCCTGCAGGAGAGATCGGTATCATGACCGAACAGATCAGCTCGACCGGAACCGGCGGCACCAGCCGGGAATTGACGGGTCTATTGATCAGCCTGAACGTCACCCGGGATTTCTTGACGCTCGTGGAACTGCTGGACGCCCTGCCCGAGATGCAGAAAACCCCGTATAACGTCACTCGCAGCCTCTACCAGGCGGTTTCCGAAGGTCGGGACATCGTAACGCTCGGCCTGCAACTGGAAGGTTTTTTCGGTCCTGCCAAAAAACCGGCCGGCAAGCCGATGCCGGTGAAGCTGCGGTTCAACGCGACCCTGAAATACCTCAACGGCATCCGCGAGGAGCAGGCCCTGTACCTGCGCAAGGCCGGCCGGGGGTTTTACTACGGCGCCCTTTGGCCCTGGCACAAAAAGCCGGGCAACATCACCGTGCACCTCGGTTACTGCCCCAACAAGATGAGCGGCCGGGACGTTGAAAATTTTCAGCGGCTCGTAAAAACCAGAATTCTGAACAACCAGGTATTTGACGACCTTTCCCAACGGGACGGCGGAATGGTACAGGGCATCAGCCTGCCGTCCTTTCTGCACATGGCTCAATTCGAAAAGCTCACCTGCACGCTTGAAGTCAGCACGGCCGGAGCGGTGGGCTGTCTCCATCTGTTCGACGGGGAACTGGTCGCCGCCGAATCGGGCAGCCTGAAGAACAAGGCGGCCGCCTACGAAATCCTCAGTTGGGACACATCGGAAATCGCTCTGCGGGATGCGGCCGGCCGCAACAAAAACGAGATCAACCAACCGCTGATGGAAGTCCTTGCGGAGGCCCTGCGGCTGCGCAACGACAAAAAAGGCAAGAATGAAGTGGCCCCGGCCGCGGCAGCATCGGTTCTCAACATCCCGGCCACCGATCGCTACAAACCGCTGCGGGAGGCGCAACGGGCGCCGAGCATCCGGTCCTTCAAGATCGTGGCCGGCGCTCTGGCGGCCTTGTTGGTGATTGGGGCATTCGGGATTTACGGCAGCCGTTACCTGAAGGCGCGCCAGCTTTCAAGAGAATACCGGGCCATCCTCGAACGGGTCGACGCCATCGAGGACTCCGGTGAAAAGAAAGTGCTGCTGCAGTATTTTATCGACTCCCATGCCGACACTCCCTATCACGATGCGGCGCGGCAGAAAATCCGCGATTTGAAACAGGCCGCCGACCGCGAGAGCTATGAATTTGTCACCGCCGAGGTCAAGAAGCTTCCCATCGACGGCAATTACGAGGCCGCGGCCGCGGCCCTGTACAACCGGTATCTGGAGCAATATCCCGAAAGCCCGCGTGCCGCAGAAATTCAGCTGCAGCTGGCCGGAATACCGGCCCTGATCGACGACATCGATTACGCCCGCCTGGAGGATGTCGCGCCGCTCGATTCGAAAAAGCGGATCGAGGCCTACCTCGGTTATTTGTTGAAGCATCCCGGCGGCCGGCACCGCACTCAGGTCGAAGCCCTGGTAGCCGATATGAGTGAAGAATACTACGGGCACCTGATGAAAAGCATGCCGCAGTGCGACCAGGCCGGCGATTGGGACGACTGCATCGTGCTCTGCGAAAGCTTTCTGGACAACTTCAAGAAAAATTATCGGACCGCGGAAATCGAAAACCTCAAGCTTGTCATGCAAGACAAGCGCGATGTCGCCGAACTGATGGAAACCGTGCAGCGGCTCGGGAACAAATTCGAATCGGCCCGCAACGTCCTCAAGGCCTACCTCGAAACAAATCCGGGGTCGACCCAGGCTGCGCGGATCAAGGACGATATCGGCCGCCTCGACCGCAACTTGCGGGAGAGCCGTGAGTGGCAGGCGGCGGTCGGTTACAGCCAAAACAGTCAACACAGCCTGTCAGACCGCATCAATTACATCGGCCAATACATTCGGTTGAATCCGTCCGGCAGGTTCGAGCCAAGCGCCCGCTTGCTGCTGGGCCAACTCCAGAACGAAAACCGGACCCTTTACCAGGAGCGCATCGCCGAGCAGCGCAAGCGTCAGCAACTCGACCTGGCCCGCGAACGACAGCGCCTGGAGACGGAAAAAAACAAAATTGCCGCCCAGATACGCCAGGCCGGCCGGCGATTCGTCCTGAGCGGCCCCGACACCTTCACAGACACCAATACCGGCCTGACCTGGAGCCTGCTGGACTCGGCGGCCGAGCTGGGCGAGTGCCAGGATTTCGAGACCGCCCGCAGCTACATCGGCGCATTGGCCGCCGGCGGCTACCGTGACTGGCGCCTGCCCTACGGCAGTGAATTGGCCGAACTCTACAAGACGCCGCCCTATTTTCCGGGGCAGGGCGCCCCCTGGTACTGGACCGCGGAGGTTTTTGCAAAAGGTTACAAAAAGGAAGCCCTGATCGTGACCTCGATCCGGGAAAACGGTTTCAAGCGACTGCACCACGACCTCAATGCCTGCGGCGCGGTGCGGGCCGTGCGCCCGTGACGTCTTTATCGCAGACCGCGCAGCCGTTCCAATCCGCCGGTCGTTTCGGTGATGCGGATGCCGTATTTTTCGTCTTTGACCAGAACGACTCCCCGGGCGATTAACTTGTTGTTGGCCAGGATGTCCACCGGTTCGCCTTCCAGGCGCGACAGCGCCACGGCCGATCCCGGGCCCAACTGGAGCAGCTCGTGAATGGTCATTTTGACGCGCCCCAACTCGACCGTGATGTCGAGCGGAATGCCGAGGATGACATCCAGGTTCGATCCGTCGC
>JBAPWQ010000262.1:0-1959 GCA_049283795.1 Desulfobacterales bacterium | reverse complement strand
GCGTGGGCGGTGCCTTCTCCGTGAACCGTGTGGCACCCGCGGCACTGCCCGCCATTGGCCGTGCGGTGCGGCGACCGCGCCACATCGTTGTGGCATTGGATGCAGGCGACATACCGATGCGGATTGTCGTTGAAGGTTTCGGCGGATACCTGCAGCGGCACCTCTTTTCCGTCCACGATGCGGCGGCAATCTGAGCGGTTGTGGCAATCGCTGCAAAACGCCCGCGATGACAATACCCCCGCATTGGTGTTGGTGTTGGCCCGCCGATGGCAATCGAGGCAGAGCGGCGGCTCGGTCTCGCCGGGCGCATCCTGGTCGGCCATCAGAGGGCCTGCGGCAGCAGCCAGAAGAATGGCGATAACGGCGGCAATTTTCAAAGCTTTCCAGACTTTTTGGCTCATCCGATCTATGTTTCCTCTCCTTGCAAAAAGACGTCGCCGTATTCTTTCGGTGTCGATCTCAAAAGACCGGGCATAGGTGTTCTATGCGTGTTCGCCGGACTTACCGCCGGATTCGTTCAAAGCCGCCCATTCGCCCGGATGTTCTTCCATAATTTTCTCCGGCGAGGTCCTGCCGGTAAAAATGCTCGTATCGGCCGGATAAACCGCGGGGCGCAAATGGGCCAACCCGATGTGAATGAAAAATTTGACCGCAACGGCCAGGATGGCTTCGAAGAAATGCAGTACCTGGGCGATGTTGACGAAAAATCCCGGTAAAAAGCGCGTGAAGAACTCCGGAAACCACAGCACCAGGCCGGTTATTCCCATGGTGTTCATCCCGATGAAAAGGGCCCAGTAATCCAGTTTTTCCATGTAGGAGAATTTGTCAAAACGCGGAGGAGCGTTCCTGCGGCCCAGAAAATAGCCCAGGTTCTGAGTGAAATCCCTGAAATCCTTCACCGAGGGGGCGATGGAGAGCGGGCCGGTGAATTTTCCCGCCAGAACGGTCTTGTAATAGAGAAACCACAAGGCCTGCACGATGACGCAGGCGTAGGTGATGACCGCGAAAAAACGGTGCATCCAGCCGGCAGGGCCGGAACCGCCGACCAGCCGGATGAACGCCCTGGCCGGCGCCGTGGAACTGAAGCCCAGTGACAGGCCGGTAACGGCCAGGCCGGTAAAGCCGATCATTACCAGGAGGTGCACGAACCGGTGCAGGACGGAAAAACGAACTTCGATGCCTTGTGGATACGGGCGCTCGGCCATTTTAGTGTTTCCTCAGTTTTTCGTGCAATTCGCGCAGGAGCCACAGGAGGCTGTGGCCGAAGAAGAAAATCAGCGACAGGGCCACCACCACGATGGCGGCGATCTTGACGCGCTGGATCCACAGAACCGATTGGCGTTTGGGAGAATCGGCATCGGAAGCGCCGGCCAACGAGGCATGGATGACGACGTTGGTGAACTCCGCCGCGGCCTGGGGGTGGCAGCGCCGGCAGACCGGCAGCGCCGCCGCCGGTTGCTTGAGCGACACTGCGGTGTGGGCCTGGTGACAATCCGTGCAAAAAGCCGCCGCGGGGTTTTCCAGATGCACGCCCACCTTGCCATGAATATTTTCGAGGTAGCTGGCGGTTTGGGCTTTGTGGCAGCGACCGCAGACCTCGATCATGCGCTGGCCGACGGCGACCCGCGACAGGCCGGAGGGGTCGTAGTGGGTGGAATGGCAGTCGCCGCAGGTGGGGGCCGGGTTTATTCTCGTGACACCGGCAGGTGTGGATTCAGTCCCGGCGATTTCTTTTGACAGGGCCTTGGCGTGTTCACCTTCCAAATACCGCTGGTAAGACAGCTTGTGGCATTTCTGGCAGCGGCCGTAGTCAAAGGAGCGGGTGGCCGATTTTTTAAGAAAATCCGGATTTTCCTTGTCCGGATGAACCCGGTCGTTTTCCTTCATTGTTCCATGGCACTCCTCGCATTTGAAGCCGGTGTGGGCCGAAAGAGCGAACCGGTTCATATCGACAAACCA
>JBAPWQ010000261.1:0-9987 GCA_049283795.1 Desulfobacterales bacterium | reverse complement strand
GTAAACACCGCATCCACCGGACAGCACCCCACGCAGGCATCGCATCCGCGGGCGCAGCGGTCCAGGTCGATGTAAAAGGCGGTCAGCGGCCGGCACATCATGGCCGGGCAGCGCTGCTGTTCCACGTGGGCCGTATAATCGTCCGCAAAGTATCTGAGCGAGGTGAGCACCGGGTTCGAGGCCGTCCGGCCCAGGCCGCACAGGGACCCTAGCTGCATGTCTTCGCTCAACTGCCGCAGCAGGTCGGGGTCCGATGGCCGCCCTTCGCCCTTTGTCAAGCGTTCCAGGATCTCCAGGAGGTGGTGGGTGCCGATGCGGCAGAAGGTGCACTTGCCGCAGGACTCCTTCTGGGTAAAGTCGAGGAAGTAGCGCGCGACATCCACCAGGCAGGTATCCTCGTCCATGACCACCATGCCGCCCGAGCCCATCATGGCCCCGGCCGCGGTGAGCGAGTCGAAGTCGATCGGCGTGTCGAGAAAGTCCTCCGAAAGGCATCCGCCCGAGGGGCCGCCGATCTGAACCGCCTTGAACTTCTTCTTGTTCGGTATCCCGCCGCAGATATCGAAAATAAGGGTCCGCAGCGACACGCCCATCGGGATTTCCACCAGGCCCGGATGGGTCACGTTGCCCACGACCGAAAAGATGGCGGTGCCGGGGCTGTCGGGACTGCCGATGCCCCGGTACCATGCGGCGCCGTTTTCGATAACCGGCGGCACGGAGGCGAGGGTCTTGACGTTGTTGATGACCGTCGGCCGGCCGTTCAGCCCGGCCTCGACCGGATAAGGCGGCCGGTGGAGCGGCATCCCCCGCCGGCCCTCGATCGACTGGATCAGCGCCGTCTCCTCGCCGCAGACGAAGGCGCCCGATCCCTCGAAAACAACGATATCGAAATCGATCCCGCGGCCGAGGATATCCGCTCCCAGGAGCCCGTTTTCCCTGGCCTGCGCAATGGCCCTGCGAGCGATCCTGACGGCCAGGGGGTACTCGGACCTCACGTAAACGATCCCGCGCGAAGCGCCGACCGCGTATGCGCAAATAATCATCCCCTCTAAAACCTGATGCGGATTGCTCTCCAGGATCGTGCGGTCCATGTAGGCCCCGGGGTCGCCCTCGTCGGCATTGCAGATGATGATCTTCTCATTTCCGCCGGCCCGGCGGGCCAGGTCCCACTTGGTCCCGGTGGGAAAACCGGCGCCGCCCCGTCCCCGCAGCCCGGACTGCTCGATTTCCGCGACGATGTCCGCCGGGGGACGCTCCAGGGCCGCGGCCAGTGCGCCGTAACCGCCCTCGGCCAGGTAATCGAAAATGTCCTCCGGATCGATGCGGCCGCATTTTTCCATGACGATCCGTTTTTCCCGGTTGAAGCGCGGATATTCCATGACGGAAGGGATCAGGTCGTTGGCGATGGTCGCACCGAGGATATGTTCCAACCGCGGATCACCACCCTCCAGAAAGAGCTTGGTCAGCATCGCGGCCTTGCCGGCATTGACCTCGGGATAAAAAATAGGCGGAAATCCCGCAGCCGGGTTGTCGATCACGACCACCGGCTCGGCGTAACAGTGACCGCAGCAGCCCACGGGGTGGATGCGGGCCTCGATGCCCCGCTCCGCCAGCGCCTGTTCGAAGGCCGCCCGGGTTTCGAGCGCACCGGCGGCGATGCCGCAGGTGGCCATGCCGATATGGATTTTCGGCATCGGCGCCGCGTCAAATGCCGCCCGGCGCCTGAGAGCCTCGGCCCGCAGCGCCTGAAACGGCTGATTGGATATGTCACGAGCGGCTGGGGTCATTTTTTTGTTCGGCGCGGGCCTTGATCCCTTTTTCGATTTCCACCTTCATGATCAGCCCTTCGACCTTGCTCGGGGCCATGTGGCCCTGGACCGTCTCGCCCACAAGGGCTACCGGGGCCAGTGCGCAGCAGCCGACACAGGCCACCCGCTCGATGCTGAACTCGCGGTCCGGGGTCGTCTCGCCCTCCTTGATATCGAGCTTGCGCTCGAAGTTCTCGAGGATGATGTCGGCGCCTTTGACGTGGCAGGCGGTTCCCAGGCAGACCTTGATCGGATTTTTCCCGGGCGGGTTGAACCGGAACTGGTTGTAAAAGGTGGCCACACCGTAAACTTCGGCCGGCGAAACGTCCAGATGGGCGGCAACCAGCGCAATGGTTTCCGGCGGCAGGTAGGCGAGCTTTTCCTGGAACATCTGGAGAACCGGAATCAGTTCGCCGCGGTGCCTCTTGAATTGGGTCAAACGGTCTTTCAAGTGGTCGAGGATCCGCGCTTCCTCGTCACTGAGGTCACTCTCCATAGGAACTCCGGGACCATGAGGGCATCGGGCTCGCGCAAAAACACGGCGTCAATTTCCGGTGGGTCAAATCTTGTCCAGCGCGCCGTAAGCGGCCTGGATCCGGTCGCGCAGCAAATAACACAGCCGCTCCAGGATATTGAATCCCAGCGCGATGTTGCTGGTCATCAGCGCCCTCAACCCGACCCCCTGCATGACGAGCACGTTCGTCGGCCGCTGGCAGACGGCGGTCGACATCACGATGTGCGGCTGATTGATCAGGGTCGACCAGCACCCCAGCACCCGGCTTTTGCCGAGGGTTTCGATGACGACGTTTCCCTTGCGGTTGCCGAACGACATCGACCGCTCGAGGTGCACCAGTCCGTCGCAAATGATAAACAGATGTTCTCCGAGATCGCCCTGCTGGAAAAGGATGCTGCCGGCCTCGCAGGTCCTGACCTCGCAAATGGCAGCGACCTTCGCGATGTCGTCTGCATCGAAGCCTTTGAAGAACTCGCTGGCGGCCAGCACCTCGTGAATGTTTTGCGGGGTCATCTCGCCGCCTCCGGGGGTGACGGCGCGGCGGCCGGCGGATTCTCGGCGCCACGCTCGTAGAGTTGAATCAGGCGTCCGCCCAGCGCCGCGGCCAGCTGCTTGAAAAACATCACGCCGCTGAAGAGGTCTTTCTCCAGTATCGATTGAAATGCCTGCCGGTCGATCTTCAGCAGCGTGGCCGGTTCGATGCACTCAGCCGAGGCCGAGTAAGCGTAACGGCCGATGAGGCTCGACCACCCGAAGATCTCACCGACCCGGCAGCTGTTGAAGACCTCGCGGCCGGCGGGGTCGACCCGCAGCCGGACACAGCCCTGCACCAGAATGTAGAAATGGTCGGCCGGTTCTCCGGCCGCAAAAATCATGTCGCCGGCGACGCAGGATGCCCGTGAAGCGATGGCCATGAGGTCTTTGATGAAATTGTGGTTGAGGCCGTGAAAAAGGTCCGCCTGATTGATGATCATGCCGCACCTCCTCGTAGTGACCCTCCCTAAATGGTCTGGTCGATTTTTCATATAGTCTGCGCCGGACATTGTCAATGTTGATTCAGGCCGCGCGTTTTTGCGGTCCTGGTGTTGACAGACCGAAACTTCGGGCTTATAAACTTGTACTTTTCGTAGTATATGCACTTTTTTCGCCACAAGGGCCACAAGTCGCCTCCAGGCAGCCCTATGGCACCGGAGAATGCCAGCCATGAGCAAAACACTGGGGATTTACGTCAGCTCGGACAAATATCTGGATAAAATCATCCACGTGTGCCACGCGGCAAAGAAAAAGAACATCGCGGTCAAGGTCTTTTTCACGCACTACGGCACGCGCCTGTGCACCGATGCGCGCCTGGCGGAACTGGCCGAACTGGCCACCATCGCCTTGTGCAAGGTGGGGTTCGAGGCCAACGCGCTGCCACCCGCGGAGGCCAAGGTGGATCAAAAGGCCTTTTTGTCGCAATCCTGGCACGCCGAGATGATTTACGATTGTGACCGTTATCTGACCTTTTAGAAAGTGGTCGAACGGAAACTTTTTTCCCTCACCCATTTACGGATAAACACTATCTGCCGGGGAGCCGATACCATGGAAAATGTCAAACACTGTGCGGTCGTCGTTCGCCGGCCCGAGGATGTCTGGGAGGGAACGCGGACAACATTAGGGCTGGCGGCGCACAACTACTGGGCTTACCTGTTCGTGCTGGATATCAGCGTCGAGATGACCGAGGCCCTGCAGGAAAATCTGGAATGGCTCGAAGAGATGGAATGCCCGGTCATCTCCAACATCGAGGACAACCGCCGGCATGGTTTCGATATCATGCCGCTCGAAAAGCTGGCCAGGGAACTCAAGAAAATGGATCTGGTGATTCCGTTCGGAAACCGGACGTAAGCCGGCGCTCGCCGAAGAAGGTCACATGCCGAAAAGAAAAAAAATGCTGCATATTTTGAAATCCGACCCCGATGATCTCCAGCGCACGCTCATGTACAACCTGTCGCTGGGATATAACTGCCTGCAGTTTCCGCTGTTCGAATTCGATGGGGAAGCGCCGGATTACGACGACCTGATCGACCTGATCTTCGAGTTCGACGAAGTGATCTCGTGGTGGTAGGCTCCGGTTGGAAAACAGGGCCCGCAGCCGGCCGTAACGTGTGCTTCACTGCCGCGTCAAGAAAAGGGCTGCATCCTGACCGATCATGGCGCGCGCCAGGGAAGCGTCATCCGTTACGGGGCGCGACAGGGTAACGGGGACCTCAAACTCGGTTTCGATCGCCAGATTCCGCGTCAGCCCTGGGATTCGGTCAAGGCGTGCCACAGTTCCTGAAGCGTAAACGGCTTGTTGAGCAGATCGACCGTGTACCTTTTTTTTTCGGCTTCGATCTGGCTGCCGAAAAATTCCAGGGCTCCGCTCATGTAAATGGCTTTAACGGATGGATCGTGCGCGCGCACATCGTGCATCAGGGCGAACCCGTTTTTAAGCGGCATTTCAATATCCGTAATGATCAATTCGGGTTCGAATTGAAGGTATTTTCGGTAGCCGTCTTCTCCGTTTTCGGCGGTCTGAACAAAATGAGCGCCGTGTTGCAAAATATCTTTCAAGGATTCCGCCACGTTTTTATTGTCGTCGACAACCAGAATTTTCATTTATATGATCCTCGGCTTTTCGGGTAGTTGCTGCCACTGACTTTAGCAAATAATGTGCCGGCGTTGCAAGCATCTGATTTAAAAGCTTATATTTAACCGAACCGCATCAATCATATGGCAAGGATGATTGGAATTCCCTGCATCGCTACCGATCGCGCCGGATGCCAGGCCCCGAGGATGCAAGCGGTATCCACGCGTGAATCGATTCATCCCTCACGGCGGATTCAGAATATTGTTCTATATTATTAAGTAGATAAATAGATGACGCCCGCTATTGGTGCAGCTGGATCGCCTAACCCGCTCGCCCAAAGAACGTGCCGGCGATATGTAGGAATTTTCATGCTTAACCCGCCGATTTAATGCACTTTCCGGTTCCAGTCTCCCCGTTGCGGCGCTTACCCTCACGCTTGTCTCATAACAGCCACAGCCACCCGGCAAGGGGTCAATCATCGGGTCCAGGCCGCTGATTTGGCTGAAAAAATAGCCGTGAACGACCCTGAGCGCGGCATTGACATTTTGGCGCTCGAGCGGTATGTATCTTTTTAAAATGGCGCCTCGGTCCGATCGGGCCAGGTCGACATATGTACCCGACCGCGGAATCGGCCATTTTTAAACCCTGCCCGACACAATCCACCCGCCTCATCCGGTTCAAGGGAAGATGAACACATGGGTCAATACGGTTCGAATTCAACCGGCCTCAGCGAGAGAAGAACGGGTATCGACCGCCGGCGCGTGGATCCGCCATCGTATTTCGGGCCGGAAAGACGAAAAATCATCGAGCGGCGCGGCGCCGAACCGCACCCAAGCGGAAGACCGCGTCTGCATCGGTCACCCCCGAAGGCCCGGCTCATCCAGCGGGTAATTCAGACCATCATGGGCAAGCAGGGCCTGAGAGGCGCCGCGGCCGATACGTTGCGGCACGCGCACTGGTCGCGCACGACAATGCAGCTCACCGACCGCAATCACGAGCGGGTCCCGGTCGAGGCCGCGGTCATGATCCAGGAAGGCAGCTCGCAGGAGGTGTTTCCCGGCACCCTGTTGAATTTCAGCAGCTCCGGAATGTATATCGAAAGCAATAATGCCCCGAGACTGCGCGCCGGGATCATCATCCACATGCAGAACTATGACGCCGCGGCGGCTTCGCCCGAGGACATCCGCAAATACTACGGCCAGATCCGGTGGTACCGCAAATTGACCGGCCTGGTCGTTTTCGTACGGTACGGCATCGGTGTCAAACTGATCGACGACATCAATGATTTCGTGAAATTGTTCAGCCTGTAGCCTCTCGTCACCTCCCGGTTGGCGCGCGGTCCCGGGTCTTTTTCTTAACACTTCCCTCCGGTTTTTTTCATCCGAGCTGGGTCATATTACCCAAAACCGCCGCGGACTATGACCCATCCTACCCTCCGGTCTCGGTGTCATTTTCAATGCTTCCGCTTAACCATTTGTAAATAAATCATTTTGATACACCGGTCGAATCAAAAAAAAATGGCACGTTTCCTGCTTTTGTGTATGATGCCATCGCGTCTCGCACCACAGACACACTTGGAATGTAACCCTAAACGCAACACAGGGAGCGGAGTTTATGAGAGGGCGGCTGCAATTCGATATGTTGGACACCGAAACGGAACTTTCCGTCGGCAACCGGAACAAGAGGAAAAACGATCGCTTCGAACATACCGCCGGTGCGGTCATCGAATCTCTCGATTCGGTCACTTCCGAAAACGCCTGCGTCACCAACTACAGCAGCGGCGGTCTTTATTTCGAATCGGACACCCTGATAACCCCCGGCACCAATATCTACCTGGGCATCTTCGGTTCGCCCTACGGTGATTCAGCAGCCGAATACGAATGCCACCGGGTGAAGATACGGTGGTGCAAAGACCTCTACAACGCCAAGTTCAAATATGGCTACGGCGCCCAGCACGTCGATCCGATCGGCGCGTACTCCCAGGATGAGGCCCAGCACTTTTACGACCTGCCGCAGTATTTAAAGCTCATGATGGAAAACGGGCGGGAATCGCGCAAATATCCCCGCAAGCCGGCCGGCCGGCCGCTGGTGTTCTCATCGCCCGATCGCTGCGGCGAAGGCACCATTGCAAACGTGAGCAAGGGCGGTCTTTTCATCGAGACGAAGAGCGCCCTGGAAGTCGGCGCCCGGATAACCCTGGCGGTCCCGGGAACCAAGTTCGACAAGGGCCTCGCTCTCAGGGCCGAAGTCGTCCGCATCACGCCATCCGGATTCGGCGTCAAACTGCTCGGAATTCTCAAAAAATAGTCGTCACGGCCGCCAACGGTTCAAGCGACAATCCGCCTTCTTTTTCGCGCTGTCATCGGACTCACCGCCGATGGTCGGCAGCGCGAAGATACCTGTGGCACATTCTTCCAAAAAATCCTATATTCGGCTTTAAGATAATGGTTTTGGCAAGGCCAGAGGGAGGCGGCTGATAGTGTAATACGCCAACGACCGACACCGGCAGCCAAACCTTCATACGAACCCTATAGGCTTTAAGATGCACGTCGTGATGCTGGCTTCCGAAAACGACGCTCTGCCCGGCGGCAAGGTCGGCGGGCTGGCCGACGTCGTCCGCGATGCGCCGCCGGCCCTGGCGCAACAGGGCTGGAAGGTCAGCGTGGTTGTGCCGTCCTACAACTTTCTTCACGCCCTGCCCGGCGCCCGCAAGGTGTGCGATTTCAGCCTTGATTTCAGGCACACCGCCCATCCGATCGACATCTATGCCGTCCCGGCCGAAAATCCCCATGCCGGTGTCGACCAGTTCGTCCTGCACCATCCCGCCCTGGCGGCCTATGCCCCCAGCCGGATCTACCACGACGATCCGCCGCAGCGCCCGTTTGCGACCGACGCCAACCGCTTCGCCCTTTTTTGTGCGGCGGCCGCGGCGGCCCTCACCCGGCGCGTCTGGAGCGATGTGGACTGTCTCCACCTGCACGACTGGCCGACCGCCCTGCTGCTCGTTTTGCGCCGGTTCGACCCGGCCTGTTCTCCGCTGGCAAAGATCCGCACGGTGTTTACGATCCACAACCTGGCCCTGCAGGGCGTGCGGCCCCTGGCCGGAGACGACTCCAGCCTCGAGGCCTGGCTGTCCGGCACGCCGTACGACTGGTTTACGGTCGCCGACCGGCGCTGGACGAATTGCGTCAATCCGCTGGCGGCGGCCGTGCGCCTGGCGGACGCGGTGCACGTGGTCTCGCCGACCTATGCCGCCGAGATCCTGCAGCCCAGCCGGCCGCCCGTGTTTTTCGGCGGCGAGGGGCTGGAAGTCGATCTAATGAACGCCCGTAACGAAGGCCGCCTGACGGGAATCCTGAACGGCTGCGCGCACTCCGCGGACCGCCAGCCCGCGCGCCTTGACTTCGCAAAGATGCTCGCGGTGTTTCAGTCGGCCGTCATCGAATGGGCCGGCGATGCGGGCCCCGTGCCGCGCGCCCATTTTCTGGCCTACACGCGCCTGAACGACTGGATCCGCAAACCCGTTCCACCCGGCCTGCTGCTGACCGGCGTCAGCCGCCTGGTGGACCAGAAAGTGCTTTTGCTGCGGGCGGCCGGAAGCGACGGCCGGCCGGGCCTGGAGGGCCTGCTGGCGACGCTCGGCGAAGATGACCTCTACATCCTGCTCGGCACGGGTTCGCCGGAGAATGAAGCCTATTTCACGCACATGAGCGCGCGGCATCCGAATTTTATCTTCCTGAACGGATTTTCAGATTCGGTGGCCGATCTTCTCTATGCCAACGGCGATCTTTTCGTCATGCCCAGCTCGTTCGAGCCCTGCGGCATCTCCCAGATGCTGGCGCTGCGCGACGGCCAGCCGTGCCTGGTGCATGAGGTCGGCGGACTGAAGGACACGATCAAAGAAGGCGTCAACGGCTTTTGCTTCGGTGGCGACTCCCTGCCGGAACAGGTGGACAGCCTGACGGCTGCGGCCTGCCGCGCCACCCTGCTGTTTAAAACCGAGGCCCGCCGCTGGAAACGCCTTCGGGCACAGGCGGCTGCCAGCCGCTTTTCGTGGGACGCGAGCGTCCGGCAGTACATCGAAAAACTCTACCAAGCATCTGACCGAAAACTCCCCTCCCCTGGCGAGTCAAGGGGCAAGGAGAGAAGACCCGCATGAATTTATTAGCGACCGTATGGTTTGTGTTCGCCCTCATGTTTTCGGGATTGGGAATCTATCACTTCGGCGCCGCTTCGGCCGCGATCGGCCTTTTCGAGGCCGGAACAAGCCCCCCGAGCATGACAGTAGACGGTCTGCCGGCCGGGCCCGCGACCGATGTCGTGGTGGAGAAGCGGATCCAAAAATTTTCGGCCGAATTGAATCGGTACATCGCCGCTTACAATACATCGACCCGGCAGCGCAATGTGATGGCCGGCATCGGATATGCGGCCGCAGCGCTGACGGCTCTGCTCGCCATGGCCATCGAACTCAAAGACTTTCTCACGTCATGAGAACTGATCGTCTCGACCTGAACAGAAGGCGGTTGTCATGAGCTGAGTTATCGACTATAACGCAGCCTTTTTAATCCGAAGGGAAAGAAAACCGTGCTGGGTACGATCGTCAACACCCTGGCCATAATCGTCGGCAGCCTGGTTGGGATTCTATTCAGAGGGGGGATTCCCGAGAAATTCAGCCGCACCATGATGCAGGCCATCGGGCTGGCGGTCGTGCTGATCGGCGTCAAGACGGCCTTGAAAACCGATGCGCTGCTGATGGTCATCCTGAGCCTGGCCATCGGGAGCATGGTGGGCGAGTTCATGCGGATCGAAGACCGGCTGGAGCAGCTCGGCCACTGGATCGGAAGCCGGGTGTCCAAGGACAGCGGGGAAATCGCCAAGGGCTTCGTGAGCGCCAGCCTGCTTTTTTGCGTCGGGGCGATGGCCATCGTGGGCGCGATGGAAAGCGGCCTTTCCGGCAATCACCAGACGCTTTTCGCAAAATCGGTCCTGGATGGCATCAGTTCCGTGGTGTTTGCCTCGACCCTGGGCATCGGGGTCATTTTTTCGGCCGTATCGGT
>JBAPWQ010000260.1:0-1570 GCA_049283795.1 Desulfobacterales bacterium | reverse complement strand
CCAATACCGTCTCCACCGGCGCCTTTACCATTCCCCTGATGAAAAAGGCCGGTTTCCGGCCGCACGTGGCCGGCGCCATCGAGCCGTCCGCCTCCATCGGCGGCATGTTCATGCCGCCCATCATGGGCGCCGGCGGGTTCATCATGGCCGAAATGACCGAGATCCCGTATGTCAAGATCATGCTCATGGCCATATTTCCGGCCGTGATCTACTTTCTGTCGGTCTTCGTGATGATCCACTACGAGGCCAAGCGCTACGGCCTGGTGGGCATCCGCGAAGATAACGCCCCGACCGCCTGGACGATCCTCAAACAGCAGTGGTTCATGTCGGTGCCCCTGGTCATCATCGTGGTGATGATGCTTCTGGGCTATTCGCCGGGGTATGCGGCCTTCTGGTCGATCCTCTCGTGTGTCGGCGTGAGCTGGCTCACCAAGGACAGCCGCATGGGGCCGAAGCAAATCTTCGCCGCCATGAACGAGGGCGCCCGCGCCACCCTGATCATCGGGGCGACGGTGGGAGTGATCGGCATCATCGTCGGCACGATTCAGCTGACCGGTATCGGTCTGCGGTTCTCGCAGATCATCATCGAGTTGTCGGCCGGCAACCTGATTATCGCCATCCTGCTGGTCGGCCTGGCGTCCCTGGTGCTCGGCATGGGGGTGCCGGTGACCGCGGCCTACCTGATCACGGCGGTTCTGGCCGTCGGCGCCCTGGCCGATATGATCACCCGCAGCCAGTGGGGCGTGGGGTTCATGGAACTGCAGTTGCCCCTGGGCGAACTCTTGCCCGGTGACCCCCAACGCGAGCTGATAACGGGCCAGGTGGCCTGGGCCCTGATCGCCTCGCACATGATCGTCTACTGGTTCAGCCAGGACTCCAACATCACGCCGCCGGTGTGCGTGGCGGCCTATGCCGGGGCGGCCATCGCCGGATCGGATCCCTGGAAGACGGGCTGGACGTCGTTCAAATTCGCCAAGATGCTCTATGTCGGGCCGTTTTTATTCGCCTTTTCCCCGGGGTTCCTGCTGGGCGGACCCGATAATATCATGCCCTGGTACCAGGTCATTTCCACCGGAATCACCATCATCCTGGGGACCATCGCCTTCGGCAGCCTGACCATGGGCTACTTCCTGTGCGCCACGAATTTGCTGGAATGGGTCATCTGCGCCGTGGCCACGGTGATTCTTTTCTTTCCGCACATGATCATGGCGGTCACCGGCATCGACGTGCCGACCTTCATCGTGGACGCCACCGGCATCGCCTTGTGGGTCCTGGTCTACTTCATGCAGAAGATCCGCATCCGCAAGGACCCGACCCTGACCCTGCCGATCGACGAGCGCAAGAAGCTGAAAAAACAACAGACCGCCGCCGCCAATGCGCATTAAAGAATTTCAAAAGCAGAAAAGGGGCACGGCTTGCCGTGCCCCTTTTCTGCTTTTGCCATAAATTGTGCCCGCAATTTATCTACATATCCATTTTGAAAAACTGTTCCGGTTCGGTCGCCACGCCCGGCTTGGGCGTGTATTGAGTCGGATCGGTACCCTCCTTGAAACATTCGGAAATCGTTTTC
>JBAPWQ010000259.1:0-4544 GCA_049283795.1 Desulfobacterales bacterium | reverse complement strand
AACAAGGAGCCGGCGGAGGTCCTGTTTTATGTCGGCTGCACCGGCGCCTTCAACAAGACCGCCATGTCGGTACCCCAGGCCACGGCCCGCATCTTCCAGAAATTGGGCATCGATTTCGGAATTCTGGGCGAAAGCGAAGTCTGTTGCGGTTCCACGGCCATGCGGGTGGGCGATGCGGAAGAGTTCAAGCGGGTGGCCACCGCCAATCTCGAAGCCTTCAAAAAACTGCACGATGAAAAAGGGGTCAAAACCATCGTGACCTCCTGTGCGGGGTGTTTCCGGGCCATCAAGAAAGATTACATCCTCTCGTCGGATTATGAGCGGCTGATGGACGGGATCGAGGTGGTTCACACGGTGCAGTTTCTGCACGAAATGTTGAAGAACGGCAAGCTGAAGTTCCGCAAGGAAGTTCCCTGGAAAGTGACCTACCACGATCCCTGCCATACGGGGCGCCATTTAAACAAGTTCCAGGTGGACAAGGACGGCAGTGAGTTGTGGGAAGGTGCCTATATCGGCGTCGATGAAAGCCAGTGCCTCTATGACATCCCGCGCGAGATCCTCAAGGCCATCCCGGGGGTTCAATTTTCGGAAATGGACCGCATTCGGGGCAATTCGTTTTGTTGCGGCGGCGGCGGCGGCGTAATGACCGGCTTTACGGATTGGGCCGGCAAGAACGCTTCCCTGCGGATTCAAGAAGGCCTGGAGACCGGGGCCGAAAAAATGATCTCCACCTGCCCGTTTTGCTACTTCAACCTCACCGAGGGTTCCAAGCGGATCAACAGCACCATGACCCTGCACGACCTGACCGAAATTATCGACCTGGCCATGGGAGACTGACTTCTACCGCGCATTTCAGGGAATCGGAATCGCTGCCGATTCCCTGAAATACCGTCATCGCGGCCGCGGGAATCGATGACGACAGACGCTATGCTCATTTTATTGAATGAAAATCATTTTGTGAGTCTATCAGGAATCTGTTTGGCATGGGTGGTTCAACTGTTGACGCCAAATCGACGATAAATGGCGCGCGTCTGGTGGAGCGATTTCCTGAACATTTTATGAAAGGAGGATTTAAATCATTTGACGAATTCGGGTTGACCCTACATCGGGGAGTTGAATGGCAGAATTGGGGAATTCTGAGCGTTCCTACTATGGGACCGGCCTCTGCCGAGGGTGCAGAGCCGGCGATCTGTAACGACACATTCTGACGCTGTTCTGATCTGCACGACAGAGAAAGAGGAGGAGGTAAGGGGTATGGCAATTCAGAGAGAACACGGCGCCGAACAGCCGTATGCCGCGGGGGCACTTAAACTCCGCATTCCATTCGTTCACTACCGCATCGAGTATCAGGATTTCATCCAGGGCGCTATTTTGAGCTGTGTGCCGCTGGGCATAACGGCGGCCATGACCAAGGTTCTTGGGATTCCGATCGAAATTGCCGTTCTGATGGTCGTGATCAACAATTTCCTGTATCTGCTGCATACCTCGTTTGGCGACCCGTCCGTCGTCGGCTGGATAACAGCCGGCATACCGTTGTACATTTCATTTCTCAGCGGATTTGAAGCGGGACCGGAAAGGATTAAGGCGCTGGTTGCGCTTCAGGTGCTCGTCGGTTTGATTTTCCTTGTCATGGGCATAACCGGGATAACTAAAACAGTCATAAAAAAGTTTCCGGTGTCGATGCGGGCGGGCATTTTGCTCGGTGCCGGTTTCGCCTCGCTGATGCGCGTCTTCGACCCGGCGGAACCCTTCATCGGTAAAATGCCGATTGCGTTTCTGGTGGCTGCGTTTTTCAGCTTCTTCATGCTGTTTTCGCTCCGGGCATTGGCCTACAGGGCCCGCTACGGATGGTTCGCATGGATCGCCGGCTTCGGAATCGCGCCCGGATTTGTGATCGGCTACATCGTCGGGTTGTTAACCGGAGAAATAGCGCCGCCCGTCGGCGTTTTCGATAAATTCATCATCGCCTTGCCCTTCGGAGAAATGATTAACGGTTTCAGCGCATTGGGGCTTGGAATGCCTTCGGCTACGCAATGGGGGGCGGCCATTTCCTTGGCGATTGTGGCCTATGTGCTGGCCTTCGGCGATATACTCGTCTTAGAGGCGCTCATTGCCGATGCCGATGCGGCGCGCTCGGACGAAAAAATTGTTTTTCAGGTTCCCCGCAACCACATCCTCACCTCCATCCGCAATCTGTTCGAGGGCTTTTTCATGCCATACCTGCCGCTGGCCGGACCGCAGTGGACCGGCGGGCAGGCGCTGGTGGTCAATCGCTACAAATACTCGACCCCCGAGCAGGAACCTTCTTACTGGGGCGGGGCCACCTCGATCTTTTGGGGCATGAGCATCGCGATGGTATTTCACCCGCTGGTGCAAATTATTTTACCGGCCAAGCTCATCGGCTTCGGCCTGACGCTGCTGATCCAGGGCTATCTGTGCGTGTACATCGCCTTTGCCATGTGCACCAACAACCTCCAGCGGGGCATCGCCGGTGTCATGGGCGCTGTGCTGGTGACGGCCAACTACGTCAAACTGTGGGGCAGTCCCTTTTGGTCCGGTCCGACCTTGGCCCTCATTATCGGGGCACTGCTTTACTTTTCGCTGGAATGGTACACGCCGGAGGAGAAAGAAAGAGAACGGGCACCCGAGGCGACGGTTCAAAAGCTCAGATCCGGAAAGCGGTTGCCGCCCAAGAAAGAGTAGAGGAGTTCCGGTGGGAAACCGTTTAAGGTCAAGCCCACCGGAATCTTTATCACTCGATGAAAGACACCGAATGAAAAACAACGATGCAAAACGACGATTTGCCGTTTTTCTCAAGGCCGGTCTGCCCTTTACCATCGTCGGAATGGCCGTGGTATTCGGAGGATTATGGGCCATAAAAACCATTTTCAAGGGAAGCGAATACCTGACCGTGTTTCTCTTCGTGTGGTTGGGGCTGTTCTGGTTTATTTATCAACCGATGTTCCGGAAGCGGATCGAGAAGGTTAAGAAACAGATGGGTCATGTGTGATCAACCGGAATAAAAACAACAGCCATAATTCAGTTTTTAGAGGGAGGAATCAATGACACTCAAAGAAAGAGTTATGAACCGCCTGGCAGGAAAAGACGTTGACATAACGCCCGTCGGGTGCACGACCACTTACGGTGTTGTGGATATCATGAAGAAGGTGGGAGCCGAAAGACCCCTGGCCGACACCGACCCCCAAGCCATGGCAACCCTGTCCTTAGGGTATGTCGAAGCCGGATTCGAATGGTGCAAGGCCATGGGCTGGGACATCACCGCCGTGAGTGAAGTCATGGGGTGCACCCTGGGAGAACCCAAAATCGATCTGCAGAAATTCATCAAGGTCCATCCGTTTGCCGAAAGTTTGGACGGCCTGGCCTATCCCGACAATCTTTTCGAGAAAGGACGGTTTCCGGCTTATAAGGAGCAGTTCAAGATCCTCAAGGACAAGCTCGGAGACGATGTCGCCATTTTCGGGGAAACCGAGGGAGCATGGACCGCTGCCTGCAATCTGGTGGGGACGGAAAAGTTCATGAAATGGAGCTTTAAGGAGCCGGCCAAAGTTCAGCAGGTGCTGGATGTCACCACGGCGGTCGTGATTGACGTCATCAACTGGGCCTTCGATCAGGGCGCGGATTATTACGTTCTGGCCGAACCTTCCTCCGGACCGGCGCTCATGAGCCCCAAGACCTGGGAGAAATTCGTTCTGCCGTTGATGAAAACGGTCTGCGCAAAAACCAAGGGACCGATTGTGCTTCACATCTGCGCCAATACGGACAAGATCATTCCCTTCATGTGCGATACCGGTGTGGCCGGCATCAGCATCGAAGAAAAAGCCGATATGAAAAAAGCGGCGGAAACGGCGCGGGCCAAAGGCGTGCGGGTTTTCGGCAACGTCGCCACGGCTACCACCTTGTTCATGGGCACAGCCGAAGAGTCTTACAAAGAGGCCGTGGCCAGTCTTGAAAACGGAACCGATTTCCTGACTCCCGGCTGCGGCATTGCGCCGCTTTCACCCCTGGTAAACGTGCAGCAGCTACGAAAAGCGCGTGACGATTTCTTCAAAATCAGTTGACCTGCATCGGCTTGGTTCTTTTCGCGCACGGGGTTCCGGTTCTGAAACTAGGGATCCCGGGCGGGAAAAGCGACAGGTAGCGTTCAGAAGCCGGCTATTGACAGATCGGCCGGCCAGCACCTTGTCACAAGGGTGACACTACCATTGAAACAGGCTACCGGTTGCCGTGTCACCTCAATCCAATTGAGTCCAAAATCCGAAAACCAACCGGAAGGCAACTGCAATAGATATAAACATCAGATGTTTTAATATTTATAAATATTGTTGACTTTGCCGGCTTCCTGTGCCAGGAAGACCTTCTGCACTAGGGTGCAGTTTTGCTCACCTGATACCCAGTGGCTCCTCGCGGTTGCCAACAGTCCTGTAAGAGCATCCGGTTCATCCGGTTTGTTTTTGCTAAAGTACAAGAGAACACTGCGACGAGATTAAGTCCGCAACGTGAAACGACCTGCAGATCAAAAAGTG
>JBAPWQ010000258.1:0-5589 GCA_049283795.1 Desulfobacterales bacterium | reverse complement strand
CTTGCGGGCCATCAACTCGTGGAAGACCTTGAAGGACAGGTCGAACTCGTCGATGCGCCGCATGCCGCGGAGGTCCTGATCGTCTTCTCGTCGCACCGTGCCGTTCCTTTCCAGACCCCGTTCGGGTCCTTTGCCTCGGTCGGGGTGAGATATAGCCTTCAAGACAAAGGTTTTGACGGTATTATTGGTCGGTGGCGAATGACGATCCAGCCGACATCCTCCGGCCTGGCCGAGATCTTTATCTTAAAGCCTATAAATGTATAGCGCAATCAACCTGCTGCCGCAAGCAAACCGACCACAGCGGCTCGGCACCCGTTGACCGCCGTCGATTTGGCTGTTAGGTTGATTCCGCGATGATGTGGTTTCCATCCTGAAGCGAACCAGGTTCCGGAACTGGCCGCCTGCTGCGTCCGACGTCGGTGCGGGCAAGGCCCGCCTGAAACATTCGCGCGAGGGTTAGATGACATGAAGATCGCCTTGGCCCAGGTCAACCCGATTATCGGAGATTTTGCTTACAACCGCGGGCGCATGCGCCGGTGTGTCGATCAGGCCATTGCGCAGGCCTGCGACCTGATCATTTTCTCGGAACTGGTCATCTCCGGCTACCCGCCGCACGATCTGGTCGACAAGAAAGATTTCGTCGATGCCAACATCGCCAGCCTCAACCGCCTGCTGGCCACCATCGGGGGGATCGGCGTCATTTGCGGCTTCGTGGACTACAATCCGGGCGATCAGGGCAAGCGGGTGTTCAATTCCGCCGTTTTGTTCGAAGACGGTCGGATTCTGCACCAGGTCCACAAACGCCTTCTGCCGACCTATGACGTGTTCGACGAGAGCCGCTACTTCGAGCCGGGGCAGGAGAGCCGCAGTTTTTCCTACAAGGGGCTGCGGATCGGACTGACGATCTGCGAAGACCTCTGGAACGACAAGGACATCTTCAAACGCCGGATCTATCACTTCGATCCGGTGGAGGCCATGGTCAGGGACGGTGCGGAGCTGATCGTCAACATATCCGCCTCGCCGTTCCACACGGGCAAGATCGACTTCAGAAAAAACATGCACGCCGCCATCGCCAGAAAGCACGGCGTGCCGCTGGTATATGTCAACCAGGTCGGCGGCAATGACAGCCTGCTCTTCGACGGCCTCAGCGCGGTTTTCGACTGCCGGGGACAGATGGTGGCGCGGGCCGCGGATTTTGCCGAGGACCTGATCGTTTACGACACGGGGGCCGAAACGGCCGTGGTGCGGGAGGTTTCCGCCACCGAAACCGAATCCGTCTGGAAGGCCCTGGTGATGGGCACCCGCGACTATGTCACCAAGTGCGGCTTTAACCGGGCCGTGATCGGCCTGAGCGGCGGCATTGATTCGGCCCTGACGGCGGCCGTCGCCGCCGCGGCCCTTAACCCCGAAAACGTGGTCACCGTTTTCATGCCCTCGCCCTACACCTCGCCGGACAACTTCGAAGACACGCGCCAACTGGCGGAAAACCTGGGCGTTGCGCTCGAAACGATACCGATCGAGGGCGTTTTCGAAAAGTTTCTCCAGGTGCTGGCGCCATCTTTTGGTCAGCGCGAGCCGGGCATCACCGAACAGAACATTCAGGCCCGCATCCGGGGGACGATCCTGATGGCGATCTCCAATGAACGCGGGTGCCTGCTGCTGTCGACCGGCAACAAATCCGAGCTGGCGGTCGGCTACTGCACCCTTTACGGGGACATGAGCGGCGGGCTGGCGGTCATATCCGACGTGCCCAAGACGCTGGTCTACGACCTGGCGCGTTTCATCAACCGCGACCGGATCGTCATCCCGGCGCGCATCGTTTCCAAGGCGCCCTCGGCGGAACTCAAGCCCGACCAGCGCGACGACGATGACCTGCCGCCCTACGAGGTGCTCGATCCGATCCTGAAGGGGTACATCGAGGATGGGCTGGGCGTTTCCGAGCTGGTCGCGGCGGGGTTCGACCGGGGGATGGTCGGTGAGATCGTTGCCAAGGTCAACCGGAACGAGTATAAGCGCCACCAAGCGGCCCCGGGCCTCAAGGTGACCTCCAAGGCTTTCGGCTACGGCTGGCGGTATCCGATCGCCCAGAGATACACGCCCCTTTGAGTATGACCGTCAACCGAACCACCGCGGCGGTCCGGTCTTCCGATCCTTCGGGTGGCTTGCTGCGGGCGGCCACACGCAAAACAGGACCCTGCGATGTGCTGTGGCGATTGCGACGCGGGCGAGCCGGGCCATGGCGAGAGTTGGACGGGGTTTCTTGGGGTTAACACGTGCCATCGACCCCCACAAAACCATAGGGGTGGGCCACTCCTTTCTTGTCGATTCGTCTCCGATCGTGCGAGCAGGCGGAACCGTCCGGATTTGGGTCGAGTTGGGTCAGTTGAGTCAGTTAGGTCCGGCAGATCCTGCGGGCGGCTCAGGCGTCCGGATCGATCGGCCGGGTGCCACAGGCTTTGGACCGGCGGGCTCCGGGGGAGTCAGGGCCGGCCGCAGCCCAGACGTCGCCCCTGCCACGAGTCGCGCTGCGCGAAGACCGCCGCGATCAGATCGAGGGTCTCGCGCTTGCGAAGGGACCATAGCGGGGCGACGAGTTCGGCCCGGTGCGGGTCTCCGGTCAGGCGCTGAATGACCATCCGAGCGGGCAGGCGTTCCAGGAAGTCGCAGACCAGATCGACATACGCCGCCTGCGAGAGGCAGCGGTAGTCTCCGGCACGGTAAAGCCTTTCGAGCGCCGTGCCGCGGACGACGTACAGCAGGTGCAGCTTCACGCCCAGGACCGGCAGGTCGGCCAGAAAGCACGCCGTTTCGAGCATTTCGGCCCGGCCCTCGGTCGGCAGGCCCAGGATGACGTGGGCGCACACGTTCAGGCCGCGGGCGTGCGCGGCGGTGACGGCCTTGCGGAAACAGGCGGCATCGTGCCCGCGGTTGATGAGCGCCAGGGTGGCGTCGTGCGCCGACTGCAGGCCGTATTCGATCCAGACCAGGTGATCGGCGGCATAGCCCGCCAACAGGTCGAGCACCGGATCGGAGGCGCAGTCCGGGCGGGTGCCGATGGCAAGGCCGACGATATCGTCGACGGCCAAGGCTTCCCCGTACAGCCGCCGCAGCCGGGCGACCGGGGCGTAGGTGTTTGAAAACGACTGAAAATAGGCGATGAATTTTTTGGCCTTGTACCGGCGCGACAGCGCCGCCTTGCCCGCCAGCAGCTGGTCGGTGATCGAGAGCCCGCCGGCATGCGCGCCGGTTCCCGAGCCCCTGTCATTGCAGTAGATGCAGCCGCCGGTCGATAGGGTCCCGTCGCGGTTGGGGCAGGTGAGCCCCGCATCGACGCTTATTTTCTGAACGCGGCAGCCGTAGATGCTTCTCAGGTAAGTGGTGTAATCGTTATATCTTCTGACCGGCGTCATGCTTCCTGAAACCCCCGGCTGTTCGTCTGCGTATAGGGGCCGGTAAACGGCCCCGGCGTTGAGGCGATATTAACGCCATATCGAGGGGTGAGCGGTTCAGGGTTCGATAAGGAGTTCGGATTTTGGCATTTTTCACTTAAGCAAGCCAGCGATGAACTGTCAACCGACCACATACGACGTCATTGTCGTCGGAGCCGGGCACGCCGGGTGCGAGGCCGCGCTGGCGGCGGCGCGCATGGGCTGCCGCGTGCTCCTGACGGCCATCGACCTGGACAAGGTGGCGGCCATGCCGTGCAGCCCGTCCATCGGCGGCATGGCCAAGGGCCAACTGGTGAAGGAAATCGATGCGCTGGGCGGTGAAATGGCCAAGACCACCGACAAGTCGGCCATCCAGTACAAGACGCTGAACACCAAGAAAGGGCCGGCGGTCCACTCCTCGCGGACCCAGAACGACAAGAACCGCTACCACATGGTGATGAAGCACGTCATCGAGCAGGAGCCCAACGTCGACTTGAAGCAGGCGATGGTGGAGCGGCTGGTGGTGGAGGGAGACCAGGTGGCCGGCGTCGAAGACGCCACCGGCTTCGGCTACCGGGCGCGGGCCGTTATCCTGGCGACGGGCACATTCTTGAGCGGCCTGGTGCACATCGGCTCAAAGTCGATCGCGGCCGGCCGGGCCGGCGAGTTCGCCGCTTACGGCCTGGCGGCCGACTTGAAGCGGCTCGGATTTCAGCTGGGCCGCATGAAGACCGGCACGCCGCCGCGCCTGCGGCGATCGAGCATCGATTTCACCCGCTTTGCGAAACAGGAACTCGATGCGGAGCCGACGCCGTTTTCACACTTTACTTCCGCGATCAGCCTGCCGCAGGTCCACAGCTACATCGGCCACACCAACCCGCGGGTCCACGGCATCGTGCGCCGCAACCTTGGTCGGTCAGCCCTGTACGGCGGCATCATCAAGGGGGTATCGGCGCGCTACTGCCCTTCCTTCGAAGATAAAGTCGTCCGGTTTCCGGACCGGGAGCGCCACCAGGTCATCCTGGAACCGGAGGGCCTGGAGACCGAGGAAATCTACGCCAGCGGCCTCGGCAACAGCCTGCCGCTGGAGGTCCAGATCGAGATCGTGCAGGCCGTGGAGGGACTGGGGCAGGCCGAGGTCATGCGGCCCGCCTACGCCATCGAATACGATTACGTCAATCCGGTCCAGTTGAAGCCGACCCTCGAGACCAAGCGGGTTGCCGGCCTGTTCATGGCCGGCCAGATCAACGGGACCTCCGGGTACGAGGAAGCCGCCGCCCAGGGCCTCTGGGCCGGGATCAACGCCGCCGGCCGGGTCCAGAAACGGCCGGCCTTTATTCTGGACCGCTCCCAGGCCTACATGGGCGTGATGATCGATGATCTGGTGACCCGCGGCACGCGCGAGCCCTACCGGATGTTCACCTCGCGCGCCGAGTATCGGTTGATGCTGCGCGAGGACAACGCCGACTTCCGGTTGATGGAGATCGGGCATTCACTGGGGCTGATCGATCGGGACAGCGTGTGGGACTTGAAGGCGCGCCGCCGGCAGATCGCCGGCGAGATCACCCGCATCCGCGGCTGCATCATCAAACCGAGCGATGAGGTGAACGACTATCTCGAGGAAAAAGGCACCAATCCGATCGGCAGCGGCACCCCTCTCCACCAGTTGCTCAAAAGAGCCGAACTCGACTACGGGGTGGTGGAAGCGCTCGCGCCGCCTTCGCTTCCGATCGGCAGGAAAAACGCGCGTCAGGTCGAGATCGACATCAAGTACGAGGGCTACATCGCACGGCAGCAAAGAGAAATCGAAAAGTTCCGGAACCTGGAGCGGATGTCCGTCCCGGCCGACTTTGATTTCACCCACGTGCACGGGCTGTCAAACGAACTCAAGGAAAAACTGACGGCCGTCAGGCCCGCTTCTCTCGGGCAGGCCGCGCGCATCGACGGAATGACGCCGGCGGCGATATCGGTACTGATGGTGGCTCTCAAGGCGTAAGCGTTCGCAGGGCACCGCATCTGCCGCGTTGTCGGGCACTTGAAGTGCAAAAGCACGTCAGCGTGCCCGACGCCTTGCATCTGCGGCACCCTGCGAACGCTTACAAATAGAGGGCACCGCATCTGCCGCGTTGTCGGGCACTTGAAGTGCAAAAGCACGTCAGCG
>JBAPWQ010000257.1:0-1522 GCA_049283795.1 Desulfobacterales bacterium | reverse complement strand
GTTTTGCGCTGGCCTTGACAGAGAGCAATGATGATGTATAATCATGGTGTATACATCGAGGAGGTGTTGCATGATCAGAACCCAAATATACTTGACAGATCGTCAACGTGCTGAATTGGCTGCTATTTCAAAAACTTTGGGGAAAAAACAAAGCGAACTCATCCGAGAGGCGGTTGACCGTCTCATTGATCAAGCGGGCCACAATCGGCGGGAAATCGTATTGCGAGAGGCTGCCGGAATCTGGAAGGATCGCACGGATCTTCCTGACTTCAATGCTATACGGACCGAATGGGACAGGCACTAATCATGGTGGGATCACTTCTTCTTGACACGGATATTTTGGTAGATTTTTTTCGAGGCTTCAGTAAGGCGGTGACTTTTGTAAACGCAAATTCATTGCGTATCATCCTCTCGCCAATCGTCATTGCAGAGTTGTATGCTGGCGTCAAGGGGGACGCAGAACTAACCGTTTTAGAGAACTTCGTCTCCCTTTTCCGGGTTATCCCTGTAACTTCTGAAATCGCCAAGACCGGAGGACTCTATAAGCGCGATTATGGCAAGTCTCACGGCGTCGGACTCGCAGACGCAATCATAGTTGCAACCTGCGATGCCGAAAATGCGGCTTTAAAGACACTAAATATCAAGCATTACCCCATGATAAAGGGCCTAACCCCAACCTACAAGAAGTAGAAGCCGACATGGCGCCGGGCACCGACGGGATTCAAAGCAGATGGCCACGGCGGGGACAAACGTGTTGGTTATCAATCTCGATATGGCATCTTCCGGACAACAACCGATAAGGAAAACGAATGACAACTTACAAAGTCATACCCAATAAAATGGGCGTCGTAGTAAAACAAAGTGCCGATAATTCGGAAGGTTACAAGAGGGTGCCGCCCGTTCAGGCGGCAAGGGCCTGATCCCGTGGATGCCGATGACGCTCACGCCGCCTCGCGGCCGGGCTTCCCGGGCAAAGAGCGGGTTGCGGCATCCGCCGGGTCGGCCAGTGGGCCGTGCACTTCGATAAATCTTTTAACGCCCTCCTCCCCCATGAATCGCGTCAGCAGCCGCGGGTCGGTTTTTCTCAAATCGACCATCAGCAATCCGTCCACGACATCCGAAAATGCCCGATCGATATTGAAGCAGATCAGCCGGGCGTTCAATTTCAGGTATTGCCGCAACAGGACCGGAAGGCCCTTGCCGTCCTTTTCTATCTCGGAGATGAGCAGTGAAACATCGTCGATGTCGGTGACGGCGTTTTGCAGCAGGCGGCGCGTGCTGCCGGTGAGATCCAGGCTCCGAAAGGGTTTGCGGGGGGAAACGAATTGCGCCAGGTGGGGATCGAAGCGCCGGGCTTGCAGAAAACGGACGATCAGGTTGCGCGAAACGGTGTGATAATCCTTGCTGATGCTCACCGGGCCGAACAGGAGGTTGACTTGCGGATTCATTCCGACCAGGGCGCCGATCCCCTTCCAGAGCAGCATAAGGCTGTTGAACTTCTTCTGGTATTCTAAGCGGATGA
>JBAPWQ010000256.1:0-9444 GCA_049283795.1 Desulfobacterales bacterium | reverse complement strand
GTATTGACCTGACCCGCGGTGAAAGGCTATGGTTCGAGACTTGCCGCGATGTGCCGTCAGTCGATATCGTCTGCGCGCCGCGGGTCGGCATCGCCTACGCTGCCCCGGCCGACCGCAAGGCCCCGTGGCGGTTCCAAGTGGAATAGCCTTCGTGCGGTGCAAAAAATATTCATGGCGAGCGCCATTTACGGCCAGGACCCAAACCTCCAAAGGAGCTGAACCATGCCGGATCATCCTCTCATCGAAGGCAAGCGCATACTGGTGGTCGACGACGAACCCGACGTGCTCGACACGCTCGAAGACCTGTTGTCCGTCTGCGAGGTCGTGACGGCCGGCAACTTCGAGGAGGCCCGCGACCTGCTGGAAACCCGCTCGTTCGATATCGCCATCCTGGATATCATGGGGGTGGCGGGATACGATCTGCTCAAGATCGCCGCGCGCAAGAAAATGACGGCCGTCATGCTGACCGCCCATGCCCTCAGCCCCGACAGCGTCGTCAAGTCATACCGCGAGGGCGCCGCCTATTTTGTCCCCAAGGAAGAGATGGTCAACATCGCCTCTTTTCTCGAAGACATCCTGGAGGCCCGGCAAAAAGGGCAGAACACCTGGGGACGCTGGTTCGACCGGCTGGGAGCTTACTGCGAAAAACGATTCGGCCCGAACTGGCAGAAGGGGGATCGGATCTTCTGGGAGAAATTCCCGTTTCACTAACGCTAAGGCGTAATTTCCCGCAGAGACGTTTCAAAGGAACATTAACCGCTTTTCTCCGTCCGCGCTCAAACAGCCCGCATCAATACGACCGTCATGTCATCGTGCTGCAGCGAGCCGGCTTGGTGCGCGGTCACGGCATGGATTAACCCGTCACACACGTTGTGTATCGGCGACTGCGGCGTGCGGCTTAAGACTTCAAAGATTCGTGTTATTCCGAAGCTCTCTTTTCGTTGATTTGTTGCATCGGGTATTCCGTCCGAGTAAAGCAGCAGCGTGCAGCCGCCGTTAAGCGCAACAGTCTGTTCATCCAGGGAGATTGCATCAAATACACCCAGGGCCTGGCCATGGGCCGTGGGAAGGCGCTTTACAGAGCCGGTCCGACCGATTAAAATCGGTGCTTCGTGGCCGGCACGGGCGTATTGAAATTCGTGTGTCGCGCGATTCAGAAATCCGTATAAAACGGTGGCGAACATTTCCTTGTCGTTCATCTCCCGCAGGTGGCGGTTAACCCCTTGAAGCACTTCTGTCGGGGATTTCCCCGGATGAGCCTCTGCCCGCAGCAAGCTGCGGACCATGGCCATGAACAGGGCCGCTGCAACGCCTTTGTCAGAGACATCGCCAACCGCGATACCGAGCAATTCGCTTCCCATCGGAATAAAATCAAAAAAGTCGCCCCCCACCAACTTGGCCGGAATCATGTGGGCGCAGAATTCGTATCCATCAAACAGTGGAATTGATCTCGGCAGCATGCTTTTCTGGATTTCGCTGGCCAGTGAAATTTCATGCTCCAGCTTTGCGAAGTGTTCAAGCTGATTGATCTGCGCGGCGACGCGGGTTTCGAGCGTTGCGTTCCATTCGGCAAGCTCTTTGGCCTGCCGCTTGAGTTGACGGCTTTTTTCGCGGGCCTCGTTGAACAGTCGCACGTTTTGGATTGCGATCGCCGCCTGGTCGGCAAAAGTTCCGAGAAGCTCTATCTGATTTTCCGTTAACGGCTTGACCTCCATGCGGCGTATCAGGATCACCCCAATCGCCGTGCCTTCAATCAGCATGGGGGTGGCAAAAACCGTTCGGTGTCCGAACTGCTTCGCATACCCCGCACCGTTTGGGAATTCAGACTCAGAGGCCTGCAGGTCATGCACATGAACCGCGGTGCGATCGGCCACCGCTCTTCCCACCACCCAGTTGCGGTTTATGGGAATTTTTATACCCAGCGGCCATATTTTATTCATCCCGTGCTTCGTTACGAGTCGCAGCTCATCACCTTCGACGAGCAGGATCTCGGCGTTGGTTACCTCGCACAATCGTCCGGCGTTTTCTGCTACGGTTTCCAGCACCGACTGCACATCGGTCGGTGAACGCGAAATGGCCTGCAGGATCTCACTGATCGCCGACATATGTTGTTTCACTTCGAACAGTTGATGTCGCCGGGCCTCGGCCTGATACATGAGGGTCTTAACAATGCGATCCGCAAAAAGGGTATCGCCAATCAGCAGCGTCCTGAGGTCGGCCTGTCGAAATAGAATCACCTGACTCGCTTCGACGGCCATTGCCGAATACGGAAACGGCTCTATACGAAACTCCAGACTGCCGAAATACTCTCCCCCGCCACGCAGGCCGATAACGGTCTCACTGCCGTCGGGATCAACGACGAACATTTTTACGCGTCCCTCGCGTATGATGTACAGTAAACCGTTGCGGCCGCCCGCCGGGAGAATAACAGCATCCTTTGGAAAAGTACGCGTCTCAGCCCACTCCGAAATCCTGCGCAACTCTTCCGCCGTCAGTCCTAAACCGGCTTCGGCTGTTTCAGTGGTCATTGCCATTGTTGGCTTTCGCCCGTGACGATTGCCTTGGGCCACAAAGTGTTTACCCTGTGTGAGCAACTGCAGAAATTTTCGCATCAGGATCAAAACAGTGACAGGCATCGTCGACTGGTCTGATGCATGGTTGAGCGCAATACAGGCTGCCGCTCTCTCGGTCCATAGTATGAGTCTACCGCTTATAATCGGGAGTTGGAGGAACGGCTTGACTGGTTAGAAATTTCAAAAGCAGCGGTGAGAAAATGGACAGTGAAAGGATAATAATTCCCGATTGTTCTCATGGTATTTACTAAATTCAGACTGTCAATAGAGGCCAAAGTAAAATTATAGATCCTCTAATCATCCCGATTAAGCACGTCGCTTTCATTCCCGGAAATGGAGGTCTGTATGGAAATTTTATTGCAATCCGACACGATGCAGTTGGAAAAAGAAGGCAAGCGGGCCTGGGTGACGTTTATCCGCGAATCGCACCTGAATGCGGTCAACAACGAAGGAACCGTGCTGCTCAACCGAATTGCCCGTGCCATTGGAGAAGACCCTGACATACGGGTGGTGGTCATTCGCGGACGGGGCCGGGCGTTCTGCACCGGTATCGATCTCAAACAACTGGCGGCCGATGAAATCGATATGAGCTATCATGAACGCTGGGAAAAGGCCTTGCGTCTATTTGAACAAATGGAAAAAATCGTGATCGTCGGAATGCACGGGTACTGTCTTGGCGGGGGGTTGCAGCTCGCATTGGCCGGCGATATCCGCGTCTGCACGCCCGGATGCCAGATAGGCCTGCCGGCCATCCGGGAGTCACTGATTCCAGGGTTGTCCACCTGGCGCCTGCCTCGTTACATTGGATGGGGACGCGCCAAAAAACTCATTATCGGCGGCGAAAATATTTCCGGAGAAGAGGCTTCGACCATCGGCCTGGTGGACCATCTGATCCCGGAAGAAGACTTTTTTTCTCATCTCGACCGGGTTGCCGCCGACTACCTGAAATCCTGTTCGGCCGGGTCTCGTATGAGCAAGCTGCTGACCAACCAGGCTTTTGACAAGGGGTATGGTGAGTTTTTGACACTGTACTTCAACCTGCAGGAGCGAACCCAATACAGCCTGGATGCCGAGGAGAGCAAAAAGGCCTATCGGGAACGTCGCGAGCCCTGCTGGCAATAAAATAGGCTCTAAAATAAAGATTTTGGCCGTGTTATCGGTCGTTGGCGTTTTTTCAGAAGGATTTTAACGAACAATAGAAATCCCCCTGACCCCCTTTTTCAAAAGGGGGAATGCTGGACCTTAAGTAAATGGCGATGACGAGAAATGATTCATTGAGCCCTAATACATCAAGCGTGGCAGAAACAGGATGATCTGGGGGAAAACGGCCATCAAGATGGTGCCGACGATCACCGCGATCAAAAAGGGAACAATCCCCTTGAAGATGGCCTCCAGGGCAATGCCGTCATCGGTGACGCTTTTGGCCACGCCGTACACCACGTACACGTTGATGCCGACCGGCGGCGTGATCACCCCCATCTGGGTCACCAGCACGATGATGATGCCGAACCAGATCGGGTCGTAGCCCAGGTGGACGATTACCGGATAGAAAATGGGGATCGTCAGCATCACCAGGGCCAGCGCGTCCATGATGCAGCCGCCCAGCAGGTAGACCCCCACCACCGCCGACAACACCAGGAAGGGCGGCAGGTTGAAGCCGCCAATCCAGTTGGCGATGTCGAAGGGAATGCGGCTGACGGCCAGGAACTTCCCGAAAACCACGGCCCCGGCGATCAGGAACATGATCATGCAGGAGGTGCGCAGCGTCTCGTACAGCGATTTGACGAACCCCTGCCACGACATCTGACGCCGGATGAGGGCCACCGCCAGGACGCCGAAGGCCCCGACGGCGGCGGCTTCGGTGGGGGTGAAAAGCCCGAAGAAAAGGCCGCCCATCACCAGCAGGAAAACCGTGAGGGTGTCCCCCATGCCCGACAGCGATTTCATCTTCTGCTTCCAGGTGAACTTCTCGCCCGGCGGTCCCTGTTCCGGCGCAATGCGGCACTGAATGTAAATACAGATGATGAATAAAATGGTCATGACGATGGCCGGTATGATTCCGGCCACGAAAAGCGCGCCGATCGACTGTTCGGTCAGCACCCCGTAGACGATCAGCACCACGCTGGGCGGCATGATCATGCCCAGGCCGCCGCCCGAGGCGACCGCGCCCGAGGCCAGTTCGTCGGCATAGTTATAGCGCTTCATCTCCGGCAGGCCGACCGTGGCCATCGTGGCCGCCGTGGCCGGGCTGGAACCGCACACCGCCCCGAAAGCCGTGCAGGCCGAGACCGTGGCCATCGCCAGGCCGCCGCGCGTGCTGCCCAGAAACTTGTAGGCCGTGTCGTAGAGCCGGCTGCTGATGCCGCTGTTGAAGGCGAACTGGCCCATCAGAACGAACAGGGGGATCGTGGTCAGGCCGTAGGAGGAAAACGATTCGTAGACGTTGCGGGAGAGAAGGTTGAGGCCGCCCTGGAGCGAGATCATGTAAGAAAATCCGAGAAATCCCACCAGCGCCATCACGTAGGCCACCGGCATGCGGGTCATGAAGATGACCAGCATGAGGGCGATCCCGATAATACCGATCAGCGTCGGGTTCATTTGTCACCTATCAACAGCTGCCGGGACAAATTGACGATGTCCTTGACGATAAGCAGTGTAAAAACGAGGAAGCAAAAGCCGACGGCATAGATGATCAGATGTTCGGGAAATTCCAGGTTCATCGAGACCTGGCCGGACTCCTGGATGGTTCCCGCGTAATCCGCCATGCGCCAGGTGATCAGGCCGATCAGGGCGGCAGTCAAAATGCTCGTCGTCAGTTCGATGGCGGTCTGGGTCCTCTGGGGCAGGAGCCGCACGAGGATTTCCACCCCGATGTGGCCCCGGGCCTCATGGGTGTAAGGCAGCGCCAGGGCGGTGGTCAGCGTGGCCAGGAAAATCACCAGTTCAACGGACCCGAACACCGGCCGGCCGAAATAACGGCCGATGACGTCCACGCAGGTCAGGCCCATCATTGCCACCAGGCATATGGCCCCCAGGATCTTGAGGGCCCAGCTCAACCAGTCGATGACTTTCCAGAAAATCGGCATAGGTGCTAATTCGCTCGGCGCCGGTGGGAGAAGCGGGCAACGCCCCTTCCCCCGCCGACGGGTTGTGGATTTCTTCAAATGGTCTGTCGGGAGCGCGATCGCGCTCCCGGCGCACGTGCGCCAGGGGCAAATCGCGCGCCGGTGTGTCCCAACGCTACTGCTGCTGGAGTTCGTTCAGCGTTTTTATGGTGAAATCGACGATTTCCTGCCCGTTGAGGCCCTTGGCGGTGATCTCCTTGACATACTCGTCGACAATGGGCGCCACCGCCGCCTTCCAGCGCGCCGCTTCCTTGGAATCCTGGCCGAGAATGTCGTTGCCCTGGCTCAGGAAGAAGGCGATGCCCTCCATGTCGCTGGTGTCCCAAGCTTCGCCGTGCTTGACGGCCCATTCGGCGTTGATCTCGCGGATGATTTTCTGTACGTCGGCCGGCAGGGCGGCCCATTTCTTCTTGTTCATGACCACGAAAAAAGAGGTCGTGTAGGCGGATGAAAAATTGGCCGTGCTGTATTTCGTGACCTCGCCCAGGCGCCAGCCCTTGTTGGACTCCCACGGGTACACGGCCCCGTCGACCACGCCTTTTTGAAGCATCTGATAGGTCTCCGGCATCGGCTGGGGTACCGGCGTTCCGCCCAGGGCTTCCACCACCTTGGCGCTGGTGCCGTGGGCCCGGAATTTGAGGCCTTTCATGTCCTCCATCTTGCGCACCGGCTTGTCTTTGGTGTGCACCAGGCCGGGCCCGTGCGCGTGGAGGTACATCACTTCCGTGTCATTCAACTCGGCCGGCTTGAATTTCTCGTACACCTTGTTGATCACCGCCGTCGCGGCCCGGCCATTGGTATACCCGAGGGGCAGGTCGATGGCTCCCATCACCGGAAAGCGGCCGCGCGTGTAGGCGAATACGGAAAAGCCGATGTCCGAGAGGCCTTCCACGACGCCGTCGTAGTTCTGATTGGCCTTGGTCAGGGTCTGCCCGGGGAAATACTGCACCACAACCCGGCCGCCGGTCCTTTTTTCGACCTCCTTGCACCAGGCCTCGGCCAGCTTGCTCTGGACGTGGGTCGGGGGGAAAAAATTACTGTAGGTCAGGCTGACGGTTTCGGATTGCGCCGGAACCGGGCCAAAAGTGAAACACGCGATCCCGATTAATAAAAGCACTGCAAAAAAATAGCGTCTTGGCTTCATCAGGCACCCTCCTCGATCGTTGGTCGGTTATTGAACGTGCGACTCGGTGAATGTACCGTCTGCGAGCCGCCTCCCTGCTTTCGTCCCACTGTAAGGTTCACGAAAAACAAGTTCGCATTTGCAGGCGTTGAAACATCCGGAAGGCATGCGCCGCCATCCGGAGTGTTCGCCTGAATTCGACGAATCACTTATTGTGTTGGCCGGGACCCGGATTGGGGCGGCATGTGATTCTGACCGGGTTTTTTAACAGAACCGTCAAAAAATGCAAGGGCAATCGCATCGCCAGGCCGGTTGAAAAAAATTTCAAAATATTGTAACATGCTTAATATAAAAGGCATTTATTCTCCCCCCCTTTTTCGCAGTTGGCATGAGGCCGCCGGTCCCGCAAAAGGCGGCCTCGAAAGGACACCTTATGATGAATCACGGCACGGTCTCCGGTGACGGGGACACGCGCAACCAGGTCGTGGCGCTGATCGACCGCATGCCCGAAAAGATGCAGGTGAAGCTGCTGCGCTTTCTGAAAGAAAAGTTGCCGAAGCACCTCACCGACAATCTGGTCGTCGAAAATCGGACCGATTCCCGCCGCATGTGCCTGATCGGGGTCGACTACAAAATAGACGGCGCCGACTGTTACGGCTTTATCCTCGATATCAGTGCTTTCGGGGTTTTCATCGAGTCCGACTCCCCGCTCGACACCGGCCGGGATGTCCAGCTCGACTTCACCCTGCCGCGCATTCCGCGCTCCTTCAAGGTGAGCGGCAAAATTGTCTGGAGCGGCTCCCAGGGCTTCGGCGTCAAATTCGACTCCCTGACAACCGGCCAGGAAGCCCAGATTCGCTCCTTCGTGGAAGAGGAAGCCCGCGTTTACACCATCGTCAGCTGAAACACCACCCCTGAGCCGCCGGAATACATCGGTCGTTGTCCGTCGAGCACCTTCTCGCCTTCCATAACGCTTTAAAGGTATGCTCCGTTAAAAAGAGCCGGACCATGCCTGCTCAGGGTATCCGCAACAACGAACAGATCGATACCCTTTAAACACTGGCCGTTCGCCGGACAACGCCTGACTGCGGCTTGACAGCCTTTTGATTGGCGTTAACCGTTAAAACATGGCCTCATCCAATATCGATCATCAGGAGGAATCCGATTGGCATCCACCACTTCAGCGGATTATCCACTTGACGTGTCGCCGTTCGAAACTTAAATTAGTCAAGTGCTTTTTTGTGGCCGGAGTCATTTAGATTTAAAATAAGCAATTTACGGAAACACACCACGGTCCGTTCTTTGCGGCCAGGACATAAAGGAGGTCAGCCATGCTCGACCAAGCGGAACTCTGCGAGAAAATTCGCGCCATCTATCCCGATGTCGGCGAATGCGGCATCGATGTCAACGTCGACTACGATCAGGATCAGAAGTCGTGGGTCGTCCATCTGAAAAAGGACAAACACGAACTGAAGACATTTCTGGAAGACACCGACGCCGAGCGGTGCCTGCTGGGCGAAAAATGCGTCGGCCTTGGGATCGAAATCGCCCAACTGCGGGCCAATATCGAGCGGATCCCCAAAGACCGGTGACCGGCGATGGAATACCGCGAAGAAAAAGACACCATGGGTACCGCGCGCGTTCCCGCGGAAGCCTACTATGGCGCACAAACCCAGCGGGCGGTGGAGAACTTCCCCATCAGCGGCCTGCGCCTTCCGCCGCGGTTCATTCACGCGCTGGCGCTGATCAAGGAGTGCGCCGCCCGCGTCAATGCCGGGCTCGGCCGCCTCGATGGCCAGATGGCCGATGCGATCGCCGGCGCCGCCCGGGAGGTGGCCGAAGACCGGTTCGATCGCCAGTTCGTGGTGGACGTTTTTCAGACTGGCTCGGGCACATCGACCAACATGAACATGAACGAGGTGCTGGCCACGCGCGCCAACGAGATCCTGACCGGCCACAGGGACGGTCGGTCGCCGGTCCACCCCAACGATCATGTCAATCAGGGCCAGTCGAGCAATGATGTCATCCCGACCGCCCTGCACATCGCGGCCCTGACATCCCTCAGCCGCAAGCTGGTTCCGGCGTTGGCGCGCCTGCACAAGGCCCTTAATGAAAAAACCGCGGCCTTTGCAGATGTGGGGAAAATCGGCCGGACCCACCTGCAGGATGCGGTGCCGCTGACGCTCGGGCAGGAATTTTCGGGCTATGCGCGCCAGGTCGCCCTGGGAATCGAGCGCCTGCAGGCCGTTGAACCGCGGCTGGCCGAACTGGCCCTCGGGGGCACGGCCGTCGGCAGCGGGCTCAACGCCCATCCGGAGTTTGCCGGGCGCGTGATCGCCGCCATCGCCGCGCGCACGGGTCTGCCCTTCGTGGAAGCCGTCAACCACTTCGAGGCCCAGGCGGCACGGGATGCGGCCGTCGAGGCCAGCGGCATGCTCAAAACCGTGGCGGCCAGCCTGGTAAAGATCGCCAACGACATCCGCTGGCTGGCCTCCGGCCCGCGCTGCGGCCTGGGTGAGGTCAACATCCCGTCCTTGCAGCCCGGCTCCTCCATCATGCCCGGCAAGGTCAACCCGGTGATTCCCGAAGCGCTCATCCAGGTGGCGGCCCAGGTCATGGGCAA
>JBAPWQ010000255.1:0-23054 GCA_049283795.1 Desulfobacterales bacterium | reverse complement strand
TCCTCGTTGGCGAGCAGGCTCATCAGTTCGGCCCCGGAACTCCAGTATTTTTTCATCAGGTCGCGCTGTTCCCGCAGCGCGGCCCATATGGCGTCGAGGTCGGTCATGTTGTTGGGGCTCTGTCCGGTATGAAGGGCCGCATACCACATGTTGGTCCTGAAGTCGCCGCCCCAGCTGCCGACCTTGCCTTTCAAATCCTTTTGCCACAGCAGCGAGGCGCCGAGTTTTTCGGCTTTCTCCTTGCTGATGTGCTTGGTGTTGTAGGCGATGCCGGTTTGCCCCAGGTCATAGGGCACGGCCGACAAGGTGCCCTTGGTGATGTCGCGCAGCGGCTTCACCATGGCCGGCATGACCTTGGTGAGGTTGGGGATTTTCGATTCGTCCAGCACGGTGGCAAAGCCTAGATCCACATAGCGGGCATAGTCGAAAACGGCACTGAGGTGGGCGATGTTGAACTCGCCGCCCGGTGGATAGGAGGCTTTGACCCGGGTCAGGTAGGAGTTCATGTCGCCGAATTCACCCTCGACGACCGCGATGCCCGTCTGCTTTGTAAACGGTTCGAAGGCGTATTTGCGAAAGGCTTCGGAGGTGGTGCCCCCCCAGCCGTCGAAACGGATGGACTCGGCGCCGTAAGCGTTTCCGACAATGTTGGCAAAGGGCGATGCGGCCAACCCGATGCTGGCGCCGGCCAGGCCGAGATATTTCATGAATTGACGCCGGTTGAGTTTGCCGCTTTTATACGCGTCATAAACCACATCCAGTTTGTCGGTTGTTTTGATAGCCATTGGTTCTCCTTTCAGCTGTGGTGGCGCCATTATGGCTTCACCTTTGAAAACTTGCGCGACAGGTAGCCTGCCAGCAAAGGGGTGGCAACCGTCAGCACGATCATGACGGCGCCCAGGGCGTTGATTTCCGGACTGATCGAATTTCTCAGCATGCTGAAAATTTTGACCGGAACGGTCTGGTTCTGGGCCGTGGCCCAGAAAAGAGTGGCTGTGATATCATCAAAAGAAATGGTGAATGAAAAGAGCGCGCCGGCCAGTATGGCCGGCAGCAAGAGCGGGAAGGTGACTTCCCTGAAGGTCTGAAACGCGTTGGCGCCAAGAGATTTTGCCGCCTCTTCGTATTCCTTCCTGATGCCCACCAGCCGGGCCTGAACGATCAACAACACATAGGGCAGGGTCAGAACCACGTGACCGATAAGAAGCAGCGCGAAACTCTTGGGCTGTTGCAGAAACCGCAAAAACAGCAGCAGGGCTACCCCCAGGACGACTTCCGGAATCATGATCGGCGAGAGCAAAAGGGTGTTGAGCGTATTTTTGCCGGGGAATTCGAAGCGGATGAAGGCCAGCGCGGCCAGGATGCCGATGGCGGTCGAAATCACGGCCGTCAGTGAGCCTAGCACCAGAGAGTTCTTGAAAGCGTCGATGATCGAATCGTTTTGCGCCAGCTTGACGAACCAGCGCAAGCTGACGCCCTCCATCGGGAAAATGCCGAATTGCTTCGGGTTGAACGCCAGCACGATGACCACGATGATCGGAGCGAACATGAATATGTATACCAGAATCGTGTAGATTCTGATCAGTGTCCATCCCAGTGAGAAGTGTTTCACGGATCAATTACCCTGAAGGCTTTTGAAAATCTGGTTGATTCCCAGGTAGCGGTTGTAAGTCCACACGATTACGAACAACAGGCCGAGCAGGATCACGCTGATGGCCGAACCGAACGGCCAGTCCAGGGTGCCGACGATGCGCTTGAAGATCAGGTTGGCGATCATGTCGTTGCTCGGGCCGCCCAAGATCATGGGTGGCAGGTAGGTGCCGGCGGTCAGAACGAAGACCAGAAGGCATCCGGCGCTGAGGCCGGGCAGGCTAAGGGGCAGCGTCACTTCCCGAAACGCCTGCCATTCGGTGCAGCCCATGCTGCGGGCGGCTTCGAGAAGGCTCTTGTCGATGCCTTCGAGGCTGACATAGATGTTCAGGACCATGAAAGGCAGCAGGTACATGATCAATCCCATGAGAACCGCCATTTCGTTGTAAAGCATGGACACGGGGGATTCTATCAATCCGGTCTTCAGCAGGAAGTGATTGATCAGGCCCGTGTCGCCCATTATGTTGATCCAGCTCATGGTGCGGATGATGAAGCTGACCCAGAACGGAAGCATGATGAGCAGTAGAAAGGCCTGCTTGTAGCGACTTTTGCTGCGGTAGAAAAAATAAGCGGGGATGTAGCCCATGACAACGCATAGAAAGACGGTTTCGAAGGAGATGCGAATGGTTCGAATGAGAATTTTGGGATAAAAGAAATCTTCGAAGAATTTGGCGTAATTGCTGAACTGGAAGGCCGGAATATCCGCTCCGCTCGGGGCGCGCAGCCAGAAGCTGTAGACGACAATGAAGCAAACCGGGATGACCAGCAGCAGAAAAACCGCACTGAGCGCGGGTGACAGCAGCACCCAAGGTCTCCAGGCTTTTTCCTGCATCGGCCTCCTTTTCATGTAAACCGGCCAAGATAGACGAATCAGCAGCTTTTAAGATTAATGTGACGTATGGCCACAAGGGGAATTCATGATGACGCCGGGCGCGGTAGACTGATTTTTTTTCAGCGGTCTCAGCGACTCCTTCTTTTCTTTTAGATAAAATATCCTTCGTTGTCAAGTCGCACGGGTGGCGGAGAAGATAATGAATACCGTTTTTTTCTCCGGAGACTACAGGAAGCGCCCTATTTTTCAGCTTGACCACGGTGCTTAATATAAAATCAAGTTCGCCCGGGCAGATCAATTTACAGGATCGCCGATGACGTTTTAAAAAAATCTCGAAGGATATGCCTCCGTAAGCATATCGATCGGTTCCCCGGAAAGGACACCCCGATAGTTTCCGGCGTCGGCCCCGGAAAGGCCATATGACGGAAGTTTACGGAGTGAGGGTTTTGGAGCTTTACACCGAAGGTTTCAAATTCCGATGATAGGGGTGGTGGCCCCGTTGCAGCGAGACTTCGAGTGATCCGCCGCAGAGCCCGGCCACGATCGGGTGGCCGGGCTCTTCCAACAATAATATTTTTTCCTGATTCCTAAAGAGGCTCTTCCGTCACCAAGGGAGCCGGCAGCTATCCTTTCATGGTATAATCCACCCTCTTTCCGGCCTGCTACAGGCTTCAAGATAAAGATTTTGGCTGCTGGTATCGGTCGTCGGCGTATGATTATGCAGCCTTTTCCCTCTGGCCTCGCCCAAATCATTATCTTGGAACCTATATAATTACGGACAGGCCGTCCCACCTTATGCCGGCGCCCTTACATGGAGGTATGGCGCCATCCTCGGCGCCATCAGCGGACTCCCGACAATTATGAATGCAGGGGCGAAAAATTTTTCGCCCCTATTCTGATTCGTTTTAATCCGCCGGCGTATTGAATTTGATATTTTCCGCACAATCCGATATGACCCCACGATCATCTCACGCCTGAAAGAATTCATTATGATCCGGTCCATGAGCCTTTATATCATTGCGGTGCTGGCGGCCAATTACACAGCCACCTGGTTTATCCCGCTGCCGGTGTTCGGGCTGGTGTCGGTGGGCACGCTGATTTTCGGCATTACCTTCACCCAGCGCGACCGCGTCCATCGTTTCGGCCGCAAACGCGTCTACCTGATGATCTTCACGGCCGCGGCCGGAATGGTGTTGGAATCCCTGTTTCTGGGGGTTGGCTGGCGCATCATCGCAGCCTCCTTCACCGCCATCGTGCTCAGCGAAACCGTCGACACGGAAGTGTATCAAAAGCTTATTCGGCGGCCCTGGATGCAGCGGGTGATCGGCTCCAACATCGTCAGCATCCCCCTGGACAGCCTGCTGTTCAACCTGATCGCTTTCGCTGGGGTTTTCAAACCCGGGATGCTCACGGCGATTATTTTTGGTGAAATCGTGGTCAAATTCGCCACTGGGGCCGTGGCCGCCCTTTGGCGGGCTCGTGAAAACGACGCGACTGCGGTGCGCGCTGCCGCATCATCATAAAACCCGCATAAATCCCGCTGCAGCGGGATTTATGACATTAAGCTATAGATTAAAGTTCAAGTATCCAGCTTCAAATTTCAATTTCCAGTTTCAAGTATCCAGTTTCCAGTTTCGATTTTCAAACTTTCATATGGAGGGTCGAACATGCGCAAACTCAGCTTCGTTATTCTGTCGATGATGCTCGGCTGTTCCGCGGCTCTTGCCGCACCCAAGGAACTCAAGGTCGGCTTCGTGTATGTTTCGCCCATCGGTGATGCCGGCTGGTCCTTCGCCCATGACAAGGGCCGCCAGGCGGTTGACGCCTTGCCGGGTGTTTCGACATCCTATGTCGAGTCGGTGGCCGAAGGGCCGGATTCGGAACGCGTCATGCTCAACATGGCCAGAAAAGGCTACGATATCATTTTCGCCACCTCTTTCGGGTACATGGACTCGATGCTCAAGGTGGCCCGGCAGTTTCCGAACGTGGTTTTCGAGCATTGCTCCGGTTTCAAGGTGGCCAAAAACATGGGCAATTATTTCGGACGCATGTACCAGGCGCGGTACCTGTCCGGCATGGTGGCCGGGTATATGACCAAGAGCAATGTTCTGGGCTATGTGGCGGCCTTTCCGATTCCGGAAGTCATCCGCGGCATCAACGCCTTTACCCTTGGCGCCCAGTCCGTGAACCCGAAAATCGAGGTGCGGGTGGTGTGGACCAAGACCTGGTATGACCCGGCCACCGAAAAGGAAGCCGCCAAGAGCCTGCTGGATGTGGGCGCCGACGTCATCGCCCAGCACCAGGATTCTCCGGGCCCCCAGGAAGCCGCCCAGGAAAAAGGGGTCTATTCCATCGGGTACAACTCCGACATGTCGCAGTTCGCCCCCCGGTCCCACCTGACCGCACCGATCTGGAACTGGGCCCCGTTCTACATCCAGACGGTCGAGCAGGTCAGCAAGGGGACCTGGCAGAGCGCCTCGATCTGGTGGGGCATGAAAGAGGGGATTGTGGACCTGGCGCCGTTCGGGCCGATGGTTCCGGAGGAGGTGCGGGAGAAGGTGCTGGCCGAAAAAGCGGCCATTGTCAACGGCACGGCCAGGCTCTTCGCCGGGCCGGTGACGGATCAGGCCGGCAAGGTCCAGGTCCCGGCCGGCCGCAGTGCGACCGATGAAGAATTGCTGAGCATGAAATATTTCGTCAAGGGCGTCATTGGCACATTGGAGTAAGGATGCTCGGGTTGCGCGTGCACAAAAGACGGGAGCCGCTGGGCTGGGGCTCCCTTGTCGTTTTTCTGGCGGCGATCGGCCTTTCGCTGGCCATTTGCGCGCTGCTGCTGGCGGTTCAGGGACAGCCGGCGCTCGAGGCGTTGACCCTGCTTTTCAAGAGCGCTTATTTTTCGTCCTGGGCCGTCGAGGACTGTTTGGTCAAATCCGTGCCGATTTTTCTGTGCTCACTCGGCGTTGCCATCGCCTTTCGCCTTCAGGTCTGGAATATCGGCGCCGAAGGCCAGTTTGCTTTAGGGGCGGTGGGCGCCACCTGGATGGCGCTCACATTTCCGGAATTGCCCTGGTACGGGCTCCTGCCGGCCATGCTGGCCATGGCTTCCCTGACCGGCGGCCTTTGGGGCCTGGTGCCGGCGCTGCTCAAGGTCCGTTTGCGCGCCAACGAGATCATCGTCACGCTGATGCTCAACTACATTGCGATCCTTTTTCTGGACTATCTCGTCTATGGGCCGTGGAAGGACCCGGTCAGTTTCGGGTTTCCCATGACGCGCGAGTTTTCCGCCGGAGCGGTGGTCGGCACGATCGGCGCCTCGCGCATCCACTGGGGAATTGCCGTCTGCGTCGTGGCCGGACTGGCCATGTGGGTCTTTCTGCGCTTTACCCGCCTGGGGTTCGAACTCAAGGCCGGCGGCGAAAATCCGCGCGCCGCGCGCTATGCGCAGCTGCCCTACGATCGCCTGGTGATCCTGGTGATGGTGGTCAGCGGCATGTTGGCCGGATGGGCGGGTTTCCTCGAAGCCTCGGCCAATCTGAACCGTCTGCAGCCGAGCATCATGGCCGGTTACGGCTACACCGCCATTGTCGTGGCCTGGCTGGCGCGTCTCAATCCGCTGATGATCGCGATGGCCTCTTTTTTACTGGCCGGGCTGCGCGTCGGCCTCGAAGCCCTGCAGCTCGACCTGCAGGTGCCGGCCGCCTTCGGCGAAATCATGGAAGGCCTTATTTTGTTGACGGTGCTGGCCGGTGGGTTTTTCACGCGCTACCGGCTGGTGTTGCAGAGAAGCCCATGACCCCGGACATGCTGGTGCCGTTGCTGGCCGCAGCCGTTCAGTCAGGCACGCCGATTCTCTTCGCCACGCTGGGGGAAATCCTCACCGAGCGTTCCGGCGTGCTGAACCTCGGCGTCGAGGGGATCATGCTGGTGGGCGCCCTGGCCGCCTTTGTGACCGCCCGGCTCACGGGCAGCCCGCTGGCGGGGTTTGTGGCCGGGGGGCTCTGCGGTGCGGGCTTGGCGGGCGTGCACGGGGTGGTGTGCCTCATTTTTCTGGGCAACCAGGTGGTGTCCGGGCTGGCATTGACGATCCTGGGCACCGGTTTGGCCAATTACCTGGGAACCCCTTACGCCGGCCAGGAGGCACCCGGCTTCACTGTCCTCGCGCTGCCGCTGCTCTCACAGATTCCTTTGCTGGGGCCGATTCTGTTCACCCAGGACCCGTTGGTTTACACCGCATATCTGATGCCGCCGCTGCTGTGGGTTTACTTATACCACACCCGCTGGGGCCTGGGGTTGAGGGCGGTCGGCGAATTTCCCGAGGCGGCGATGGCGGCGGGGCTGTGGGTCAAGGGGTATCGCTGGACCGGTGTGCTGGCCGGCGGCGGGCTGATGGGGTTTGGCGGTGCCTACCTTTCTCTGGCTTACACGCATTTGTGGGCCAACGGCCTATCGGCCGGACGCGGCTGGATTGCGGTCGCCCTGGTGATTTTTGCCTTCTGGCGCCCGGGGCGGGCCATGGTCGGCGCCTATCTGTTCGGCGGCGTCATGGCGTTTCAATTCCGCCTGCAGGCCAGTGGGACCCCGCTGCCCTCGTCTCTTCTGCTGATGCTCCCTTACGGCCTCACGATTCTGGTGCTGGTATTTTCGTCCTGGAGGAACAAGGGCGGCGAGGCGCCGGCGGCGCTGGGGGTGACCATCGAACCGTCCGAATAATTATTTTCATCCGCCGGATGAAAATATTTTTATATCAATCGGAGAGCAAAAATGACGGTTAAAAGCAAACCCTATAAAAGGACCTTTCCCGTTTCCTGGGAGCAGCTTCACCGCGATTCGCGGGCGCTGGCCTGGCGCCTGCTGGACCAAAACGAGTACTTCAAGGGGCTTGTCGCCATTACCAGAGGCGGCCTGGTGCCGGCCGCGATCATTGCGCGCGAACTGGACATCCGCCTGGTCGACACGGTCTGCGTCAGCAGCTACGACTGGCAGGACCACTCCGGCGAGGTGGAGGTGCTGAAGCCCCTCGCCATCGACGGTGAGGGCTGGCTGCTGATCGACGACCTGGTCGACACCGGCAAGACCGCCCGGATCGTGCGCGACATGCTGCCCAAAGCCCACTTCGCAACGGTCTACGCCAAACCGCAGGGCCGGCCCCTGGTGGACACGTTTGTCACCGAGGTCAGCCAGGACACCTGGATTCTGTTCCCCTGGGATGCGGACAGCCAGTTCGCGGAGCCGATCATTTCAATTCGGTAGCGGCTCTGTTGCGGCCATTCTGGAAAATATGTTCTCCTTCGATCAAATCCACCGCTTGCAGCCGGCGACGGCTCTGAAACGCGGCAGGGCTTGGGGGCATCGCAGATGCGGTGTTGTTCTGAAATCCGATTGATTATCCATTCGTGATGTGATTTGACCTATCAAGGTGGCAATAACTGCAACAGGAGGAGGTTTTATGGACAATGGGGCGACGTCATCCAACGGCAACGGCATCACCCGCCGCGGTTTCATCATGGCGGCATCGGCACTGACCTTCACGGCAATGACCGGGGCATGGACCCGCAGCGCATTCGCGTCAAATGCGATCGTCCTGCCGCCGCTTCCCTATCCCGAAAACGCCCTGGAGCCGGTCATCAGCGCCAGGACCATCGGGTTTCACTACGGCAAGCATCATCAGGGGTATGTCAACAATATCAATAAACTGGTGGCCGGAACGGACATGGCGGACATGCCGCTCGAGAAGATCATCCAGAAAACAGCCGGTCAGGCCGACAAATCCGGCATTTTCAACAATGCCGCCCAGGTCTGGAACCATACCTTTTACTGGAAAAGCCTGAACCCCAAGGGTGGGGGCAAGCCGCCGGCGGCGTTGATGCAAAAAATCGACTCGTCTTTCGGCAGTCTCGACGCCTGTCAGAAAGAGCTTGCCACCGCGGCCACGACCCAGTTCGGCAGCGGCTGGGCCTGGCTGGTGAAGGATGGCGAGAAACTCAAAGTGGTAAAAACCGGCAATGCGGACAATCCGATGACGCAAGGCATGAAGCCCCTGCTGACCATCGACGTGTGGGAGCACGCCTATTATCTCGACTATCAGAACAGGCGCGCCGACTACGTGAACGGCGTGCTCGAAAAGCTGATCGACTGGAATTTTGCCGCCGAAAATCTTGGGGCTTGATGCCTGCCGGCGGTTTTTTCAAGCGTCACCCCTGTTTATTGATCGACAGCGATAAACTTTTCAGTTCTGTACTTTGTCATTTCCCACCCCATGAGCGGAGCCGGGCATGCCATCTATCGGATGTAGGGGCAATCGTATGGGCGTGTGGACGCTTTTGACGATTCTCTGGACGTTTCTGGGCGTGAGAGTCGGCCAGGATTATGACCCCCAAACCGACTTCTCACGCTACAAAATTTTCGACTGGGCGCTTGTTTCCGGTCAAAAAACGTCCACGCCGATAGTGGACGACCCGTTTTTCAACCGACGCGTGCAGGCGGCGATCGAAAATTTCCTGATTCAAAACGGGTATGTCAAAGCTTCCGTTGGTAACCCCGATTTTCTCATCGAAACTCATTTACTGGTGGAAAGAAGGGTAGCCGTGGATCGCACGGGCGACGGCTGGCCGGGAAACCGTTACTTTGGAGACTCGTTTTTTGACACCACCGTTGACGAGTACAATGACGGCACCCTGATAATCGATTTCCTCGCTGCCGACACCAAGGGGCTGCTCTGGCGGGGGACCGGCTCCCGACGGGTCGATAACGCTTCGAGCCCGCAGCAGTCAGTCGAGACGATAAACAGATGGGTTGCGGAAATCCTGAAGCAATATCCTCCTAAAGCGAAAACCGGCCGACCGGCACCTGCTGGGTGTTCCGCACCGATAAGGCAGGCCGCTCCGCCGGCCCCGCAGACATAATTGCCCGATTGCAGCGGGATCCAATGGAAGAAAAAGACCAACGCCTTCACCCTTAACGGGGGAGGGCTGGGGAGAAGGTCAGGGGGAGAGGAGTTTTCGGTCAGATGCTATTTGAAGGCAACGGTCTTCAGCCTGTACTGCTCTTTTTACTTCTCTTCTCTTTTTTACCTTTCCGATCGAAAGACGACGACCATGTCAACCAAGACGATTGAATCCGTTTCCGTCAAAGGCGCCTCCTCAATTAAAAACAAGGACGGGAAAAAACCAGATAAGCGAGCGGTCTTCCCAATTGTCGGCATCGGTGCCTCAGCCGGCGGGTTGGAAACCCTTGAAGCGTTTTTTGCCAAGATGCCGCCTGAAGCCAACATGGCCTTTGTGATCATCCAGCACCTCAGCCCGAATTTCAAAAGCATCATGGCCTCGCTTCTGGCGAAGCATACCCGGATGACCGTCAGCGAGATCGAAGACGGCATGACCCTGGCGCCGAATTGCGTCTATCTGAACCCACCCAATAATAACGTGGCTGTTTTTAATCGCACCCTGCACCTGATGGAGCCTGTAAGAGGCGGCGCGCTCAACATGCCGATCGATTTCTTTTTCCGATCTCTGTCGGAGGACCAGAACGAAAGGGCGATCGGCATCATTGTCTCGGGGACAGCCTCGGACGGGACCCTTGGCATCAAGGCCATCAAGGGTGAAGGCGGCATGGTCATGGCCCAGGACCCGGACACCGCCAAATACGACGGGATGCCCAGAAGCGCCATCGCAACCGGGCTGGTCGATTTCATCCTTCCGGTGGAAAGGATGCCGAAAACCTTGATCGGCTATGTCAAGCATCCGTCTTTAAAGTCAACCGGCAAGATCAGGATCTCCGAGCCCACCATTCAACACCAGCTCCAGAAAGTTTTTGCCCTGATTCGCAGCTCCACCGGTCACGATTTTTCGCAATACAAGCAAACCACCATCCAACGCCGGATCGAACGGCGCCTGGCTGTTCACCAGATCGACAAGCAGACCGACTACATCATGTTCATGCAAAAAAACCCACTGGAAATCGAGGCCCTTTTCAAAGATCTGGTGATCGGCGTGACCAGCTTTTTCAGGGACGCGGAAGCCTATCGGGTGCTCGAACAAAAAGTACTTTCCGGCTTACTGCAAAGCCGAAAAATGGATGACCCGCTTCGCTTCTGGGTTGTGGGGTGTTCGACCGGAGAAGAAGCCTATTCGCTGGCCATTCTTGTTTCAGAAGCGATGGAAAGACTGAAAAAATATCTCAATGTGCAAATTTTTGCCACCGATATCGATGCGGCGGCCATCGAAAATGCCCGCAGGGGCGTCTTTCCGGACAGCATTGCTGTAGATGTTTCCAAAGAGCGTTTGGGTCAATTTTTCACGAAAGACGACGGTGTTTTCAGGGTCAAAAAACAGATCCGGGACATGGTCGTTTTTTCTTCGCAAAGTATCATCAAAGACCCGCCCTTTTCACGACTAGATCTGGTGAGCTGCCGCAATCTCATGATTTACCTGGATCATCCGTTACAGAAAAAGATCATCCCGTTATTTCATTATACATTGAAGCCGCAAGGCGTCTTGTTTTTAGGTCCCGCTGAGTCCATCGGAGAATTTACTGACTTATTTAAACCGCTGAACCCCAAGTGGAAGATCTTTCAGCGCAAGGAAAGCCTCAGGGAAGGAATCATCGATTATCCGAAAAGGATTACGTATGGGGGTCAAGATACGCTAAAACCCCATAAGCCCATAAGGGCGGCGGCGACAACCGATATCCAGGCTTTAACCGATAAAGCGATTCTCAGCGAATACGCGCCCACGGGGGTTTTGATCGATGACAAATATGAGATCTTGAATTTTGTCGGCCGGACGGAAAAATACCTCGTGATGCCGACGGGCAGGCCCACCTTAAACATCTTGAGCATGGCCCGCGAGGACCTCAAATATAAATTGACCGCGGCGCTTCATATGGCGGCACGGGAAAAAACGTCTGCCGACTGCAAGGGCGTTCGGTTCAAACATAACGGCAATTTCCGTATGGTCGACATCTCGATCCGTCCGGTGACCGCCAAAGGACTGCCTCCGGGTCTTTTGCTGGTCCTCTTTAAAGAAAAGGCGCCGGAATGCGTCTCGGATGAAAATCTGCTGCGAGAAACCGGAGAAGCATTTCAGGATCCGAATGTCCGTCAACTGGAGCTGGATCTGCAGTCGACCCGGGAACAACTTCGGGCCACCATCGAGGAGCTGGAAACGTCAAACGAAGAACTGAAATCGAATAATGAGGAGATGCAGTCGGTCAATGAAGAACTGCAAAGCACGAATGAGGAAATGGAAACCTCCAAAGAGGAACTTCAATCGACCAATGAAGAGCTGTCGACCGTCAATTCAGAGCTTCAAAACAAAGTGATCGAGCTGTCCAAAGCCAGCGACGATATGAACAACCTGCTGGCCGCCACCGAAATCGCCTCTATTTTTATGGACACCCGCCTTAAAATCAAGCGCTACACACCGGCGGCGGCCCGGATCATCAAGCTGATCCCCACCGATATCGGCCGGCCCCTGGGCGACCTAAAAACCAGCTTTCCGGGGATCGATCTTGCCGAGCATGCCCAAAAGGTCCTCCAGGACCTGAACACCCTGGATACGGAAATTCTTTCGGAAGACGGCATTTGGCATTCCCTGAAGGTGATGCCGTATCGCACCGGCGAAAATGTGATTGCCGGAGTGGTGATGACGGTGATGGACATCCACAGGATCAAGCAAGCCGAAAAAATCCGGCGCCTGGCCACGGTTTTGGAGGACGCCAATGATGCTATTACGGTGCGGGATTTCAAGGGACGCATACTGGCCTGGAACAAGGGGGCCGAGAACATGTATGGGTGGACTAAATTTGAGGCCCTCAAGATGACGATCGAGGACCTTATTCCCAAGGAGAAACAAAAAGAGGAAAAGGTATTCATCGACAAACTCAAAAAGGGTGAACCCGTAAAAGCATTCAAAACCCGGCGGGTCACAAAAGACGGTAAACTCCTGGATATTTGGCTGACGGCGACAGTGTTGACCGACGAAAGCGGCCAGCGGATTGAAATTGCGACGACGGAGCGGGACCTGGCCTGGCTGCCGGCCGGGTGATTGGAGCGAAAATGGGAAAAGACAAAAATATTTCAGACGGCTCGGATCTCAGGCGGCGCGCCGAAGATCAGGTGAAAAATGAGCCTGCGAATGCCGACGAAATTTCAGGGATGTCAACCAAAGACATGGCGCAGATGATCCACGAGCTACGCGTGCACCAGATAGAGCTGAAGATGCAGAACGAAGAACTTCGACGCATCCAGGCGGAACTCGAAGAAGCCCGGGACCGATATTCCCATTTGTACGATTTCGCGCCGGTAGGCTACCTGGCCCTCGGTGAAAAGGGCACTGTCGAGGGGGCAAACCTCACATTTTCCGCCATGTTGGGGCTCGAGCGCTCGGCAGTTGTTGGAAAACCCTTCAGCCGATTTATTCAGCGCGACGACCAGGATATTTATTACCTTCATCGCCAACGCATGTTGGAATCCGGCGATAGCGAGTCATTCAGGTTAAGATTGGTGAAAAATGACGGGGATGACTTCTTCGCCAACTTAGAATGCATGCTTATCGATGAGAGCGACAGCGATCTTAAGCAAATCAGAATTGTCGTCAGTGATATCACCGAACAGAACGAACTCGAATGGCGGCTCCAGCAAGCTCAAAAGATGGAGGCCATAGCCAAACTGGCAGGCGGCATTGCCCACCAGTTCAATAACGCCCTGTTTGTGATCACGGCCACCACTGACTTGCTTGAGTTGCAGGTGCCATTAGAAGAGATAACGTCGGGATTTCTTGCCTCGATAAAAAAATCGACTGACCGAATGACGAAGCTCACGCGCCAGCTGCTAGCCTACGCCCGGGGCGGAAAGTATGAGGTCAAGGATATTTCGCTGAGTGCGTTCGTGCGCAAGACATTGCCGTTACTCCAACACACTTTAGAGCCGTCAATCTACGTGGAGACCAGCCTGCCCGATGATATCTTGAAAACCAGGGGGGATTTGCCCCAGTTATTGATGCTCTTTTCGGTCATTTTGTCCAATGCGGCCGAGGCCATCGACGGGGAGGGGCAGATTAGGATAACTTGCAGAAATGAACTGATAACCAGGGAAGATGCAAGGGCTTTACCGGGATTATCGCCCGGACCTTTTGTGAGTCTGACAGTCGAGGATAACGGGAAAGGAATGGATGAAAAGACAAGAAGGCTGGCTTTCGAACCGTTTTTCACGACCAAGTTTCTCGGCCGCGGACTTGGTTTGGCTGCGGCTTACGGCATTGTGAAGAACCATGACGGCTGGATTTCCATCGAATCAACACAAGGCCGTGGAACCAGCGTGTGCATATACCTCCCGGCTGTCAGCCAGGTGGCGGAGAAAAAGACGCCAAGATTGCACCGTGAGCCGCTCAAAGGAATCGGCACCATTTTGCTGATCGAAGACGAGGCGGTGGTTGTCGAGGCACTCCGGAAATTGTTCGAACGATTGGGATACCATGTTCTTTCGGCCACAACGGGCAAGGAAGCCATCGGTTTAGCCAAAGCATTTGACGGAGACATCGATGTCGCCATTCTGGATGTTTTCCTGCCGGATATGAACGGGAACAAAATCTATCCCTTGCTCAAAGAATTCCGCCCGAACTTGAAAGTCCTCGTGTGCAGCGGTTATGCTCTTGAAGGCCCGGCCCAGGAAATTTTGGATGCCGGCGCGCAAGGTTTTGTTCAAAAGCCGGTTTCAATCGAAGAGCTCTCAGGGGAAATAAAGAAGCTGCTGCGATCGAAATAAATCCATGGTGAAGAAAGGCGTTCAATGCCGTGGAAATTTCGCGGCTGACGGGTCCACAAGAAAAGCTCTTGCATGTTGAGGTCCGAATCGGTGATTCGGTCGTAATGCTGGCCGACGAATTCCCCGAAGATGGCTCGCTGGGACCGAAGTCTCTTAAGGGTTCCCCGGTCACGATCCATCTCTATGTCGAGAACGCGGATGCGTTTGTCGAACGTGCCGTCGCCGCGGGGGCGAAAATTACCATGCCTCTTGCAGATATGTTCTGGGGCGACCGCTACGGCCAGCTCGAAGACCCGTTCGGCCACCGCTGGTCCGTGGCCACACATGTTCGCGATTTGAGTTCGGAGGAATTGAGCAGGCCGCTGAAAAGGTCTTTGCCGAAGATTGTCCGGATGCTAAAGGGTGAAAATAAAGTTTTATTCGCGCCGGTGTTCGATAGCGTTCCGCAATCCAGTCGCCAAACTGAAGAACCAAGCCGGCAAGAACCTGTTCATCTTCGGCAGCGCCGAGCTTTCCGCGACGCTCATGCGGCGCAACCTGATCGATGAACACCGCCTCGGCATCAACCCCGTCATTCTGGGCGGTGGCACCCCCCCTGTTCAAGGCCCAGCCGGATAGGATGAAGCTGAAGCTTCTGGAGGCCAGGCCGTTGACATCGGGCTGTGTCATCCTGCGCTACCAGCCTATTCGTAATAACTCCACACACGAATAATTTTGACGACTTTTTCTTCACTAATTGTTATCTATTACTTCGGCTCTTAGTTTTTCTATTATGAAATTTCTGTTATTATCTGTCGTTACCCGCCAATCCTGATGAATATTCATATCGTCATTTTTGCCGTCGTATGTCTTGGCCTTCCAGTTGACGACAAGACCCACCGAAAAACCGCTGATTTCATCTCCGGCAACATTCAGTTTTAATATTTTGTGAGCATTCCATTTTATGGTAGCAATCACATTGTTGTACCACCGTTCAAAATCGATGAGATCCTGTATCGGAAAATCGGGAAAGCGCATATCTATCTTTTCAGGGTTCAGACTCGAGCATTTCGGGGCTGACTTTCTTCACCTGCATTTTTGTCAGCATAGTTGCCACATCGTGTCTCCTTGTGAGAGCTAACCCCCGGTTCAGCGGCGCCGCGAAATGTCGTCCTTTGAATGCCGATTGGACGGCAATCGGCTATATGAGTGTTGCGCCGTGGGCAAAGCCGGGCCGCGCCAGCGCATTGATCCTCTGCAACGTCTCATTGTTCAGTAAATCATCGTGCTGTTGCCGTACGAAGAAACGCCTTCCATTTTCACGATGGCACCCGCTGCACCCGCACCGTCCATGACCATCGGAAAGCTCCACATCTCCGGATCGGGACTGTTTAGTTTCTCCAACTTGACCTGGAAGACGGATTCGTAAAACTTCTTCGCACGATCGATATCTTGTACATAAATCTCAAACCAGTTAACGGGGTTGCGTGTCATCTGAGTACTCCTTTCGAAACAGCCTGATGGTAAACATACAAGCCGTTGGTGGACGTATTCGTTGACTGACGGCGGTCGGCACAGCGGAACATTTGTTTGCTTAACCGCTTTGTTGGTAGCGAACGTTAAGAAATTGGTTTTGCTTCCGGCTGGATCAAGTTGAGTACCGTGTGGGGATCACGCCCCGAGAAGAGCAGTTTGATCACAATCGCCGCGGCGGCCTCGAGCAGGCGCGCGTATTTGAGTTCACCGATATCCACATGATCACAGCCGATCAGATCGATGAGCGCTGCCGCCTTGGCTTTGGCGGCTTGGTCACTGCCACAGTACAAAACGACAAGTTTCCGACCATCGAAGACGGGCGGCTGCATTGTCCACACGCTCGCCTGGCACATATTGAAGGCCTTGACCACGTGGGCATCCGGCGCATAGGCGGCAATTTTCTCCGCCAGCGACAGCCCCCCGTAGTTAAGTGTAATCACGCTTTGATGATCATGCCACACCAATTCGCCTGGCCACAAAACGGCGAGAGTATTAATCGCTTTCGGTCTCGCGCGCATGTGGTTTTTCGAGATATGCGATATCAACATAAACTGGCTCGATTGGCATATCTCTATGAGATTAGGTCGCCGCACGTCAGCCGGGTCATGATGCAGCTGTGCAATGCCGTTGTGTCGTCACCGGAGGCGACGTTGACCGCTATGATGCCGTTACGGTTTGAGATCGCTATGGGTCAGCCTGGAACGCAAGGAAAGACGGCCTCAACCGCCGATTGTTGGTGTTTTTATATGCAACCGGTAGAAAATATTTGACATTTATACAGTTTAGTCTCAATTATAAAATTACGTACGGAATGGCATCTGTCGCTACCCATGAAGGCCTCCGACAGTGACTTGGCACCTCCGGCAGGATGCTCCCGGATGGCCGGATCCTGAATAAATTCTTGATAAATTGGCTCAAGCAGCGTATTATATAATAATATCAGTATGATTTGAGATAATTTAATAAAAGACCGAAATGTTTGGGGAGGTGCCGTGAATAAAATCGATCTTATCGATCAATTAAAAAATGAAAGCCGGTTGTCGAAGGATGAAGCCGCCGCCATCGTCGAATTGTTTTTCAGAAAAATCTCGGATACCCTTGCGTCCGGCGAAAGGGTGGAAATCCGCGGGCTGTGCTCTTTTTTTGTCAAAGAGTACAAACCCTACAAGGGCAGAAATCCCAAGACCGGCGAGATTGTGACCGTAGCGCCCAAGAAACTGCCGTTTTTTAAATGCGGCAAGGAACTAAAGGACCGGGTCGATCGGTGACGCTGCAGGGAATAAGGTAGATGACGATGACAGATGCGCGCCACTTCAAAAAAATTGAAACGCTTAAAAACGGCATCGAAGCGACGTTTCGGGCTGTGCGTCCCGACGACAGACAAAAAATCATCGATGCGTTCAGAAATCTCGAGCGCGAATCGATTTTCATGCGATTTTTCGGATACAAAAATTATCTTTCGGAAGCCGATCTCAAGGCGGCGGTGGAGATTGATTTTGTCCGGGTGGTGACCCTGGTGGTCACAATCATCGCGGAAAACCAGGAAATTATCATCGGAAGCGGGCGGTATAGCCTGTTGAACGGCAAATCCGAAGAGGAAACGAAGGCCGAGGTTTCCTTTACCGTCGAAGAGGATTATCACGGGCAGGGGATCGCGAGCCGATTGTTGCAATACCTGGCCCAAATCGCGCGGGAAAATGGCGTGCGAAAATTTCTGGCGGAAGTTCTATCCGAAAACAAGGCCATGCTGGCGGTATTCGAGCATAGCGGATTTCCCATGCACCGGAAAAAAGAAGGCGATGTCGTTCATGTGACGTTGTCTATAGAGGAAGCCGCCGGATGAAGCCTATAAACGTTGCCTTTAACCGGGCACTGGACCAGCGGCTGCCGGGTGCTTCGCCCCTTTATTTTTGCTCGCCGGCCGGTGCATCGTCGTCCGACGGTTTCAGCCACGTGCCGGTGTTGCGGTAGGCCAGCGAAATCTCCTTGAGCCGGTCTTTGTGCTTCACAAAGCGCGATTTCATCCCCACCAGCCAATCCCGGTGATCGAGGGCATCTTTTAGGGTCAGAAAAAGCTCGTGATCACTCGTGGAAATCTCGAACTCGGGTATGCCGTTTTTAACGGCCATGAGGCCGGAATTGCTGCATAACATGCACCTTATGCGGTTTTGTTCCAGAAAACGAAAGGTTTGACCGCCGCAGACGGGACAGCGCGGCGCGGAATCGGGAAATGGTTCACCGAAAAGGGCGTGCGCCATGTCCCCGGCCAGTTCCTTGTTTTTGTCGGCGAAAAAGATCTCGCCGGGCAGCGCCCCATAGGCAATCCGCCGCATCTTGATGTCCGCAAACAGCATCTTCAAAAAATTTTCGATCCCGAGCAGGGTGTAGCCTTCCTTGCCCTCGATGCCGGCGATGCCCACGGCCACCGCCGGCTTGGCCCACAGTTTTTCCACATAGGGATACAAGGAGAGCCCCCGGTCGGTGAAGAGTTTCAGGCAGGAATTGGGTCCTAAAAAATAAGCGGGGACGACGACAATCAACGCATCGGCGGCGACAATCGCCTGCACGGCAGCCCGATGGTCATCTTCGATTACGCACTCGTTTTTGAACAAACACGTGTAGCACCCGCGGCAGGGGGCGATATCATACTCGGGCAAACGCAAGAGCCTAAGTTCGTGGGGCTCCTCGACCCGGCGGCTGATCTCCTTGGCCATAATTTCGCAGTTGCCGAGTTTGCGCGGTGATCCGATAATGGCGAGAATATTTTTCAAATCGTCCTCCTGCAAAGCGAGTTAATAAGTGAAAAACCTCGAATCAAAAAATGTTTACACGGTTTTGTCGTAAATTAAAAGGACCTGCGGGTAACCGTTATGTCCGAGTATGGGCGTGGATTTATGGCCTCCTTGCGGAATTCTGCATATTTACAGGGGCTCGCTTTTGAGATAGGTCGAGACAGGAATAATTTGGCCGCTATCCAGGGCAACCGCCAGAATCCATGAACCGATCACCTTTACACAGGCGATGATGAAGGAGCCAGAAAACAACAATTCCCCGCTCATTCGACTGGAGCACATCAGCAAATCCTTCGGGCCCATCCGGGCCAACAGGGACATTAGCCTGGATATTCACGCCGGGCGGATCAAGGCGCTTCTAGGTGAAAACGGTGCTGGCAAGAGCACGCTGATGAGCATTCTGGCAGGCCGACTGCAACCGGACAACGGGCGCATTCAGGTCGACGGGGTGGAAATGCCCATATCCACTCCTGCTGCCGCCCACGCGATCGGCATCGGAATGGTGTATCAGCACTTCATGCTGGTCGATGCCCTGACAGTGTCTGAAAACGTGATACTGGGGCAATCGAAGGGAATCTGGCTCTCGACCCGAAACTCGGTACGGCAAGTGCGGGACCTGGCCGAGCGCTATGGGTTCGCCATCGACCCGTCGGAAAAGGTTTCCGCCTTGTCGATGGGCGAGCGTCAGCGCGTGGAGATCTTGAAACTGCTTTACCGCCGCAGTCGCATCCTGATTTTCGACGAGCCCACCGCCGTGCTGACGCCGCCCGAAATCGACCAGCTCTTCGATGGCCTGCGGCAGATGGCCGCTCAGGGCCAAGCCATCGTTTTTATCAGTCACAAGCTCGATGAAGTCATGGGCCTGGCCGATGACATCGCCATCATGCGCAAGGGTGAAATCGTGTGCGAGATGCCGATCGGGCAGGTCGTTTCCAAGGCGGATCTGGCGCTGAAGATGGTCGGCCGCGAGGTCGTGCTGCAGGTCAGGAAGAAACCCCTCGAGCCGCGCCAGACGGTTTTGCATGTCGAGCGGCTCGGCGGCGGCGGGCTGACGGATGTTCAGTTACAGGTGCATCAGGGCGAGGTACTGGGTGTTGTCGGCGTGGCCGGAAACGGTCAGAAGCCACTGGTGGAAACCATCTGCGGATTGAGAAGGCCCGGCGCGGGCAGGATCATCATCCTCGGCAAAAATTGGACGCAGTTTTATGCCCGTCACAGTTGGGATAAAAATCTCATCTACATTCCCGAAGATCGACGGGGGCTGGCCACTTGCCTTGACCTTGACCTGGTGGACAATTTCCTGTTGACCACGCGGCAGGGGTTTTCCCGGGGACCGTGGCTGATGCGCCGCAGGGCCGCGGAAAAAACCAGGGAGCTGATGCTGGAATTCGATGTGCAGCCGCCGGAACCCTCGATTCTGGCCCGTCAGCTTTCGGGCGGCAATCTTCAGAAAATTGTCCTGGCCCGTGAGTTTTATCGCCGGCCGCGCTTGATCGTCGCCGAACAGCCGACCCAGGGCCTCGACGTCGGCGCTACCGAAGAGATCTGGCGGGTCCTGTTGAAAGCGCGCAGCGAAGCCGGCATCCTTCTTGTCACCAGCGACCTGAATGAAGCACTTTCGTTGTCTGACCGCATCACCGTGCTGTTCGGGGGCCGCATCATGGACACCTTCGCTACCGATGAAACCGAGAAAGTCGATCGCATCGGTCTTTTGATGGCCGGGGTTGCTTTCGAAACGGCTGTTCCATAACAACCGCTGATTTTTAATGTGACCCTCCACGCCTGAGGCCCTTTTCCCTTTGTAGTTGTAGTTGAAGATGAAAATTTTTAAGAGGATTGTTTGACTGTAGCACTCTTCAATGCGGAACTGCAGATGAAAAAACCTACGATTATCGCCCTCGTTGTTTCATTCGCGGCCGTTATTGCCGCTACCGCATCGGCCAACGAGTGGAATCTTTACGGCAGCGTCCGTATGGCGACTTTTTGGACGAACCAAGATTATGGAGATCTCTACCAATCGAGTACGAATCCTAGTGGGGATGATGATTTTGGGCGCAGCAGTGCGCGGAACTTGCAATGGGAGCTGCAGGCGAACTCCCGCGTCGGTGTCAGGGTCAAGGGCGACAGGCTCGACGGCCAATTCGAATTTGGCGTCAATGATGACCCTACTGGAGGCAGCACCGTTACCACCCGTCTGCTATACGGCGTGTGGAAGTTCGCCGACGGCTGGGGGCTCAAGGTCGGGCAAGACTACACCCCGATCATCTTCTATCTCTCCAACCAGGTCTTCGATGCCGACAACAATCTGCGACTGGTGGGCGAAGCATACGGCGGCCGGCGTGGACAGGTCGCGGTGGAAGGCGCGGGGTTCAAATTTGCGGCCATCAACCCCTCGCCAACGGCACTCGACAACTTGGCTGGAACAGTGGCTGACAGCACGACGGAAAGTAAGATCCCCAAATTCGAGGTTTCCTATCAGTTCAATTTTGCAGGCGCCAAGAACGTGCACGCCTTCGGCGGCTGGCAATACTACAATCTTTTTTGGTTAGACCCGATCAGCGCGGTAAAACAAGAAGAAAACGTCAGTTCCTACACGGTTGGCGCGGGCGCCGATCTTAATTTCGGGCCGTTCTTTGTAAAGCCGCAAGTGAGCTACTACACAAACGGTGCGGTTGCCGGCTGGCTCAATACAAACATTGGTTTGAATTCTTCTCTGCCGCAGCAAACGCCGTTTATCAACGCGACCGGAAACGGTATCGTCGACGTAAAGAGTTTGATGGCGATGCTGGCATTTGGTTTTGCACCGACTGAGTCACTGGGCCTCGAGGCAGGTGTCGGCTACCTGATGAGTGAATCCGATGATTATCGAATAGCTGGTGGCCAGAGCGTGAATTTAAAAAATACTTACCTTGAATATTACTTGCAGGCCGTGATCACGATAACCAATGGTGTCTACCTGATACCAGAAGTCGGCTTCCGCGATTACGGTAATCTGGAAGGAAACCCTGCCGAACCGAATCAGGACCTCGGCAACTTGTTATACGCCGGTTCAAAATGGCAGATCGACTTTTGAAGCTGTAAAAATCTTTCTAATGTGGCAGGTTATTCCTCCTGGTGGAAACGCCGGATGATGTAGCCTCCTGACTTTTCGTCCGATTCCAGGTCCATCAGGTCGCGCGCGGCTGCTTCCTCGAGGAGGCGGTTGAAGGAACGAAACCCGTAGTAGGATTCGTTGAACCCCGGTCGCCGGCGTTTGAGGGTCTGCTTGACCATCGAGCCCCAGATCTTCTCCTCCGAGCCCCGTTCCTCAGCCAGCGCTTCGAGCGTCTCCATGACAAGGTCCAACGCTTCCTGGGTTCGATCTTCCTTTTCTTTCTCTTCCTTGGCCGCTGGCACTGGCGCCCGGCCTTCCGGTCGCGGCGTCTTGCGCGGCGATTTCTTGCGAGCCTGCTTTTTGCGCACGAGATCGTCGTAGTAGATAAACTCGTCACAATTGGCAATGAGAAGATCCGAACTGGAATTCTTGACTCCGACGCCGATCACAAGTTTGTTGTTTTCGCGCAGTTTGCTGACCAATGGGGAAAAATCTGAGTCACCGCTGACGATCACGAACGTATCGACGTGAAGCTTGGTGTAACACAAGTCAAGCGCATCGACGACCATGCGGATGTCGGCGGAATTCTTTCCCGACTGGCGCACGTGCGGTATTTCAATCAGCTCGAAGGCGGCCTCGTGCATGGCGGCCTTGAAATCCTTGTAGCGTTCCCAGTCGCAATAGGCTTTTTTCACCACGATGCTGCCCTTGAGCAGCAACTTTTCGAGGACCTTGAGGATGTCGAACTGCGCGTAGCGGGCATCCCTCACGCCCAGCGCGACGTTCTCGAAATCGCAAAACACGGCCATGTTTTCGGTTTCAGGCTTTTTGCCCATGACATCTTTCCTCCGATATGCCGCTTGCCAGCGGCCAATCCTACCTTGCCGGAACGCCTCGCAATAGGCTTCAAGATAAAGATTTTGGCTGTTGGTATCGGTCGTCGGCGTATTAGAATACAGCCTTCTCCCTCTGGTTTTGCCAAAATCATTATCTTGAAGCCCATTATAGAGAACCTTCTGGGCGTGTCTCCGCAGCAATGTCCATTTTTTAAGGACGGTCTTGGGGGATCTGCCGAATCCAAACCATTATTTACGTCAAATTAAGGCCTGGCACAAGAGCCGAAACGCAACTAATGCCATCGAGTGTTGACATTAGACAGAGTGATCTTCTATTAAAAATGATATCCCTCCATAAACGACCGCGATATCTGCACCGGATATCGGGCAACGACGCATGTCAATGCGCCATGCCTTGAAATACTGGGGGCGGTTGGCTGCCGTGATGCAGAGGATGTTGTCGGTGATGACCTACCGCTCTTTCGAGGAACTGTCCGCAAACGAAACCGAAGGGCCCGACTATCGAATACGTGACCGCGGCGGGGCATCGGAAATAGCGGTGGTGGCCATTCAC
>JBAPWQ010000254.1:0-19110 GCA_049283795.1 Desulfobacterales bacterium | reverse complement strand
GACATCCAGGCCGCTCGCGATGGCATAGAAAGAGTCACTGCGGTGATTGCATCGGGTCGTTACGACCTGGTCATTCTCGATGAGGCCAATGTCGCAGTGAAGCTGGGCCTGTTTCCGGTGCAGGAGCTTCTGGGGCTGATCATCAACAAACCGCCGGAACTCGAACTGGTCATCACCGGCCGCTATGCCTCACCGCGGATTATCGAGATGGCCGACATGGTGACCGAGTGTCAGGCGCGAAAACACTATTACGACCTCGGCACCAAAGCCAGGGTGGGAATCGAGAAGTAAAGGGTATCCGTGCGGCGGCCAAACGACAGGCGTTACGGCGGAGGCTTTGCTGTGGTGCCGTTTTTTGGCAGTTGTCACTCATCACGGACTGCCGTATTGCCTGGCCGAAACCCTTATCTCAAAGCAGTTAAGTTAAGCGTCTTTGGCCAGATGCCTATCGAGACAGGCCCGCAGGTCTTCGACGCCGGGGATCGATTCGAAAGTCAGCTCGTCGTCGATGACGATGGAAGGCACCGGCATGGGGCGCCCCAATTTTTTCGACAGCTCGGCATGTCGAAGCGCACCGTCGAGTTTTTTAGTATAAACGATCTCCCAGCGGATTGAATCAGAATACTCGCCGATGACGTTTTCGACCACACGGGCCATGTATTCGCAGGGAATTCAGTGGGCGCCTTCGTGAAGCACTTCCAGGTGGATTTTTTCAGATCGCATTTTTTTCACCTAAGATTTTTTCAGGCGAATCGCCTCGTCGATGGCATCTTCGAGTTCAAAAACTGGTGGTATGGCATCGAAAACCAGTTCTCCGTCGATGAACAGCGAGGGGACCGGCGCGACCCGGCAGTGCTTTTTAACGACTTCCTCGCCGTATAAAGAGCAGGATAATTCCAGAAAGCGGTCTTTCCCGTCTCCGAGCATGAAATCGACTCTGTGGTAGTCGATGAAGTCGGCATATTTCCCCAGAACTTCCCGCACGGTCTCATCCATATAAAGGCAGGGAAGACAATAGTCGGCCTTGTACATGACCTCGATCAGTATTTTGGGTGCTTTCGACATTATGACTCTTTCGAAAATTTGTTGTGTCTCAGCTGGGGAAACAGGCTGGTGCGGGCCGCCACGGCTTGAAGCCTGTATCATCCGTATAAAGGCTTTAGCTGTGTTATCGGTCGTTGGCGTATTACAAAACAGCCGCCGCCCTCCGGCCTTGCAAAGATCTTTATCTTGAAGCCTATGGTATGTTGGTATCAAAATTAGTTTAAAGGTTCAACAGGTTTTCGCCACGCGAATCGAAAGCCCTGTTGTTGCAGATCCTTCCTCGGATCGCTACGGTAGGGCGGCATGACATTCGCCTTGACATGCAGCGGGGTTGTCCATATAGTGCACGGCGTAAGATCAGCGCCTAAACCTTTGTAAAAATAACAAATAAAACATTCATGTCCAATGTTTCCCTGAAGAATACTCCGGATGCCGACGACGGGTCAGCCGCAACTGAACTGGAACACGACTCGCAGACCGGCCGCATCGAGGAGAAAGTAAATCGGTTTCTCGCGCGCCATGGCCGCAGGCCCCGGGTGCTGGTGAGCGCCATCGGGCTTGGCGGTCGAAGACGGGACTTGAATCAGGCCGCCGCCCTGTTCGCCCGCTGGGGATTCGATGTGGACATCGGGCCGGCATGCCAGTTGCCGCGCCACGTGGCGCTGATGGCGATCGAAAACGACGTGCACATGATTTGTCTGCTGGGGGATCACACTCGGCAACTGCCGTCGGGAAGTGAATTGCCGGCTATTTTGCAGGCCCACGGCAGCGGTGACATCCTGGTGGCCTATTTCGGCGACGAGCCGTTAACAATCCCGAGCAGAAAAACCGTGCCCGCCCGAATTCGTCCCGCCACGGCCGTCGCCGACATTGTGTCCGCTCTGGGAAAACTGACTCAAAAGAATTGACTGTCATGGATGCAGACTTTTATATCGACGGGGTGCTGAAGAAAAAAAGGGCCCTTATTGCCAAGTCGATCACATTGATCGAAAGCGTCCTGCCGGCTCATCAGCAATTGGCCCAGGACATTCTCGACGGCCTGCTGCCGCATGCCGGCCATGCCGTTCGGGTCGGCATCAGCGGCGTGCCCGGTGTCGGCAAGAGCACCTTTATCGAGAGCTTCGGGATGATGCTGATCGAAAAAGGCCATCGCGTGGCGGTGCTGGCCGTGGACCCGAGCAGTTCGAGAAGCGGCGGAAGCATAATGGGCGACAAGACGCGCATGGAAAAACTGGCGCTCGAGCCCAATGCATTTATCCGGCCCTCGCCCACCAGCGGAACGTTGGGCGGCGTGGCCAAGAAAACCCGCGAGAGCATGATCATCTGTGAAGCGGCCGGCCACGATGTTATCCTGGTCGAAACCGTGGGCGTCGGCCAGTCCGAAACGGCCGTGGCCTCGATGGTCGATTTTTTTTTGGTTTTGATGCTGGCCGGAGCGGGCGACGAACTCCAGGGAATCAAGAAAGGCATCCTGGAACTCGCGGATGCGATTGTCATCAACAAGGCGGACGGCAACAATATCGACCGGGCCAAAGAGGCGCGCGCCGAATACGAATCCGCCCTGAACCTGATGGAATCCAAATCATCGATCTGGTCCGCCCCGGTTCTGACGTGCAGTGCCCTGACGATGGACGGGTTGGAAGACGTCTGGAGGGCCATTCTCGATCACCACCGGAAGCTCACGGATGCGGATGAGTTGGGCGAGAAGCGCCGCCTGCAGGCGATCGACTGGATGTGGACCCTGGTGGAAGATGGTTTGAAGGACCGGTTTTTCAAGAATCCGCAGGTCAAAGCCCAGTTGCCGGCTTTCGTCACCGCCGTCGAAACAGGAAAAACCTCACCCACCGCCGCCGCCAACGAACTTCTGTCGCTGCACGGCAAATGACCATCTCCTTGTGAAGCCGCCGGTATTTCGATATCGGTCGAAATGGCGGCCGGGCAGTGACGCCAGCGCCTCGCCGGCCCCGCTGCGCGGCAGGGACCACCGCCATGGAAAACACTCTAACAGATAAAACAGACCTGATCTTTTTAAGAAAGCTTCAAAACGACCTGATGGTCGAGAACCTCGACGATCTTTTCGAGATCGTTTTATCCCACCTCCTGCGCATCCAGCACATACGCCGGGCTGAAATTCATTTGTTCGACAAGCAGGATAAACTGGTGCGGGTCGCCACCGGTGAAAATTCGGGCCCCGAGGGGCAGACGGCGCAAAAAATCAGAAGTCACAGCTGGGCGATCGATTCGGCGGTCAGCCATTCCACCCGGCGCGTGAAAGCCCCCACCGTTTTCTTTTCCCATTCTTTCCCTCTCATCGGCAATGGCCAGCCGCTGGGGGTGTTGACAATTCAGGTAGACCACATCTCGATTGACGGCAGTGAGCTGATAAATCGATTGAACCTTATCAGCCTGCAGCTTTCCGCGCTCATCAAACAGCTCATACTGACCAATGAGATCGAGGAGTTAAACGAAGAACTCGGATACCTGACAGCCGACAGCCGGGACAATCAGCAGCGGATGACGGCGTTGAGCAAGGAACTCTACGCCATCACGGCCATATCCACCAAAATCAACCAATCGATGGATCTGAAAAAGTCACTGCACAAATCGATGCTGAAGATAAAGGAGGTGTTCAGATCATCGGCGGTTCTCGTATTTCTCAAGAATCCGTTAGGTTCGAGAAACAGGTTATCCGCCATCCACATGAAAGAGGACCAACTGGATCCGGCGCTTTTAAAAAATATCGAAAAATCGGTCCTGGAAAATTTCGTGGCCCCGGTGCAGCCCAAAGACGGCAGTTCCTTCATCAAGGCCCAATATCTCAAGCAGATCGATTTGTTTCACGATCGATTTAAATCTCTCATCGGGACACCGATGAAATCCCAGAAAAAATTTATCGGGGCACTCATTATTTTGCAGACCACGATGCGGCCCTTCGAGCAGGATGACCTCAGGCTGCTCTCCGGAATCGCCAACATCATGGGCATGGCCGTCGAGAACATGACTCTCTTCCGGCAGAGCCAGCAGAAAAAAAAGGAAGCGGCTTTTCTCATCAGTTCCATGTCGACCTTCAACCAGAAACTGGAACTGGAAAAGACCTTGACCTCGGTTGCGGAAAAAGGGGCAGAATTCATCGGGCCTCACGGGCAGGTCTTTTTATTTTCAGAGACGAAAATCCCGATGATCCAGTATTGCAAGGAAAAGACGGGGCCGCGGGCATCGATCCGGTTACACGCCTTCGAGCGGATTCACCCTAAAGCGCTCAAGTCTTTCTACACGGAGATGATACATCAAAAACGGCCGTTGCTGATTCGTGACACCCGTCGTTCAAAAAAACTCACAGCGGACGCAAAGGTCTATTTTCTGAGTAACAAAATACGCTCCATTCTGGCGGTTCCCCTGAAATTGACGCATCAGCCGCTGGGCTTGCTGCTTCTCGGACGGCAGACCGGCGGCCGGATATTCGAGGTGCATGATTTTGTGGTGGTCGAAGCGCTGTGCGCGGCAGCATCGGTGGCCATCGAGAATGCGCGCGTCCACAGCGCGAGCGTCGAGATGAGCGAGTTTTTCGAGAAAAAGATCAGTGAAAAGACGAGTGAAATAGAAAAAATTCAGGAAATCCAGAAACTGCGGGTCGAAAACCGCAAGGATGTCATATTCCGGGTCAATAAATCCGGCCGCTTCGTCTTCGTCAACAAGGCCATGGAAAACCTGACCGGCTTTTCCCGCGAAGAGCTATATAGAGGCGACACGGCCGAAGAGGTGGTTGCCGAAGAAGACCGCCGGCGCGTGCGCAGCGCGTTTCGTCAGATGTTAAACGGTGAACGCCCGCTTATCAGGGACCTGGTGTTTCGGCATCGCGACCGCCGCGGTGAGGATCATTTCATTTCCCTGACCATTTATCCTGAAAAGGAGCAACTGGGTCGCATAACGGGCATCGAGGGCGTGGGGCGCGACATCACGGAGAAAAAAAAACTCCAGAGCGAGGTGGAAAAGACGCGGATTCTAGCCCTGCTGGGTGAATTCTCCAGCGCGATCGCGCATCAGATCCGCAATCCCCTGGGCAATATCCTGGTCGGGACCAAGCTGTTGCAGAAAGCCCTGGGGGTGACCGAGGATCACGTGACGGGGAAACACACGCTGAACCTCACGGCAGCCTCAGGCGAATCAGAGTGTTTATCGGAAACATTCAACAACCTTTTCGACGGCATTTACAATTTGAACCAGGTTGTCACGGAACTCGTCGAGTACACGAAGACCTTGAGGCTCAGGTATTCTTGCCAGCGGATCGAGATGATATTGGAGGAAACCCTGGCGATGTTCAAGGAGTTGATCGCGCGCAACGACATCCGGGTGACCAAAAATTACGATCCCGCCCTGCCGCCGCTGTCGGTGGATGCCGTATTGATGAGCCAGGTATTCCAGAACATGGTCCACAACGCCATTCAGGCGATGCCCTCCGGTGGATTTCTCACTATTGCCACCGGGCCGTATGCCAAGAAACCGGGATGTGCGCTGATTTCCATCAGCGATACGGGAATCGGCATCCAGGCCAGCGACATGGAGAAAATATTCAATCCCTTTTACACGACCAAGGATTCAGGCACCGGCCTGGGGCTATCCCTCGCCCATCGGATCGTCGAGGCCCATGGCGGCAACGCCTGGGTATGCCGGAACCCTTGCGCTCATCTCGGTAAAAATTCCGGAAAAACGTCCGCGGTTGCCGGAGATCGCGGGATCACCTTCCATATCGTGCTGCCGATATCCGAACAAGCGCCGCACGGCGGATATCCCCAGGAAAATTAAATGAAACATCAGATACTGCTGGTGGATGACCAGGTCTCCTTTTGCCATCATATCAAAGCCATTCTGGAACAGGAGGGCTATGAGGTGGCGGTTGGCCACAATGCCGACCAGGCCCTGCAGAAACTTTCCCTGCAGAGCTTCGATATCTTGTTGACGGATATGAAAATACCCGGCCGGGACGGCTTGGAGCTGTTTAAAATCGCCCGCGCTACGGATCCGGAAATTTCCGGCATCATCATGACCGCCTATGGTTCCATCGCCTCCGCGGTGGCTTCGATCAAGCAGGGCATCACCGATTATCTCCTAAAACCATTCGAGCCCGAAGCCCTTTTGATCGCCGTCGAAAAGACACTGCGCGAAAGACGGATGATGAAGGAAATCCGGGATCTGAGAAAGGAGGTCGATCGACGCTACGCCTTCGGCAGCATTATCGGCAAGAACCACAAGATGCAGGCCATATACGATCTGATCGAAAAAGTGGCGCCCACCGACACGCGGGTGTTCATTACCGGCCAAACCGGCGTCGGCAAGGAGCTGGTTGCCAAAGCCATTCACTTCAACAGCAACAGAAAGAACAAACCGTTTGTCGGCATCAATTGCGGCGCTCTGGTGGAGAACCTTTTGGAGACGGAACTGTTCGGCCATGAAAAAGGCGCTTTTACGGGCGCTATCCGCACCAAGCGCGGTAAGTTCGAATATGCCCAGGGCGGCACCATTTTTCTGGATGAAATCGGCGATATATCGCCCGGATTGCAAGTCAAGCTGCTGAGAGTCACTCAGGAGAAAAAGATCGAACGCGTCGGCGGCAATCAGGAAATCGATGTGGATGTGCGCATCATCTCGGCCACCAATCAGACCATAAAGGAGAAAATCGATCGGGGCGAGTTTCGCGTGGAACTTTACTACCGGCTCAATGTCGTGCCGATCCACATTCCCCCGCTGCGCGACAGGATCGATGACATCCCCCTTCTGGTCAGTCACTTCATGCGCAGTTTCAACCGGAAATTCAACAAAAATATAGCGCGGATTTCGGCCGGAACGATGAGCCGGTTGATGCAGTACGATTGGCCGGGAAACGTCCGGGAACTGGAGAACGTCCTTGAAAGAGCCTTTGTCGTTACCGAAAACGATGTTATCGATTCGGTAATATTTTCACAGGATATAAAGACCTCTCACAGGGGGGACACGCCCTCTTTCGTTATCGATACGGAAATACCCTTCAAGGTGGCCCGCGCCATGGTGGAAAAGCGATTTGAAAGAGCGTATCTCCTGGAGGCCCTGAAGCGCTACGGCGGCAACGTGTCCGAAACGGCCCGCAGAACAGGTATCAATCCCCGCACGCTGTGGCGGAAAATGAAAGACTACGATATCGAAAGGACTCCCGCTCCCGAATCACCCGCAGTGTAGGACGTTGTCAGGGTGCGACAAATTTGTCGTACATGTATTCCCTTATTAACCACCTGATATCCCATTATTTTTTTTTATCCCGGCCGATCGGGGCCTCGGACCGTGGTTTCGAAATCGTACGTCACTGCCCTTGCCCAAGTGGCCGCTAATCCGCTTAATCGCTTGTTATCCTTCGCAATATTAAGTGAACTTGATTCAAATACTTAATGGCATACAACTTGCTCCCCCTTTTACCACACCTTCGATCGTTAAAGTTTTTTCTCACCATCATTACATCTGGTTGTACCTGGAAGGGAAAATGGTGTAAATCCATTACTGCCCCGCAACTGTAAGCGGAAATCTTCACCTTTGACGGCGGTATCATGTGAAAGGTAAAGGCTTCAAAGGCCGAAAGTCACCTGCCGAGGACCTTTGAAGAGAGGCATCTGCACTTGGCCACTGTTCCCGATGGGAATAGGAAGGCGCAGAGAGAATCCTCCAAGCCGCGAGTCAGGATACCTTCCCCCACCAATGTGCCTCGCTTTCGAGGGCGAAGCGGGCATTTGTGAGATCGATTTAAACAAATGCCGCGGTTGCTCCGCTGAGCGCAGCAACGCTTTCCTGAAACCCCACTTCGTTCGCAGCTTTTTCAGGCGTCCCGGGTAATTGACACCACTGTGTGCCGGAGTATCAGGCGTGCGGGTCAGAGTATTTTCGCAAAGCGCAGTTTTTTCCTTGAATCTTTTCTCATCACAGTAAAGGAGGGGTACCGTAATGAATGCAAAAGAACGGGTCATGGCGGTCATCAATCACCAGAAACCGGACCGGATGCCTTGTTTCGGCGCCAATTCAACCGTCACCTATGAACAGATGGACAAGGTGGGGGCCTATTGGCCCGCGGGTCACGATAAAGGCGAGGTCATGGCCAAGCAGGCCCTGGCGGCCTACACAATCTTGGGCTTCGATGCCGTGCGGGTGCCCTTCTGCCAGACATTCGAAGCCGTGGCACTCGGCTGCAAGCGCAAGCCCGGGAAAATCAGAGAAATCGAGGGAATTCCGGGCATCGAGCATCCACCGCCTTACAAAATCGATGACACGCCGATCTTTCCGGATGACTTTCTGTCGCGCGGGTTTATTCCGGAGTTGATCAAAGCCGTGCAATTCCTGAAAAAGGAAGTCGGCGACGAAGTCCCCATCGTGGCCGGCATCATCGGGCCCTTTACGATCGCGGGTTCGCTGCTGGACAGCGTCCCGCTTTTGAAGGCGACCTTCAAAACACCCGAAAAGATGCGCCCCTTTCTGGAAGTCGGTGAAAAAGCCGGCACCACTTTGGCCAAAGCGCTGATCGCTGCCGGCGCGGATATCATCGCAATCGAAGATATGACGGCCTCGCCGGAGCTGATCGCACCCAAGACCTACCGGGATTTTGAAATGGAATTTCAGCGCAAACAATGTGAGGCCATCGACGTGCCCAAAATACTCCACATCTGCGGCAACGTCGACCCGATCATTGCCTGGATGGGGCAGACCGGCGCGGAGATCCTGAGCCTTGAGCCCAAGGCCAGTGCCCGGCTGGCGCGCGAAAAATGCGGTGCCGGGGCCATCCTGATGGGCGGGGTGGACACGGCCACCACGCTGTTCATGAAGGATCCGGAGACTGTCAAGGAAGGGTGTGAGGAATCCATTGCCGACGGGATTCAAATCCTGGCACCGGGCTGCGCGGTCGCGCCGGGCACCCGCATGGAAAACCTGCTGGCCATGGTCGAGGTGGCCAAGGCGCACTAACAAAAGGAAAATCGCCTCTGGTCGAGGCGTGATGTTGGTTCCCGGGGAGCCAACTGTTCGTTAACCGTAACAGTCGAAAAGGAGGAAGTCTATGAAAGTATTAAACGATTTTTCCAACATTTTCAAACGTTACGATCTAGATCTGGAAAAGACGGGCGAGGCCAAAACCGTTTCCAAGGACCCGGTGCTTCAAAAAATCGCCAAATTCGTCGTCGACGGGGAGGAGGAAGGAATCGTTTCGGCCGTCCAGGAAGCCTTGAAAAATAAAGGCCCCCTGGATGTGATCAACGACGCCTTGATCGCCGGCATGAACGAAGTCAGCCGCTTGTGGGAAGAAGGGGTATATTTTCTGCCCCAGGTCATTCTCTCCTCGGATGCCATGAACGCCGGCATTGCCGAGTGTGAGAAGAAAATGGGCAAATCCATGGACCGCAAAGGCAAGGTGGTTACCCACACCGCCGAAGGGGACATTCACGACATCGGGCAGGTGATCGTCAATGCATTGCTCAACGCCAACGGGTTTGAGGTCGTCAATCTGGGTGCCGATGTCCCGATCGACAAGGTGGTTGCCGCCTGCAAAGAACACCGTCCGGTCATGGTGACCGGTACGGCCCTGATGACCACCACCATGACGGCCTTTCCCAAGATTGCCCATCAATTGAAACAGGCCGGACTTCAAATTCCTTTCGTTTGCGGCGGCGGTGCGGTCGCCGAGGAGTTCGTGACCGAATTCGACCTGGGGATCTGGGGCAAGGAAGCCAGTCAGGCACCCGGCATGGCCGAAGATGCGCTGGCCGGAGAAAGTTGGGAGTCCATGCGGGCCAAGTGGAATGGCTAAAACGACAACCGGGTAAAGACAATGATCGTTGATATCGTTTTCGGCTTTTTGGGGGCCGGTAAAACCACCTTTATCACCCGGGTTCTCGAGGAGTGGGGCGCAAAAGAAAAAACCGTGGTGCTGGTGAATGAATTCGGCGAGGTCGGCATCGATGGCGAGTTGCTGGCCGCTCGCGGCGGCAACGTGGTCGAAATGCCCAGCGGGTGTATCTGCTGCACGCTTCAGGCCGATTTCAGGTCGCAGCTGCTGGATATCACCCGTACCATCGGACCCGAAAGGATTATCATAGAGCCGACCGGCGTGGCGACCATCGCCCAGGTTCGATCCATCATCGATGCCCAGCTCTTCGAGAACACCATCCGGAAGATAAACGATATCTTGATTGCCGATGCGACCGGGTTCATGGGATTGTATAAAGCCAATCGCCACTTTGTGGAATCCCAGGTGGAAAACGCCGATGTCGTGCTTCTGAATAAATGCGACAAGGTGGATAAGACAAAGGCCTTGGTGACCCGCAGCGCCATAGCAGCGATCAATCCCGAAATTACCGTGTTGATGGCCGAATTCGGGGCCGTGGATTGGGCCGACTATCATCTTGCCCTTTCCACGGCCCCGCCATCCCGAAGAACCCGTATCGAAGATGGGCATGACAGGGCTCATGATAAAGTCGAAAATTTGATGGCGGAAGCTGACAGTGAAGGACAACCCCATTTCCACGAAGAAGAGGACGCCCTTGGCTATGAATCTTACGGTTGCGTTTTTGGAGATCTGTCATTTGACTGGAATGCCCTCGAAACATTTTTCAGGGAGCTGAATGAATCGAACTCCGGGATAGGCGAAATCGTCCGGGCCAAGGGAGTCTTTCGCCTTGGCGATCGCGGGATTCTGATGGAATGGGCGTCGGGGGAGTTTTCATTTCAACCCATGGGGCAGTTGAAGGAGAGCAAAGTTTCCATAATCGGCAAGAAGTTAAATCGGGAGAAGATCGGCGCTGCGCTCGAACGGTGTGTGGCCGCATAGGTCCGATAAACCACATTCCGACTGAGCTGATGGTGTGTTCAAAGTGAGGTTTTAACCAACTGCGGCATAGTCGAATAGGGCGAACGCTTAAATTCCAGATGATCTCCGTTTTTTGCGTCTCTCTATGAGCTGGAAGGCGAAATCCATCAAGGAGCAGATCTTGGCCGTCCAGCGGCGGGCTTCCACCCCCTATTGCTGATGACGCAGGAATTGCAGTAGCAATTTTAAATCGATATATTTTTTACCATCGATTTCAGGGGGAAAGGAGGTCCCAGAATGCTTATACCAGTTGTAATCGTCATTGGTGCGATGTGGTTGCCCGTGGCGCTGCTTTTCCTGGGTAAAGGAGAAGCCAAGGGTACGGGGTTTATCACGGGAGTCGTTGGTGCGCTCGTCCTGGTCGGCTCCATGGTGCACGTCGCACTTTTCAAGGATCCGGTTTTGCCGACACTGCTTTTCATGCATGGCACCTTTTATTGCGCGGTCGCCTGGGCTCTCTTCACCGGGCAGGAAGATCTCCGCTCGGTCGGAAATGTTGCCCTGGCAACCGCTATCGTCTCAACGATCTTCACGGTCCTTTTTATAACCGGAGGCCCGGTCCTGCAAGACGGCAAGCAGCTTGTTGCCCCGAGCAAATATCTGGCACTGGGTTGTGCGGGATACGCGGCGCTGACCTTTATGGTCTGGCTCAATGCATTTGGGAAGTTCCCGGCCAAGGCACTGGCGTGGTCCCTGATCATCTGGGTGGTCGTTGGCTTGTGGATCCCGGGTTTCTGGCTGATGGTTGCCGGTAAACTTCCCTTTTAGTCCGGGCTGCGGTGATTTGCAACGATTAATCGTGTGCAGAGCCGAAAGATCAAGCAAGGCGCGAGAGGTTCGATCGGCTCGTAATATCCTATCAAAGACTTACCAATGACTTCTCTTGCAATTAAGAATGCGATCAACAATGGTCATAACAAGCCGGTCGTTCTTATTGTCGACGACGAGTATAGCGTGCTGCGCCCATTGGCCAGGTTGATCTCACCGCAGGAATTCACGGCGGTTTGGGTGCCGGATGTACAACAGGGACTGGCGCAGCTGAAAGACCAGCCAAAAAAGATAAGAATTATCATCATCGACTTGAAATCCTCCGGCATGGGGGGCGGCGGTTTTTTACAGCACGCCCGGAATCTGGCGCCGAATGCCGCCGTGCTGATTACTAGTCCTTTAGGTCCCTTTTTATTTCAGCGCGGCAACTTCTATGAATTTTCCGGCCCCCCGCTGAAACAGGATATCACCGGCATTCTGCTGAGTATCGTAAAAAAAATGGACAATGGGCGGACAACCCATAATAAACCCGTAGTAAAACCCGAGCGCAAGCAGCGACTGGGCGGCATCATCGGGTGCAGTGACGGTATCAACGCGATCTATCGGCTGATCGACCACCTGCAGGGGTCTTCAAGCACGGTGTTGATTCAGGGTGAAAGCGGAACCGGCAAGGAACTGATTGCCAGGGCCATCCATCAGACCAGCCCGCGGCAGAACCGGCCCTTCGTCGCTATCAACTGCGGTGCCATTCCGGTCAATTTGATGGAAAGTGAACTGTTCGGCCATGAACGCGGCGCCTTCACCACAGCCGTTTCCCAAAGAAAAGGAAAGTTTGAAATCGCCGAAGGCGGCACGCTTTTCCTGGATGAAATCGGAGAGCTGGATCGGGAGTTGCAGGTTAAGCTGCTGAGAGTGCTTCAGGAGAAAGAGTTTCAACGCGTCGGCGGCAATACCACCTACAAGACCGACGTGCGCATCATAGCGGCCACCGTTCAGGATCTGATCCAGGCGGTGCAAACCGGGCATTTCCGGGACGACCTTTACTACCGCCTGAACGTCATTCCGGTGCAGGTTCCGCCCTTGAGAGACAGAAAAGCGGATATCCCGCTTTTACTGGAACATTTCTTTACCAAAACGGCCGGAGAAATGAATCGCAGGGCGCCGGTACTTTCACAAGAGGCTCTGCAGGCCTTAAAATTTTACCGGTATCCGGGCAATGTGCGCGAGCTGGCCAACATTGTCGAACGACTCTTGACGATGTTGCCCGACGGGAAAATAAGCTTCAAGGATCTGCCCCGGGAAGTTTGTGAGGGCACGGCGCCTGCGCTTCAATCCGCGAGCGTGTTGAGTGACCTGCCGGATGGGGGCGTTTTCCTGTCCGCGGTGGAGAAGGAACTGATCATAAAAACCCTAGCGATGACCTCCGGAAACAAGGCCGCCGCCGCCAGGATGATCGGCATGACCCGGCGCCGGCTGTATCTCCGGCTGTCCCAGTATGGACTGGCCTCGGCATGAAACTGACCCCTCAGGTCACAGGTAAACGGCGGGCTGTCACCTGAGGTGACACCCTGGTGGAAAAGCATCTGCGCCATGAGATACCGGCAACTAAATCATGTTTATTTTCAGATTGTTATGAAGTTCATTTTTCAGGGGGTCTGGCACCCCGATTGCAGTTATCCTTCTCGTTATCACAAACCGCAGTGATTTCCGAAGCCAGGAAGGGAGGTGTCGTAAACAGGTTATGAACCTTAACTGAACACAGGGCCTTTTGGGAGGCGTCTGACTAACAAAAAAAGGAGGAAGAAATGGCACGTAAGAAAATAACCAAAATGGCATACGGCAGCGGCGCTGAGATGATGTTCGGTACCGCCAAGAAACCGGTAACGACCAAACGCGGCATCGTGATCGGCGGCGGATTCGTCCATCCCGAAGTGGTTCCCCATCCCCGGCCCGGCAGCGAAAAAACCATGAAAACCCTGCTGCGCGAATACGAGAAAGCCAATGGCGACGCCCTGGAAAGGATGACGATCGTCGGCCACCCGACCTTGCAGATTGAAAATGAACACGTCTTTCAAATGACGCACAACCCCAAGTGGGGCGGCGAAATTGCCGCGCAGACCGCCCGGCAGATGGATGATTACCTCTCGAAATACGGCCTGAAAGCGTCCTATCGCTCCACTCCCGCCGACCTGCGCAAGCCCGACATGCACGATATGCGGCAGAGCGACTACACCCATGAAGTCCTGGAATCCTTCAAGGAATGTTCGAAATATGCGGACATCGTTTCCATCGAGTCGATGGGCGGCAAGGAAATCTTCGACCACGCCATTATCCGCAACGATATCGCCGGGATTCTTTTTGGCATCGGCGTTCTGGGCGCGATCGACATGGAATGGATGTGGGATCAGATCGTTGAGATCGCCAAGAAAAACAAGTGCATTCCCGGCGGGGACACCAACTGCTCGGAGGCCAACACGGCCATGTTCATGGCGGGCGGGATGACCTCCAAGGACGTGCCCCACGTCATGGCGGCCCTGGCGCGGGCGATCGCCGCCTCCCGGACTCTGGTTGCCTACGAGTGCGGCGCCACCGGCCCCACCAAGGACTGCGCCTATGAAGACCCCATCATCAAGGCCATGGCCGGCGTCCCCATCTCCACCGAGGGCAAGACCAGCGCCTGCGCGCATTCCGATCTGGCCGGCAATCTCATCGCCGCGGTGTGCGACCTGTGGAGCAACGAAGCGGTGGAATACCACGACATGTTCGGCGCCACCACCACCTCGGTTTTCGCCGAAATCCTGGGCTACGACTGTGCCATGTTCAACTCCGCCATCGAGTTGGGCTACCAGGAGCAGATGAAAGAAATCCTGATCAACTCCGACATGTACCGGGATTCGCACAGCCTCATCCTGGCGCCCGACAATGCCTGGCAAGTCGGCAAGGCCATCGTCGACAATCGCGAGAAGAGCAATTATGCCAGCGCCAGGGCCGGCGCCATCAAGGCCGGCCAGATCATTTTAGGCGATGCCAAAATGAAGCTGACGGGGCTCGAAAAGAAAGCCTTGCAAAACGCGATGAAAGAACTGGAAAGCCTGCCGGATGATGAGGGAGATTTCATCCAGAAATGCCTGGATAAATACAAGGACGTCAAAGGGTTCAACCCGGCGTCCTACGGCCTGTAGTATTGGGGCCGTATCTTTAGGGTGATTGATGGCAGGGGGCATAACCGGCAGAGCGCAAACCGGTTATGCCCGATTTTTTTCAGGACAATCGGGGCATGATTGCTTGCACAAGATGCGGCCGCTGGCATTTGGATGCCGAGAAAATCGAGGGCAGGCGACTGTCCTGTACGGATGTCAAGCGATTCTGGTCACATATTCGACAAGAGCACCTGCGGCTGACGGGGCATGCGGCCCGCATCACGACCGACGAATCCGGCAACTGGATCTGCCTCAACTGCAACCTTCGGCTGTTATAGGCTTCGAGATAAAGTTTTTGGGCTTCGTTATCGGTCGTCGGCGTATTGACAATACGGCTTCCTTCCTCTGGCCTTGCCAAAATCTTTATCTCAAAGCTTATAGAACGCAACCCGAACAAATGGAGCAAAGCCATGCCGAAACTGGGAATCGCTTTGGACCTGGGCACCAGCGGATTCAGGGGGCAGGCCATAGACCTGGATCAAAATGGCCTTATTTTGTCAACCGTCGTGACGACGCGCCACCCCCTGCCCGGCGCCAATGTCATCGACCATTTGCACTTTGCACTCGAAGTCGGGTTGAATCACGCCCATGCGGTCGTGATTCGGGCCGCCAACCAGGTGATCGACACCCTGGGAATAGAAAAAGATCAGGTGGTGCGCCTGGCGGTGTGCGGCAATCCCATTCAATTGTCTCTTTTTCAGGAGATAGAGATCCGGGACCTGGCCTATGCCGGCAAGCGGAAACTGGAAGCCCTGGGGGTGGTTCCCCCCAAAAGAGATGCCCAGATCGTCAAGGCCCGGGACATCGAGGGGCTCGACTTGTCGCCCGAGGTCGATGTCCTGATTCCGCCGGCGGTTCAACACGAGATCGGGGCCGATGCGCTGGCCATGATGATTCAAACCGGTATGCTGGAAAAAAACGAAATCGCCATCGTGACCGACTACGGCACCAACGCCGAGATGGCACTGGTCGTCGGGGGCACGGTATATACCGGCTCGACGGCCGCGGGCCCGGCCCTGGAGGGACAGCAGATCGAAGACGGGCTGCTGGCGCTCCCCGGTGCGATTTCAGATGTCGAATTCGAGCCGGACACAGAAAATAACCAGGACATTTTTTCGAAGTCTGCTGCCTCCAATGCCAAGCCATTGGCCGGCAGGCTCAAGACGCGCGTGCTGAGCGAGGACATGGCGGCTCTGGCGGGCGACACCGTCGATCCGGCGACGGGCAAGCGGCTCGTAAAAGGTGAACTGGAAGCGGTCGGCATCACCGGCACCGGGGTCGTGGGGCTGATCAGCCAGGGACTCAAAGCCCATCTCATCCGCATTCCCCGCATCACCACTCTGGACACCGAGATCCATCTGCCCAACAACCTCAAGTTCACTGAAAAGGACTTGCTGGAGGCCGGCAAAGCCATCGGTGCCGTGCGGGCCGGCCACATTACGCTGTGCCAGGAGGCCGGCATTCAAGTCGAGGACATCGAGACCGCTTACATGTCCGGTGCCTCGGGCACGTATGTGGATGCTCTCAAAGCCCAGGAAATCGGCATGATCCCGGCGAAGGTGAAAAGAATCTATCAGGTGGGCAACACTTCCCTTGCCATGGCCCGGGACATGATCCGGGATGTGAGCGCGCTGTGGGAAATGAAAAAAATCGCCGACGACCTGCGCCAGCATCACTGCATGTTTGCGGCCTCGAAGATTTTCGAAAAGGTTTACATCCTGGAGCTTTCCTACTGGACCGAGGGAATGCCCCTGGCCCAATATCAGAAATTTCTGAAAAAATTCGGGTTTCCGGCGCTGCAGGAGGTGACGTCGACTCCGGAGGTCATCAAAACCGTGGCAAGGGACATTCCCGATCTGGGTATCATGGGATTGAAGATCATCTCCGACATCGGCGAGAAGAAAACCATCGTCTTCAAAGGCTGTCTCGGCGATGGCGCCTGTGTGGCCGTCTGTCCTGAAAATGCGCTCGCGATGGAAGAAGCGGGCGCCGACTTTCAGCTCACCGTCGATTTGGCCTTGTGCGACGGTGTTGCCTGCCGGCGATGCGAGCGGGCCTGCAGTGAAAAGTGCTTCGACCTGGTGAAAATTATCGGCTCGGATTAAATACTGAATCCGCTTGATCAATTAAGTGAGGGGCCGAGTGAATTATGGATCGGAATAAGATCGATGAAGTGATGATAGCGTCCCTGCATAACGTGACCGGCATCGTGGAGGCCCGACCCCTGCCGGCCGACGCTTTTGCGCCTATTCTCGAAAAAGAAATCGAGGCCGAGAAACGATCCCTGATGGGACTCGGCAAGGTCGTCAACACCGGCGTCAGGGATATCCTGAATTTCGATCTGGTGTATGCGGCCCTTACCAGCAAAGAATTTGATTGGGGATGTCATTCGGCATTGCTCCTGAAAAGGGGCCGGGAAACAGTGGGCCAGGAGGTTCGGGATGACGCGGCGCTGGCCGAGTTGGCAAAAGAGAAAAATGTGTGGTTCCTGCACAAGAACTTTGTGGTGTACAAGGACCGGATCTCATTTCCCGGCGACATCATGAACAAGATCTGCCATTTTGAAATCCCGTGCCGACCGGCAGCGTTTTGCGTGTTTGAAGATGCTCAACTTCAGTGTCATTCGATAAGCTTTGCCAGCCCTTCTATTCTGTGTGATCTATACTTGAAAGAGCGATACTTCGACCGCGAAAATGTGGCGGAGCTGGGAACAATTCTCATCGGCGTCAAGCAAGGGCACTAATGATAGTGATCATTTTAAAGTAACCAATCAATTTGACGGCTATTCAGTACAATATATTCGGCCTGAAAGGGTGATTTATGAAATAGGGGGCACACCTAGTTCACGCCTGCCTGATGACCTTGTATTCTGTATGGCGCTTCCAGTTGAATTTATTAGCGAAAGTGCTTCCATGTCGGTTGTCCGTGCTGATAAAATGAAAGGAGGAACAAATGGACATCAAGGTATTGGGCCGAGGCTGCGCTAAGTGTCATTTAACAGAAGAAATCATCAGGCAAGTTATCTTAGAGGAAGGCATTGACGCGCAAATTGAAAAAGTTACCGACTATAAAAAGATTGCCGCATATGGGGTTTTCCTGACACCCTCTGTTGTGATTGACGGCGAGGTGAAATGCGTCGGCCAAATTCCAACGAAGGAAGAAATCAGATCCTGGACATTACATGTGACGTCAAGGTGAGAGTTGGAGTTGACACTGTTTTTTCTCAACGCTACCTAATGCTTACAGATACCACGGCGGGACCCGCTTTCGCTGCCAATCGCCTCTACCACTTCGGATAAGGCTTTGAGAAAATAAAATCCCAAACTCTCGAGTTGATGAACACGGTGTAAAATTATATTTGGGAGATAACCATATCTTCAGGAGAATACCGGGGTTATATGAAATCAGAAAATCAATCTCATAAATCCATACGCGAAATCCGTTTTGAAAGCGATGATTTTTTGATCAAAAGACAATGATCGACAAATTAGACCAGTTGATTCTGGCCAAGAGGGAGATATCGCAATGGAAAAGCCGGCTCAATTGACAGACGGAGTATACTGGGTAGGCGCCATCGATTGGAATGTGAGGGAATTTCACGGGTATACGACTTCCAGTGGATCAACTTACAATGCGTACTTGGTGAAAGGTGAAAAAACGGCGCTGGTCGATACGGTAAAGGCCGGATTTTACCCCGAAATGATCTCCAGGATCGAAGCAATCATGGATCCGGCCGAAATCGATTACCTGATCGTCAACCACGTGGAGATGGATCACTCGGGTGCACTACCCAAGTTTATAGAGCGTGCACCCAATGTACAATTGGTTGCATCAGACAACGGCATCAAGGCGCTGCAGCGCCATTACCGGATGGATCTACAAATCCAAAAAGTAAGGACGGGAGATGAGATTTCTCTTGGCAATAAGACGCTGCTGTTTCTCGAGGCTTACATGCTGCATTGGCCCGACAGCATGTTTACGTATTTGAAAGAGGACTGCATCCTTATGCCCAACGACGGCTTCGGCCAGCATTTTGCCGGTTATCGCCGTTTCGATGATGAAAACGCGCTTGAGACCGTTATGGATGAGGCCGCCAAGTATTTTGGAAACATTCTAATGCCCCTGGCGCCGCTCATTCCTCCTCTTCTAAAAAAGATCAAGAAGATGGGTATTCCGATTGAAATGATTGCGCCTGGCCATGGGGTTATTTGGCGCTCTCATCTGGAT
>JBAPWQ010000253.1:0-9319 GCA_049283795.1 Desulfobacterales bacterium | reverse complement strand
TCGGGTCGGTGGATCGGGTGGAGGAGTATGTGAATGCCCAACTCGATGCGGGCAAGCTGATTTTCGGGCTCGGCCACGCCGTCTACAAGGTGGACGATCCGCGGGCCAAGATCCTGGCGCCGATGTCAGAGACAATTGGCCGGCGCGTAGGCGAATCGCACTGGTACGAGATTTCACGCGCGCTGGAAGAAAAGGGCAAGGCCCTGTTCAAGGAACGCAAGGGCATCGATATTTTCACGAATGTGGATTTTTACAGTGCCTCGCTGTATCATGCGATGGGCATTCCGATGGACTTTTTCACGCCGGTGTTCGCTGTGTCGCGGGTGGCCGGCTGGGCGGCCCATGTGATCGAGGAGCAGTATGCCGGTGCGGCGGAGAAACCGGCCCTCTACCGGCCGGCATCGGATTATGTCGGGGACTATTGCGGGCCGGATGAATGCGCCTTCGTGCCGATGGAGGAACGCAAATAACAGCAGGAAATTAGAAAAGACCTCAGTGTGCTCGGCGTCTTGCGGTGAAAATGCCTATCGATACGGCTTGGTTTATACTCATATCGTGCAGCCGAGCTTGGTACCCTCGTAAATAGCCGTTTTGGCCGTGCGCGGCTCGAGGCAATCGCCGATCACGTGGGTTTCGTAGCCCAGCGACTTGATCTGCCGGTGGATGGTGTCGTCCGGACGGATCCCGATGGCAACGACCACGCGTTCGGCTTCGATGACCTGCTCGCGGCCGTCCGGGTCGGCGACTACCAGGGTGTTATTCTCCACCCGCAGCAGCCGGTGTTCGGTGAGAATGCGGACACCGTTTTCCCGGAGCTTGCGGACCAGAAGTTTCTTGGTCACGGCCTCAAGGTCGCCCCCGATTTTGGGCAGCACCTCGATAATCGTTACCGGCGAGCCGGTTTCGGACAGATGGAAAGCCACCTCGCAACCGGTCGCCCCGCCGCCGACGACCACCGTTTTCTTTTTCTGGCAGACTTCGCCGTTCAGGACCTTGTCAAAGGTCACCACCGCGGCCGCATCGATTCCTTCCACCGGCGGCAGGACGGGGATGGACCCGGTCGCCAGGATCACCACCTCCGGATTTACCGTTTGTACGGATTCGGCCGTGACATCCTCTCCCAGGTGGCAGATAACACCATTTAGTTCCACCTGTTTTTTCTGAAAATTAATCAGGCTCTGCATCTCTCTTTTGTAGGCGGTTTTACTGCCCGGAATCAATTGCCCGCCCAAATAAGGCTGTTTTTCGTAGAGGTGCACCTCGTGACCGCGTTTGGCGGCGACCCAGGCTGCATTCAGCCCGCCCGGTCCGCCGCCGACCACCATGATTTTTTTCGGTTGGGTGGTGGCGACGATCTGCATTTCCTTTTCACGGCCAAGGGCCGGATTCACCAGGCATTCCAGGCGTCCGATGCGATATATCGACTGCATGCAGGTGTTGCAGGCGATGCACGTTCTTATTTCATCGAAGCGCCCTTCCTGCGCCTTGATCGGCATTTCGGGATCGGCCATCAGGCCGCGTCCGATACACACCAGGTCCGCCATTTTTTCGCCGATGATTCTGTCGGCCGTCCAGGGATCGTTGATCCGGCCGACAGCCATCACCGGGATCTTCAGCGCTTTTTTGACGGCTGCGGCGGATTCCGCCAGGCAGGCTTTCTGCATGAACATGGGCTGACAGATCCACTCGGGGGTCGAGTCGTTTCCGGCCGAGACCTGGACGATATCGATACCGGTGGACACCAGCAATCTTAGAATATCGATACTCTCTTTAACCGTCAGGCCGTCGGGCACGAACTCCTGGGCGCTGATCTTGAAAGAAATCGGAAACAAAGGCCCGATGCGCTTTCGGATTTCCGCGATAATCTCGCGCGCAAAGCGGGTCCGCCCGGCGATATCGCCGCCGTAGCCATCTTTTCTGATGTTCGAGTAGCGTGAGAGGAACTGGTTGATCAGGTACCCGTGCGCGCCGTGGATTTCCAGCAGCTCGAAACCGGCTTCCCGGCCTCTCACCGCCGCCGCGGCAAACTTTTCGACCAGGTCCTGGATTTGCAATTCGGAAAGCGGTTCCACGTCCCCGCGGATGGCCGGGCAGGGCAGGGGCGAAGGGGCCAGCGGCAGCCGCCGGATGACTTTGGCGGAGGTTTGCCGTCCGGCATGGTGGATCTGGATGGCCGGAACGGCGCCTTCAGCCTTGATAGCGGCCGCGATCCGGGAAAGCCCTTCCAGCAACCGGTCGCTGTCGATGCGGGCCTGATTTTCGGAGACCACCCCTTCGGGGGCAACCGCGCAGGCTTCCATGATGACCATGGCCGGCCCGCCGCCGGCGCGCCGCCGGTAGTGCTCGACGGCGCCATCGGTGATGCCGCCGCCCTTTTCAATGAGAAAGGAGGCCAAAGGAGGAAGGACGATCCGGTTTTTCAGGGTGAGAGTTTTAATCCGAAACGGGGTGAACAGATGTTTCATATATGTCCCGATCGCGTGTCATGCGGGTGAATGGGTCTGGAATTGTATATTCTTTGTATAAAACGTGTCGTTCGGATGTCAAACTAAAATGCCGGCCGGCGAAAATTTGGGGATAGTCGGAATTCGATTCGTAATGGCATTTGATCAATGTCATCCGCGGTGTAAGCGAGATGACTATGGACCCGAAGGGTTCGGGTCGTCAGGGCGGGACTGCCAAATACAGCACTCCTTAGCCACCTTTCCACATCCAATCGCGAGCGGTCATTGCCCGACGCTCACCTGTCTGTGGCCGTCAATTGTTCGACAATCCTGGGGTGACTTGTTTCAGTTGACCACGTCGATCGAGAAATGAACCCGGCGGTTCTTGGCGCGCGAAGCTTCATCCCGCCCGTTGACGGCCGGCGTTTCGCGCCCGTTGCTGACCACCGCCAGGCGCCCGATATCCACGCCGTGTTCAATCAGGTAAGTGGTGACATTGCCGGCCCGTTGGTCACCGAGCGCAAAGTTGAACTCAGCGGTGCCGTCTTCATCGCTGTTGCCCTGGACGACGACCCGAATTTCCGGATGAGCCCGGAGCCAGGCGGCCTTTTCGGACAGGATTTCCCTGGCGGGCGGCAGCAGGGCCGCACTGTTCTTGTCAAAGTAGACGTCCTGGTTTACAAAACTCTCCCAACCATTCGGGAACTTGCTGTCAATCGGTGCCGGCCGGCTTTCGACCGCTATCGGCGGTGCCGGTTCGGCAACGACCACCGGTGTGCTTGCCAGGGGGGCGGGCGGTGCGCCCTTGCCGGCGCAGGACAGAAGAAGGAACGGAAACAGAATCACCAGAAGCATAAGCCCCGTCCATCGATTTTTTCGCATGCGGTTCTCCTTTATATAATTCCATGATCCCGTGGGGTGTCGATCTCGTCCTCGATGCCGACCCGGCGGCATTGCCCCCATCTCATACTGCCATAGAGTATCAAAAACACAGCAATTAAGCAACGTTTTGGCGTGTTCGGGGGCCTGTCCGCCGCTTCGCGAAAGATAGCCGGGGGCGGCGTTGCTTGGCGGCCAGAAGCGCGGCTTTTCCGCGACGCCTATCGGTACAGGCCCCTAAAGGTTCAATGCCAAACGGTCGATGAGGTCTGTGAGGAGGATCCCATGATGCAGATTACGTTAAAAGAGGTTGTGCCACCGAAAGGCGATCCGCAAAATCAACCGCCTTCCCCTGCACCCGGCAAAAAGAACCCGATCAGGAACCGGCGTAAAAACAAGGCCGACCGTCGCCGCGCCATGCGCGACGGGGTGATTGTCACTCTGTCGACCCGCAAGGACCGCCGCAGCGGCCGGGACCGTCGCAAGCGCCCGCGTTGACAGCTTCTTGGAACACCTAATTCGTACGCGGTGGATTGACGACCAGCTTCTGCCCGGGCTGGAGGGTGGCGTTTTTGGCCAGGTTGTTGTCCGCGCGCAGTTGATCGATTGTCACCTGATAGCGACGGCTGATGCCGTAGAGCGTGTCACCGGACTTGACGACATGGGTAACGGCATTGGCCTGCCGGGCGACCTTTTGGGAGGCCTGTTTTGGCGCCGGTTGCTGTGCGGCCGGCCGGGCGGGGGTGGGGGAAGGTGTTTTGCCCAGTTGATCCATGCGCTGCGCCAGGGATGTTTCCATGCGGTTGATCTTGTCGACGGCCTGAAGGTATGACTGCGCGTCTCGTTCAAGCGCCTTCAGACGTTCCTCCACGTCGTTCAAATTCGCCACCTGTTTTTCCAGAGCGGCGATGCGGTCTTCGAGTTGATGGTCCACCAGATTTACGGGCGGGCTTTGAGGCTTGCCCCTGAACCACACGGCCATCAAGATCACGAGGACGATTCCAACGAGCAGCAAGGGGAGAATGAACCGCACGCTCGGCAACGGCTTTTTTTCCTTTAGGCTGCGGTAGCTCTGGTTTTCCAAATATTCCTCATCAGGAATCTTCTCTGAATTGCTGTCAAAATAAGGGTTGCTCATTTCTTGGCTCCCATCGGTTGAATCCGTGGCGGTTGCATCCGGGTCGTTTGGGTTCTGCGGAAAGGGCATTGCTGATTTCGCCTTTCAAATGTTGTCGTGCGGTTCTGGATTCAGTTCGGGTCTGCACCGGAAACAACGGCACAGCCTGACTTGTCTCGCGACTTCATTCCCTCTTTGCGCTGCGACCGCAGGTGTTCACCGGGCGGCGCGCCGGTCCCTGGAGTTAGATGAGATTCGTACGGTTGACCGTGCCGGTTGCTCCGGGTAAGTACGCGGCGCATTTTATGCCATCGCATATTGTGAGTCAAGCGCAAATCGATACAATATGTAGTAGATGAGCGGGTTCCGGGTTCCGGGGTGCGGGTTTCAAGGTGTGTCTGGTATTTGGTGTTTCGGGTAGGAAATGAACGAAATACGGCATCTATGTCTTTCGAGCAGTGAGGCTTGGAGAGTTCGGCGTTACTTTTTTACGAGTCTCCAGTTCCCTTTTAGAGGTTGCGGGTCACCGGTTCGAAGACGGAAAAATAAACCTTGCATGTGGAGGGCGCAATTCTTACAAGCCACAGACACTTGACCACTCGAGCTATCGGCAGGAAATTCCCATGAGAAGCGACCGATCGGTAACGACCCGTATCGACGAACAAAAATGCATCGGTTGCGGGCTGTGCGTCCGCGTCTGCCCGGATCGTACGCTGGAGATGGCCGGCGGCAAGGCCATCGTCCGTGGCGACACCTCTCTTAACTGCGGACACTGCGCCGCGATCTGCCCGGTGGGGGCGGTGACGGTCGGTGCGCTCGATGACGAATCGCAGAGGTTTGCCACCTTTTTGCAGCCCGACGAAAGTTGGCTTTCTCCCGGCCGGTTCGACACGGGCGGGTTGGTGCGGCTGATGCGCTCGCGACGCAGCTGCCGCGCCTATCTCGAGCGGCCGGTCGAGCGCGAGCGTCTCGCGGACCTGGTGAAAATCGGCATCACCGCCCCTTCAGGGACCAACAGCCAGCGGTGGACCTTTACCCTGCTGCCCGACCGGCGCGCGGTGTTGCGTCTGGGTGAGGAGGTCGGCCGCTTTTTTCGACGGCTGAACCGGCTGGCGGAAAAACGGCTGCTGCGCCTCGCTCTAAAAGTGATCGGCCGACCCGAACTCGACGGCTATTTTCACGGCTATTACTCATCCGTCAAGCAAGGCCTGGAAGAATGGACCCGAGACGGCCGCGATCGTCTGTTTCATGGAGCGACGGCGGCCATTGTCATCGGATCCCTGCCGGGTGCCAGCTGCCCGGCGGAAGATGCCCTGCTGGCGACCCAGAACATCCTGCTGGCCGCTCACAGCATGGGACTGGGAACTTGCCTGATCGGCTTCGCGGTGGCGGCCATGCAAAAGGACCCGGCCATAAAACGGAAACTGGGCCTTCCGGACGATGAGCCGGTGTATGCGGTCATCGCCCTTGGCTATCCGGATGAGGTCTACCAGCGGCCGGCGGGCCGCAAAAAACCGCTTGTGCGCTGGGTTTCCTGAAAGGGATAGCGTCTAAACGTGATGGGCGAGCACTTCTTCCAGTCGCCGGGTATAGCGGCAGTAGAAGTGATCCGCACCGTCTATTATTTCTAGACGGGCCGAAGGGTTCCATTCCGGCTGCATCTTCCTGATGACCTCGGCCGGTGCAATCTCATCCCGGCTGCCGGTCACCACCAGGCGCAGAGCGGGTAAGCTCGTTATCGCGGAGAAATCGACAAAGCCGACCGGCGGCGACACCATGACCAGATTCTCGGTGCCCCCTTCACGGCAAACAGTCAGCGCGTTGACCCAGGCCCCGAACGAATAGCCGCATAAGTCGATTGTATCGATACCTGTTTCTTTCAGAAAGCAAAGCGCCGCAACAACATCGTTCTGCTCGCCTGCGCCATTATCGTAGTGCCCCGCGCTGTGCCCGGTGCCCCTGAAATTGAACCGCAGGGTAGCGGCGTCTTTTGAACGGTAAGCACGGCGAATCACTTCGACCACGGGGTTTTGCATATCGCCGCCGTAGAGCGGGTGGGGGTGGGTGATAACGACGCCGCGCTTGGCGCCGCCGCTTTCGAACAGCCCTTCGAGGTCAAGATCACCCGATTGAAAACACACTTTCTCTTCCATGACCAGTGTCACATCCCAAGCATTATCGAGTTTAAACGCCGTTTCAATACGAGTTCAACACGAAATAAGATTTCAAATTTCGACCATCCAACAGTCAACGCTGAACGTCGAATAAGGAGGTCGCTTCGCACCATCATCTGATTTTTAAGCTGATGATTCACTATTCGATGTTGGATGTTCGATGATCGGCGTTCATCTGTTCAGAATTTGCATTCTTCGCAGCATGTCACGCCCGGGCGTGATGAAGACCGAAGCCCGCTGTCACCGGTCGGCCAGAGGAAAGCCCATTTCTGGACAGAAACTAGCGGACCCGCCTCAGCACCCCCACCATCTCTTCGCCGAATTCGTTTTTCTGCCAACCCTTTAGTTCTGCTATACCGTTCAGCGATGGCGGTTCTTTCGGATTTGCGGTGGCCAGGGCCGTCATCGCACTCTTGTTGAGCAGTGCGGCCGGCTCGATATCGAGCGCGCGGGCTTTCTTGTCGCGCCAGCTTTTCAGCGCTTTTAAGCGATCGGGGATGGCCGGATGCATGGCCCGGCTTTTTTGGCGGGGATAGACCGGCAGGTCAGCGGCGGGGATCAGCCGGGCGCTGTGGATCGCTTCCACCAGGTCATCACCGTACATGTTGAGTTGCTTGCCGCTGAGCACGCCGCTCTCGCTCAACCAGTTTATGGTGGCCGGTTTTTCGAGCGCCAATTGCAGGAGGGAGGCGTTGCTGAAGATTTTGAACAGGGGGCGGTCTTTTTTTTCGGCCACCCCGCGGCGAAACTGCAATAGGGCCTCCAGAACGGCCAGGCTGCGCGGGCTGAGGCGGCCGGCCCCCTTGAACTGCAGAAAAAGCGGCTCATGATTGTTGTGAGAAGATCTGACCTGGCTCAGCAGGCCGCATTCTTCCCGCACCCAGTCGAGGCGGCCTTTTTGTATCAGCTCACCGGTCAGCATTTCCGCGAGCGGCAGCAGGTAGCGGACATCCTCGGCGGCATAGGCGATCATCTCCTCCGGCAGCGGACGCCGGGACCAGTCCTTGCGCTGGTACTTCTTGTCGAGGGTCACACCGAAGCGGGCCTGAAGGACGGCCTCCAGGCCGGTGGCTTTCATTCCGAGAAACGTGCAGGCGATCTGCGTGTCGAACAGGTTGGCGATTTCGATGCCGAAGTCCCGGTAAAGAGAGCGGACATCATAGTCGGCGCCGTGAAAGATTTTTGCGACGGCCGGATCGGCGAACAGTGGACGGAGCAGTTCGAGGTCCCGGACGCGCAGCGTATCGATGACGGCGTTCCAGCGGGGCGTGGCCATCTGGATCAGGCAGACTTTTTCCTGAAAATGGTACATCGAGTCGGCCTCCAGATCGACCGCGACCGCCGGTGCGTTCCGAAAGTCATCCACAAGTCGGGCAAGGTCGGCTGGTGCGTCGACCAAGATGTCGTCGGTTGTCATCTTTCTCCCGGTCCGGGGTCAAATTTCCCTTGACCCCACACTGCATTTCTCTTAGCTTAACATGCTTGTTTATCTATAAATGGTCATTAAAGGGAAAATATAAATTAAATGGTACATATAACATTTCCGGACGGGAACACAAAGGCTTTTGAAAATCCGCCGACGGGCCTCGATATCGCCCGCAGCATTTCCGAGGGGTTTGCCCGCAACTGCGTGGCGCTGCAGAAGAACGGCGACATCCTCGATTTGACCGCCCGGCTCGAAGAGGACGCCGCGGTCAGGCTGATCACCACCAAAGACCCCGAAGCCATCGACATCCTGCGCCACAGCGCGGCGCATGTCATGGCCCAGGCGATTCTGCACCTCTACCCGGACGCGCACCTGACGATCGGCCCGGCCGTGGAAGACGGTTTTTATTACGATATCGACATGCCACCGATTTCCGAAGAGGATTTTCTCCGGATCGAGGCCGAGATAAAAAAGGCGGTCAAGAACAAAGAACCATTTCAGCGATCGGCGGTGTCAAAGACCGAAGCCCTGGAATTTTATAAAAACGAGCCTTACAAGCTGGAGATGATCCGCGATCTACCGGACGGAACGATTTCGTTTTACCGGCACGGGGATTTTACCGACCTGTGCCGGGGGCCGCACGTTCCCCACACCGGCTTCATCAAGGCGGTCAAGCTGATGAAAGTATCCGGGGCCTACTGGCGCGGGGATCAATCCAATCCCCAACTCCAACGGATTTACGGGACCGCCTTTTTCGACAAAAAGGACCTGGATGCCTACCTCAATTTTCTGGAAGAAGCCCGCAAGCGCAACCACCGCAAGATCGGAACGGCCCTGGATCTTTTCAGCTTTCACGACGAGGCGCCGGGCATGCCGTTCTTTCACGCCAACGGCATGGTGATCTGGAACGCGCTGCTCGATTACTGGCGGGAGGAACACCGCGCCGCGGGCTATGTGGAGACCAAGACGCCGATCACGTTGAACCGGGCCCTGTGGGAGCGCAGCGGACACTGGGAAAACTATCGCGAAAACATGTACACGACCCGGATCGATGACACCGAATTCGCCATCAAGCCCATGAATTGCCCGGGGGGAATGCTCCTGTTTAGTTCCAAGCGTCACTCTTACAAGGACCTGCCGATCCGCCAGGCCGAGGTCGGGCTGGTCCATCGCCACGAACTCAGCGGCGTTCTTTCCGGTCTCTTCCGCGTGCGCGCTTTCCACCAGGACGATGCGCATATTTTCATGCGGCCGGACCAGATCCAGGCCGAAATCCTGG
>JBAPWQ010000252.1:0-5699 GCA_049283795.1 Desulfobacterales bacterium | reverse complement strand
TTTTAACCACCTAAAAATTTAACTTATTTTACGCTATTTCGGTATTGAAAACAACCACCGTAACCCCTTGGCAGGTCAGCGGATATGAACAAGGGTGAAAAGTGTGTTCATAACACCCGATGTTATTGACAAAGAGTTGACGGGTTATGATCAGCAATTTTAAACAGGTCACCGCGATGTAACCGCCGTGACGAGACGGTCTATTTTGAAGTAAAGCCTTGTGTCACGTTGGGCTTATTTTTGATCCACTGCCGTATCGGCCCGAGGAGGTTACTTTCCCAATTTTCCGATACCCTCAGGTGAACAAAATGACGAAAGGCGCCTTCCACGAAATGAATGACCTTCTCGTAGAGGAAAATTTTTTCCAGCACCGCGCCCTCGATGTCTTCTTTTTTTTCGGCGGCGCCGGTTTCTGGAGGTTTGAAGTTGCTGATATTCAGGCTTTCCCCTTTGAGAGTGAACTGCCAGGTATGATCGCCGCTGCGGTACTGCAGGTTCATTTCAGTCACCAGGGCCCCTTTTTCGAGGGCCAGCAAACCTTCTTCGAGCCCGGCATCGTCGCCCTTAATGGTGATGGTTTCGAGGCCCTCACCCCGGCGGTTCTCGAGCACCAACCGGTTGCCTATTTCGAGCGACGATAAATAAACATCGATTTCGGCCAGTTGAGCGGCACGATTTTCGAGGGTGTACCACAGCCAGGTCAAGAATTCGTTGCCAAGAAAACTGTAGCGGCTATAGGCAAGGGCGACATCGAGCATAGTTTAAACGATGGACGTCATGCTGACGGGTGACAGTCGGTTGAGCCGATCCCGTTCGGCATCCGAGAGGCCGGCATCGAGTTCGGCGGCGGTATATGGAAACATCCGGATGAGCGACAGGTTGAAGGATTCGGAAAAAAGGGCTTCCAATTCTTCATTGACGGCCTTCAAATTCGAAAAAAACCACAGTTTTCCTTCCTCGTAATTCCATATCAAATCATAAATATGGGGGGTGGCCGGAATGCGCAGGCTCAGATGGTGCAGCAACTCCTCTTTGACCAGTTTTTTTTCAGCGCGGGAAAAAAATTGACGCCCGCTTTCGGAAAGCCGTTTTTTTTCTTCGATGACGTAGTGTTTTTTCAGTATTTTAGATGGAATGTTTTTTTTGTCGATCCTGAGCGAAAATACCAGGTAGGAGCCAAAGAGATGGGTCGATCCCTCGAAGTCAGGGGCGAACGGATTTTCGAAGGAAGTCCAGCCGCAGGATTTTTCGGCGGCGTCATTGTCGATATCCAATACGGCATGGCGTGTCAAGGCGCCGGTAACGGTTTCCAGAACGGGTTCCGGCAGTTTTCCCTCGACCCGGTAGCGCGTGATCGAAACACTTTGTGACAACAACCCCATGACAGGCCGATCCAAAAAAGTTTGAAAATAGAAACATCAACAAATTGTGGTTAAAGATCTGAAAACAAATATATATAGCGTGTTTGGCACCTGATGACAAGACATTTATTATGCGATCCGGGTAGTCGCGATCGGGTTTCCGCGCCTGTTTCAAGCGGGCCCTTCCGGCCGGCTTCTCGTGGTGGTGGGTGTGCATTTTACTTGAGCCGGGCGATCAAATTGTGTATCATTATGTATTAATAAAGTCGTGACGCTCGGACCGATGATTTCAGAAGACGGCTTGAAATGAGGCTTCCTCATCAACTGAAAATGACACTGGGGAAATATTCGATACCATGACGGCAGGCAACAATACCCGGTCTTGCTATCCGGTTTGGGCACTGTTGGCGATGGTGATGGTCATATTCTCATCGTCACCGCTGCGGGCCGATATTTACATGTATGTCGATCGGGATGGCGTGGTTCATTTCACCAATGCCCCCACGGCTTCCGAAAACGATTATCGCGTCTATGTGAAGGAAAAAACGGTCTATTCCGCCCAGGTTTATTCTTCCGACAGCTTCGAGGACTGCATTCGGCAGGCATCCATTCGTTACAACATTTCGCATCCGCTGCTCAAAGCCGTCATCAAGGCCGAATCGGATTTCAATCCGCGGGCGCGTTCGAAAAAAGGGGCCATGGGCCTCATGCAAATCATGCCTGCCAACATCAAGGCCATGAATATCAACAACCCCTTCGACCCCCTAGAAAACATCCTCGGCGGTGCCCGTTATTTAAGGGAAATGCTGGACCGGTTCGACGGGCACCTGCCCCTGTCCCTCGCGGCATACAACGCCGGGCCGACAGCGGTGGAACGCTATAACAACCAGGTCCCGCCGTACAGGGAAACAGAAGAATACGTCAAACGCGTACTGAAGTTCTACTCGTCCTACCGGTACTGATCCGCCAGTGACCTTTTAAAGCAGCCGCTCGTCGTTAAAGGCCTTACTTCGGTTATTCCGTCACTACAAACCACCTTGAGACTTGGGCCGTCGATTTTTCGTCGAGCCGGTCAGGCCCCGCAGAAACTGAAGCGGCGACCCTATTTTTTATGATCCCCGGCCGCTTCCAGCACGATGCCGGTCCGATGGGGCAAATAGAGACTGAGATGATGGGGACCGTTTGCGCCGTCGGCGACTGAAAAATGTTCCTGCCCCGGCGTCAGGCGGCCGTGCCCGCCGAAGGCCTCGCTGTCGCTGTCCAAAATCATTCGATATGGGCCGGGTGGCGACATGATCCGGTAGTCGCTGTAGGAACGATAAGGGTGAAAGTTAAAACCGAAGATGAGTCCGGCGCGCTCGCAGGCGATGACCTTGTCGTCGGAATGCTCGTGCAGCAGCCGCGGACCGGGGCTGTCGAGGAGTTTGAAGGCCTTGGCCATGGCGATCATCTGCTGGTCGAAGCGTGCCAAAAGATGGTATTTGAGTTGTGGGTCGTCCACCAGGTGCCACTGTCGGCGGGCAAAATGATATGACCAGTTGTTGCCCGAACGCGGAAAATCGATCCATTCGGGGTGACCGAATTCGTTGCCCATGAAATTGAGATACCCGGCACCGGCCGTCACCAGCGTGATCAACCGCATAAGCTTGTGCAGGGCCAGGCCGCGCGCGACCGACAGGCTGTCATCGTCGATTCGCATGTGCTCGTACATGTCGGCCCCGATCATCCTGAAAATAAGAGACTGATCGCCCACCAGCGCCTGGTCGTGGGATTCGGCGTAGCTGATGGTTTTCTCATCGGCACGCCGATTGTTCAGTTCGGACCAGAGATGACCCATCGGCCAGTCCTCGTCCCGCGTCTCCTTGGTCAGGCGGATCCACAGATCCGGCACCCCCATCGAAAAACGGAAATCAAAGCCGAATCCGCCCTTTTCGTCCGGCACCGCGAGACCCGGCATGCCGCTGATGTCTTCGGCGATCGTGATGGCCTGCGGCCGGACCGCATGAATCAGGCGGTTGGCCAGCCCCAAGTAAACGAGGGCATCCTCTTCCACGGTGTCGTCAAAATAATTCCGGTACGATGTAAAAGCCGTCCCGAGCCCGTGATGCAGGTAAAGCATGCTGGTGATGCCGTCGAAGCGAAAGCCGTCGAATTGGAATTCATCGAGCCAATAGCGGCAATTCGAAAGCAGAAAGTGCAGGACCTGGTGCTTTCCGTAGTCAAAAAGGCGCGAATCCCAAGCCACGTGGCGGCCGCGGTCGCCGCCGTGAAAATACTGGTAGCCGCTGCCGTCGAAACGGCTCAGGCCCTCGACCTCGTTGGATGCGGCGTGCGAATGCACCAGGTCCATGATGATGCGCAGCCCCGAATTGTGGGCGGTGTCGATCAGTTCCTTCAACTCATCGGGCGTGCCGAAGCGCGACGAGGACGCGAAGAAGTTCGCTACCTGATAGCCGAAAGAGCCGTAAAAAGGGTGTTCGGTAACGGCCATCAGCTGCAGCGTGTTGTAGCCGGCGGCCACGATGCGCGGCAAAATATTGTGCGTGAACTCCACATAGCTGCCGATTTTTCCTTCCTCCTGGGCCATCCCCACATGGGCTTCGTAGATCAGGGGGGCAGCGTCCCTGTTTCCAGGAGAGCGGTGTTTAAACCGATAGGGCCGCGGCGGATGCCAGACCTGGGCGTTGAAGATAAGGGTGCCCGGGTCCTGGACCACCCTTCGGGCATAGGCCGGAATCCGGTCTCCCGAGCCGCCCGGCCAGTGGATCCGCAGCCGGTAAAGATCGAGATGGGCCAGCTTGTCGGATGACAGGTGAATTTCCCACACCCCATCGTCACCGCTTTTTTCGAGGGCGAACGCTTTTTTTTCCGTCCAGCCCGTCACCTCCCCGATCAGGTAAACGGCGGTAGCGTTCGGCGCCCATTCGCGAAAAATCCAGGCGTCATTGCGATAGTGCAGACCGAAATATTCGTGACCGCTCGCAAAATCGGCCAGGCTGGAGTTGCCGCCGGTCAACCGGTTCTGGGTGTCCTCCAAACGCATCGTTCTGCGGCGGATCGCTTCGGCGTAGGGGTGTAAAAGCGGGTCGCTGTCGATAAAGGCCTGCAGGCGTTTTTCAATCGTGGTCACGGCTAAGTTGGTCCTTGAGATCGGTGTCGGTCAAAGGTCGTGAAAACCATAGTATGTGGCGGTGCACATTCAAGACGAGTGTGCTATCGCCAGGTCTTTTGCGACGATCAGCGGGCGGTGGAGCATTTTTTCATACAATTCGGTGTAGGCCCGGGCCGTCTGATCATGGGTGAATTCGACAACGCTCGTTTTCATCACGCGCGCGATCTGCCGGGCCTTGACATCGGCCGGCTGGTCGAAAAAATTCATGGCCTGGTCAATGGCCCACAGCAGGCCGGGGGCATCGAAAACCTCGAACAGAAATCCGTTTCCGGCGTCACTGTCTACGTCCATGTGGCGGATCGTGTCGTGAATGCCGCCCGTGTCGTGAGCCACCGGCAGTGATCCGTAGATCGGCGCGATCATCTGCGGCAGGCCGCAGGGCTCGTAGAGGGACGGCATGAGGATAAAATCGGAAGCGGCATAGGCCAGGTGTTCCAACTGCTCGTTGAAATCACAGATTGCCACCCTTTTATGAAACCGGTGCTGGTTGACGATATCCTGAAACACTTTCTGGTAGGGCCCATCGGCCACGAACACCACCTCGAGGTTTTGTTTCCAATAGCCGGAAATCATCTTGTAAAAAATCTCGGCCAGCAACTGGCACCCCTTTTGAACCGGGTCGAGGCGCGAGGGCCAGAAAAAGAGGGGGGCATCGGGGTCTGGAATCAAACCGAGATTGCGTTGCAGGAAGCGTTTGTTTTCCCTTTTAGCCTCCGCATGGGTGTCGGGTCCGAAGGTCGCCTTCAGATCCCGGTCCGTTCGGGGATCGAAAGCGGGGTCCGGGGCGTTCAGGATGCCGGCCGCACAATCCGAGTTCCATTTATTGACGATTTCCTGCCGCAGGTGGGGTTGGATGAAATCGTGGCGGCCGCTGATGATCTCGTTCAGAAAATTGGGACTGACGGTGTTGATGAAATGGGCGGAAAAAACGCCGCTGGTAAGAAAATCGATCGGATTGGTCCCTCTTGCGCTCTCGTAATTGGTGGCCATGGACTCGTAGTACAGGTTCTGCCAGAAAAAGGCCCCGTCGATCCCCCGGTCTTCGATCTGGGCCAGGGTCGCCTTGACCGTATAGAGATTGTGAATCGTAAATAAGCACGGAATCATCATTTGACGCGCCATGGCGGGAATCAGGCCGGTCATCCAGTCGTTGCAGTGAATCAGGT
>JBAPWQ010000251.1:0-11054 GCA_049283795.1 Desulfobacterales bacterium | reverse complement strand
TGGTTTCCAGAAAATCTTCTTCGATGGACAGGTGGACGATGCTCTGGTTGATTTTTTCCTGGGCATCCGGGTTGAAGATTTTCATTTTCCCGAAGAAAATGTTGTTCAGGATCGTTTGCGAGTAAATATATTGCAGCATCTCAAAAAAAGTGAAGGCTTGCGGGTCTTCGGCAAGGATTTTTTCCCTGAAAAGATGGCGCCCTTCCAGGACCAGGACTTCCAGCACCTCCGGCAGCGCCACGATTTTATGGATCCCCGGCGTAAAGCGCAGCGCCAGGTCGAGCAGCTTGGTTCGGTCCGCTTCCGCAAACCGATCGGGGTCATCCTTCCTGGCGCGTTCGCTGATCTTCCGAAAGCCGTCCAACTCCTCCGGAGCGATCGGGCTCTGATCGAAAAATAGCTTTTCCGGCGGCATGTTGCCCAGGATATCGACCATCCGTTCCGCCAGACGGATGCCCAGACGCAGCAGCGGCCGCGTGAGCTGGGCTTCCTCCAGGAAGGTGCGGAAGAAAGCGTTTTGCGGCAAAGTGGCGGAATTGAACTCGTCGCGGTTGGCGGTACCGAAGGTCAGGTTTTCCAGGACGCTGGAAAAATAAAGGTACCGGTTCTCATCGAAGAATTCGACATACTGCGCCAGCTCATCGCCGAAATTGCGCTGAAAGCTTTGCCGGGCGCGCAGCACCCGGGCGACCAGTTCCTGGTCCTGGCCGATCGTCAGGGTTGAATTGAGGCCCAGACGCAGGACATCGACGAAGATGCCGGTTTGCTGCAGCACCGCAATGATGTCGTCGAGGTTCGGCAGAGGGTCGCTGCCGCCGTTGCGACCGCCGTCGGTATTGGCCAGGCAGCCGTACAGCAGATTTTCCCTGATGGTGCCGGAAAATATGAAGGGGCTCTGCGAAACCAGGCCGACATTGTGCGTGATATCCTTTTTGGTCAGCGCTCCCACCTCTTTGCCGTCCAGCAGGACATGCCCGCCGGTATAACGGTAGAGCTGGCCGATGCACTGGGCCAGCGTGCTTTTGCCGCTGCCTGAAAACCCGACCAGTGCCAGGTTGTGGCCCTGCGGGAGAGAAAATGAAATGTCATCGAGCAGGGAAATGCCGTCCTCGGTGACAAACGAGAGGTTTTGCACCTCGATGTCGCCCCTGAACGTGTACGGCCGGCGGTCGGGCGGCTCGATGAGATAATCCGGTTCGAGGTCGAAGTATTCCATGGTGCGCGTGTATTGAACCTTGGCGTCCTGGTGCACCTGGTACATCTCGATCAATTCTTTCCAGGGCGTGTAGAGCTTCTCCTGCGCCGACAGAAAAGCGACCAGGGCCCCCAGTTCCAGCCGCCCCTTCATCGCCAGGTAACCTCCCAGCAGAAAAACGAGGAAAGGACTCAGATTCGTGAAGAAATTGTTCAGGACCTTTATGGCCTGAGAATAGAGGGTCCAGACGACCCGGATCCGCTCCAGCTTGTCGGACAATAGATCGAATTTGGTGTTCTCTATTTCGTAGGCGCCGTTGCCGTGAATCTCGTGGATCCCGGAGACGGCCTCGGCAATCTTGTCCGCCATCTGGCGCGAGGTGTCCACCCGCCGTTTGTTCTGCCGGTTGGCCCGCTTTTGCAGCATGGGCAGGAGAATGACGACCATCGGGTAGATGCTGAGCGAGACGACCGCCAGCAGGGGGTCGAGCCACAGAAGGTATCCAGCGAAAGCCAGCAGGGTAAGGATATTGGTCACCGGCACGGCAATGGCCATCCCGACGAAATTGCCGGCCAGCGGCAGCTCGGTCGTCAGGGCCGAGACGACCATACCGGGCTGGGTTTTGCGAAAGAAGTTGAGCGGCAGGGTCAGGATGTGATGGTAGAGGTCCTTGCGCATCCCGGTCAGGGCCCGCTGGGCGATTACGGTCTGGATGTAGTTGATCAGGAATTTCAAGGCTCCCTGGGCGATGACCGCAAACAGATAGATGCCGCTATAAATCAGCAGTAAATCGATTTTTCGAAGATAGATGGCTTGATTGATGATCCGTTTCTGCATTTCCAGCGGAACGACCCGCATGAAGACGGTGATCAGAATGATGAAAATAAGCAGAAATTGGAGTTTCGGGGTGGTGGTCAGGACCCAGGACCACAAGGTCCTTTTGACCACCGGGGGCTGTTTGGTTTTCATAGGCCATTGTCCCGGCTGTATTGCTTTTGAGGGCATTAAATGATATTTGGCGGAAAAAGACGGGAGAATCGACCCTGGGCGTCGGTAAGATTGTCCCGGTGAGCACGGGAACGCCCAACCCGATTGTTTGGTTCAGTGCCATCCGTGGTCCCCGTTTCATCACCCCGACCCGTTTATATCCGGAAACGAGCCAGTTTCTGGCGACATGAGGAAGCCCGCAGCGTGGAGGCATTTGGATGAATGCCACGGCATAGATCAGAGCCGGCTGACGCCGACCTGTCTCGAAGCCGGCCGTTAATTGCGAAAAAGGGCCATTGCTGTTTAATACCTATATATCTTGACGCACTTTGACAAGCACAAAACCGATTACCAGGCAGGAAGCCGTATCCCGGCCTGCCTGACAAATTTTTTCCGAGCAATCAAAATGTCCGTGGCGGGGTCCTGTTGACGGACAGGCGTTGTCCGTCGGGAAGATGGATTGTCGTACACCCATGAGACGGCAGATGGGATTTTGGCACTTTGACAAAGCGCGATCGAAAAGATAGGTTGGGCGCCATGACGGCAACACGACCCCTTCCAACAATCGAATTGGCCGCCGGTGATCCGCCCGAGAATGTTCAAATCCAAACGGTCACCGGATGCAACGGCGGATGCAGTTTCTGCCCGAATGGCAAAACCCGGCGACCGATACCCATGGGACGCCGCATGGAAGAAAAGCTTTTTCGATCGGTGGCGGACCAGTGCCTTGACCTTGGCGTGCGGTGCTACACCCTTTACCTGATGAACGAACCCCTGCTGGATCGCTGCCTTCCCGAACGGATCGCTTACATCAGCAGCCGCATCAACAAACCCCGGTACACCAAAATCACCACGCACGGTGGGCTGCTGACCGGTGAAATGGCGCAAAGACTGCTGGACGCGGGTCTCGACAAATTAAAGATTTCGGTGCAGAGCATCGATCCCGAAACCTACCGGCGCGTTATGAACCTGCCCTTGCAGAAAACCTTGGCCAACATCGACGGTTTCCTGGATCTAAAGGAGAAAGGCGGCTAGAAGCGGCCCCGGCTGGAAATCATTACGGTCGATTCGCTGCAGACCCACGCCGAGCTGCCGGCGATTCGTCGCTACTGGCAACAGCGCCGCATCCGGCTGCACATCGAACCGGTTGAAAACCGGATCGACCACCCGCAGATCCGCGCTTCGGCGGTGGGGTTCGGCCGGCTGGTGCCCTTTACCTGGTGCCGGCGGTTGATGGAGCAAATCTTCGTTCTGCACGACGGTCGAATGGTCCTGTGCTGCTCGGACTGGGAACAGCAAAGCGTGGTGGGGGACCTGACCCGGCAGAGAGTTGCAGACATCTGGCACGGCGAGCGCTATGCGTCGTATCGCCGCCGGTTCAGGGCCGGGGACACCGATGGCATGATCTGCGCCGATTGCCGCAAGCAGGCCCCGGGTCGGGTTCAGGGAGAACCCGGAGCACGGCGTGCCGTGCCGGAATGATTGAGGGTTGGGAGACGCGATTGCAGGAATGTTGGAGGGATGGAAGACGGAAAATCTGGAATGTTGGAGGGATGGTATGATGGAAAGTTTAGAAAGATGGGGGATTGGGAGTCGGTCCATCATTCCTGAGTTATCGTTCTCCATGCTCCGGCATTCCGCCATCCCAAGCAGTGCCGACAACTAACTTTTTACACCATACCACCGGAATCAGCATGCTCGTTCCGGCTTCCAGGATGCGTTTTGATGGAATTTTTTCTGTGTGTCGCCGGCATGGTCATGATCTTCGAAGGGGTGCCGTATTTCGCCTTTCCGGCCAAGATGAAGCTCTGGATCCTGAAGATTGTTGATATGCCGGATGAAAACCTGCGCCGCCTCGGGCTGGTGTTGATGGTGATCGGCCTGGGCCTGGTGTACATGGGAAAGCGATAAGCGGTGGTCGTATGCGTGCCGATATCTTTTCCTTGTCGGAGTACGACTATCGGCTTCCGCCCGAACGGATCGCCCAGACGCCGGCGGCCCGCAGGGACAGCTCCCGGCTCCTGGTATTGAGCCGCGAAAACGGGACGATAGCACATCGCGACTTCAACGACCTCCTCGCCTGTATCGAGCGGCCCGACATTCTGGTCGTCAACAATACCGAGGTGATACCCGCCCGGCTGGTCGGACGCAAAACCACCGGCGGCAAGGTCGAGGTCCTGATTCTCGACTACGCCGGCGGGCGAACCGAAAATGGTCGGTTCGTATGCCGCTGCCTGGTAAAGGCCCACAAACCGCCGCGAACCGGCAGCGTGCTTTTTTTCGACGGCGGCCTGCGGGCAACAGTGCTGGATGGTGCGGCCGGCGATTTCAGACTGGCTTTCGACTGCGACGGCGCCTTCGAGTTCCTGCTCTACCAGATCGGGCAGGTGCCGCTGCCGCCCTACATCCATCGAGAATCCGGAGTCCCTTTGCCGGAAGACCGGCAGGACTACCAGACGGTTTATGCCGAAGAAAAAGGGGCCGTGGCCGCGCCCACGGCCGGCCTTCATTTTTCACGCGACCTGCTGGAAGACATACGGGCCAAGGGCGTCGATATCGTCACCATCACCCTGCACGTCGGCTACGGCACCTTCATGCCGGTCCGGGTGGACGATATCCGGCGGCACCGCATCCACGCCGAGAGATTTCGGGTGACGCCCGCCGCGGCCGATCGCATCAATCGCGCCAAGGCGCAGGGCGGCCGCCTCATCGCCGTGGGGACCACCTGCGTGCGGACGCTCGAGTTCAGCGCCGATGACCGCGGCCATATGGCCGCCGGCAGCGGCATCTGCGACCTGTTCATTTATCCGGGGTACCGGTTCAAGGCGATCGATGGAATGGTGACGAATTTCCACCTGCCGAAGTCGACCCTGCTGATGCTGGTGGCCGCCTTCGCCGGAAGAGAGCGGATTCTCACGGCCTATCAGGCGGCGATCGAGGCAAAATACCGGTTTTTCAGCTACGGGGATGCGATGTTGATAATTTAGGACAAAAGCGTGTTTTGTATTTGGTGTTCAGTGTTTGGTTTTAAGATGGGAAGGGTAATGGCTTGCGGATCGTTTGAAGACCTGGAAGTCTGGCAGAGGGCCTGTGCGCTGGCGGTCGAAATTTATGAAGTCTTGGAGAACTGCAGAGATTTAAAACCGAAAACTAAAGACCCAATACCATTTCCCCATGTTCGACTTTAAAATTAAATCCCGCTGCCCGGAAACCAGGGCGCGGAACGGTATTTTCGAAACCGCGCACGGCGCCGTGCACACGCCGGTTTTCATGCCGGTCGGCACGCTGGGCACCGTCAAGGCGCTTTCCCCGGAGGAGCTTGAACGCTGCGGGGCCCAGATCATCCTCGGCAACACCTACCACCTCTATTTGCGGCCCGGCTGCGATGTGATCGAGCGCTTTGCGGGGCTCCACCGGTTCATGAACTGGGATCATCCGATCCTGACCGACAGCGGTGGCTTTCAGGTGTTTTCCCTGGCGCGCCTGTCCAAGGTCAGCGAGGAGGGGGTAGCCTTTCAATCGCACATCGATGGATCTTCGCATCTGCTCACTCCCGAAAAATCGGTTGAAATTCAACTGTGTCTCGATTCGGACATCATCATGTGCCTCGATCAGTGCATCGCCTACCCGGCCGAGCGTGACGCCGCGGATAAGGCGCTCGCCCTGACCGTCCGCTGGGCCGCGCGCTGCAAGGAAGCCTGGCGTACCCATACAGACGGTCACCAGGCGCTGTTTGGAATCGTCCAGGGCGGTATGTTCAGCGATTTGCGGTTGCGGTCGGCCGATCTGACGGCCGAGATCGGCTTCGACGGCTACGCGGTGGGCGGGCTCAGCGTCGGCGAACCCAAGGAGCAGATGCTGGAAATGGCGGATCACACCCTGCCGCGCCTGCCGAAATCCCGTCCGAAATACATCATGGGGGTGGGCACGCCGGAGGACCTGGTGGAACTGGTGGCGCTCGGGGCCGACATGTTCGACTGCGTATTGCCCACCCGCAATGCGCGCAACGGGCAGATGTTCACGGCGGCCGGGGTCCTGAACATTCCTAACGCCCGCTATCGAACCGATACGGCGCCGCCCGACCCCGATTGCACCTGCTACACCTGCCGCCATTACTCACGCGCCTATCTCCGCCACCTGTATGCATCCCGCGAGCTTTTGGCCTATCGGCTGAACACGATTCACAACGTGCATTATTTCGTCCACCTGGCCCACGACATGCGCACCGCCATTTCCGAAGGGCGTTTCGCGGATTTTCGCAAGGAGTTTTATGAGCGGCGTGCCGGGGGTGCGGTGCCCGCTGAACAGGACCAATAAATGCGATCCGGCCGATGGTTCTTCGACGGCCTCGCGGGGCAGCCGGTTTTGTCATTTGGCAAATTCGCATTTCGTATTTATCTTGTCCAAAAAATCCGGTATGGCTTGAGAAGCGCCACCGCACCCTGATGGAGGGTGACGGTCTCGGTTACATACCCTTCTCAAAACGGACGGTAAGGAATTCTTCACGATAGTTTGCCCTGTCACGTATTTTAGTGCGGCCTTTTTTTTCGAACCGGCATAATGGGCTCTGCGGCCGGTTTCATTGGCAACCCATCGTCCGTGCGGGGCGACCACTGCAAAAGGAGAATCAAATGAAAGAAAAAGTCGAAGCGGCACTTGAGAAGATCCGGCCGATGCTTCAACGGGACGGCGGCAACGTGGAACTGGTCGAGGTCGCAGACGGGATCGTAAAGGTCCGCCTGCAGGGGGCCTGCAAGGGCTGCCCCATGTCGCAGATGACCATCAAAAACGGTATCGAGCGGTTGCTGAAGCAGGAAGTCCCCGAGGTCCAATCGGTCGAATCCGTTTGACAGGCGCTTCCTAAAGGCGGTGATAAAGCTGAGGGATTGATTATGACTATTGCAGCGGATATCAAGACCATGATGGCCGGATCTTCCTGGATCCGGAAGATGTTCGAGGAAGGTGCCCGGCTGAAGGCCCTCCATGGGGCCGAAAACGTCTTCGACTTCAGCCTCGGCAATCCGAACCTGGACCCGCCCGAAGCATTCAAAAACGCCTTGGCGGCCGTGATGTCGGAAACGGGTCCCATGGGCCACGGGTACATGCCGAATGCCGGTTATCCCCATGTGCGCCGGGCCGTGGCCGAATACCTGGCGCGGGAGCACGGAGAGGCGTTTACCGAAGAGGACGTCCTCATGACCTGCGGGGCGGCCGGGGCGCTCAACATGATCCTGAAAGCGATCCTCGATGCGGGCGACGAGGTGATCACACCCGCGCCGTACTTCGTCGAGTACAAGTTCTACGCCGCCAATCACGGCGGCGCCTTGAAAACCGTAGCGACCCGGCCGGACTTTACGCTCGACCTCGATGTGCTGGCCGCGGCTGTTACCCGAAAAACCAAGGCGGTCCTGATCAACTCGCCGAACAATCCCACCGGCCAGATCTATTCGGCGGAAAGCCTGCGGGCCCTCGGTGAACTTCTGACCGGGAAAAGCCGGGATTTCGGCCGCACCATCTATCTGATTTCTGACGAACCCTACCGCAAGGTCGTTTATGACGGCACCCGGGTTCCGAGCATTTTTACCGGTTACCCCGAGAGCATTCTGGCCACCTCCTACTCCAAGGACCTCTCGATCCCGGGGGAGAGAATCGGGTATGCCGCCGTGAATCCGCGCGCTGCCTGCCGGCGGGAGTTGACCGGCGCCATGGCGCTGACCAACCGCATTTTGGGGTTCGTCAATGCCCCGGCGCTGATGCAGCGGGCGGTGGCCCTCGTGCAGGGCGCCAGCGTCGATATTTCGGCCTACGCTCGCAAACGCACCCTGCTCTGCGATGGACTGGCGGACTGCGGGTACAGTTTCGTGCGGCCGCCGGGGGCGTTTTACCTCTTTCCTCAAACGCCAATACCCGATGACGTGGCTTTCGTGAAGGCGTTGCAGGAGGAGCTGATCCTGGCAGTGCCGGGCAGCGGATTCGGCGGTCCCGGGCACTTCAGGTTGTCTTACTGCGTCGCTGACGACACCATCGTCAATTCGCTTTCAGGCTTCGGGAGAACGATGGAAAAGTACCGCTGACTGAAACTTGAAATTCGATACTCGATACTTGATACTCGCAAAGCGGAATACTGCGATTTAAAATAGGGTCTGAAAAAAATTATTTCCGCATATGGGCGGACGAGCACGTGCACGAGTACGTTCACGAGCACGGGAAAGAGAAGATTTTTGTGAGGCTGATGATTTTTTTGATAACCGTGAACTTGCCCGTGAACGTGAACGTACTCGTGAATGAAAATCCCATGATTAACCGACTCAACGGGCTCAACCGGCTCAACGGAATAAACGGGCTCAACTGGTCAACCTGATTGGTCCATCGGAAAGGAGCATTACATGAAAATTCTCAAGATCGATCACCTCGGTATTGCCGTCAACAGTATTGACGAAGGGAAAAACTTCTGGTCGGAAGTCCTCGGGTTGTCTTTCGAAGGCACCGAAACCGTCGCCGAGCAAAAGGTCACCACCGCGTTTTTCCCGGTCGGTGAGAGCGAAGTCGAACTGCTCGAGTCGACGGCACCCGATGGCCCGATCGCCAAGTACATGGAGAAAAAGGGCGCCGGCATCCAGCACATCGCTTTCCGTGTGGCCGACATCGAAGCGGCGCTGGCGGAGTTGAAGGAAAAGGGCGTGCAACTGATCGACGAAAAACCGCGAAAGGGGGCCGGCGGGGCCAAGATCGCCTTCCTGCACCCAAAGGCGACCGGCGGGGTGCTGGTCGAACTGTGCGAACGCTGATCGCGGTTACTTTTAAAGCAACCGGGGCCGGGAATCATCCTACCTTTTCTTGATGTCCCGGCAACCGAAAGCCGCATGCCGTTCATCGCCGTCGGCGGGCCGTTTTGGGCTCCCGAGGTTCCCGCTCGGAGCAAATTCTTTTTCGCAAGACGTTTTGATGCCAATTTGAGGTAAGACACTATGACCGAAGACCGCAGTGCCTTCACGGAGCCTGAAAACCTTCTGAGCGCCTGGATCAATTCAGCTTCTGAATTCTGGGGATCGATGCTCCAGTCGTGGCCTGCGCCAGACGATCGTCAGGCGGAAACAGCGTCGGCGTCAAGCGCGTACAAGGAAAGAAGCCGGTCGCGGGAATCCTTTGAAACGGTGTTGAAGACCTGGCAGACCCTCTCCACGGCGGCTGGCGACAGTGGAGCGTTTGACGCCGCCTCCAACCTGGGGCGTGCCATGCCGGACGTCCTGATAAAAATGGTGCGGGCCAGCTGGCAGGGTTTTTTCAACCTTCAGCAGCAATTGATCGAGAAAGCCGGCCGCATCGGCCGTTCCACCCAGGCCTATTCTTTCGAAAACCTGGATGAAGACGTCTTCAAAGCCTGGTCGGACATCTACGAAAAGGAGTTCCGCCAGTTTTTCAACCTCCCCCAGCTGGGGCTGACGCGTTTTTACCAGGAAAAATTCAACCAGGCGGTCGACAAGTTCAACCGCTTTCAGGCGTCTTTCGGCGAATTCATGACGGTTTTTTACCTGCCGATGGAGAAGTCTTTTAAAGTGCTGCAGGATGAGGTCTCAAAGTTGGCGGAGGTGGGCAAGCTGCCCGAAGATGCCAACGCCATCTACCGGCTATGGATAAAAATTCTCGAGGGGCACTACATGACCCTTTTTAAGTCACCCGAGTATCTGTCGGTCATGCACAAAACCCTCTCCGCGCTGGAGGATTTTTTCATCGCGCGCGAAACCATCACCCAGGACATGTTGAAGAGCATGGCGATACCGACCCAGAAAGACCTGGATGAACTGTACCGGGAGATATACTTCCTTAAAAAAAGAATCCGGAAATTTGAAAAAGCAGCAACAGGCTGAGGTGTCCGATCACAACAGGGGCGGATTGAAAGCTTCAAGATAAAGGTTTTGGCTGCTGGTATCGGTTGTTGGCGTATAATATCACAACCGCCGCCCTCCGGCCTTGCCAAAATCTTTACCTTAAGCCGACAAGAAAGCAGGTGGCGTCATGGAAAAACCAAAAATCCCCGTTGACTTGATTTTAGCCAGATTGGCCGAAGATGCCGAAAAAGCTCAGGATCGCGTGCAAAAGGCCTCGGATGTCCTGCTGCAGGAACTCGACACCGAAATAGCCCCGACGCCTTACGAGGTCGTCTACGAGGAAGACCGGGTCAAGCTGAAGCACTATCAGCCCGTCGTGCCGGTCCGGTATCGACACCCGCTGCTGGTAGTCTACGCCCTGATCAACCGCGAGACGATGCTCGATCTTCAACCCGGCCGCAGCGTCGTCCAGAGCTTTTTGCAAAACGGGATCGACCTTTACATGGTCGATTGGGGCTATCCCGCCCGAAAGGACCGCTACCTCACCATCGACGACCACGTCGGCGGATACATGGACAACATCGTCGATTTTATCCGTGACCGGCATGGGCTGCCGAAGATAAACCTGATGGGCATCTGCATGGGCGGCACATTCAGCGTGATCTACTGTGCCCTGAATCCCCATAAAATCAAAAACCTGGTGACAACGGTCACGCCCACCAATTTCGACACCGACCAGGGACTGCTGCACATCTGGATGAAAAACCTCGACATCGACCGCATGGTGGAGACTTTCGGCAATATGCCGGGCGATTTTCTCAACTTCGGTTTTCTGATGCTCAACCCGGCCCGCCTGATGATCGACAAATACGTCGGTTTTCTGGAGAACATGGACAACAAGAGCTTCGTCGAAAATTTTGTCCGGATGGAAAAATGGATCTTCGACAGCCCCGATATTCCCGGGGAAACTTTCCGTCAGTTCGTCAGGGACGGATACCAGAAGAACCTGCTGATACAAAGCAAGATGACGGTCGGCGGGCGGC
>JBAPWQ010000250.1:0-6070 GCA_049283795.1 Desulfobacterales bacterium | reverse complement strand
CCTCTATCCTTGCCAAAACCTTTATCTTGAGGCCTATGTAAGGTTTGTACAAAGGTTTTGGCTGCCGGTGTCGGTCGTTGGCGTATTACACTAGCAGCCGCCTCCCTCTGGTCTTGCCAAAATCATTATCTTAAAAGCCTGTATCAGGCGCGCGCCGCGACCGGGATGTCCTTGCCGGTGGTTGGCGTGAAATGGCCGGTTTGTCAGGTTTCCCGCCTAACACCGTCGTCGGCTGCGTCATCCGGTGGGTCGATTTCCACCTCGGAACCGGGCGATGCCGCGGCGCCGTCGGCCGCGGCGGCAGGTGCCATGGGCGGGCTGCCGTCAGGTGCTTCGAATTCAAGCTCGAGCTGTTCCGCCCGTGTTTCTTCCGGCATATCGTCTGTAATGACGACACTCGAACGGTCGGCCAGGGCCTGGCCCATGTCCTCAATTTCCTTGGGGGTCGGCAGGTCCTTGAGGTCTTTCAGGTCGAATACTTCCAGAAATCGTTTGGTCGTGGCGTAGATCAGCGGGCGTCCCGGGATTTCCTTGCGGCCGAGAACCCGGATCAGGTTGCGTTCGAGCAGGACCCGGATGACGCCCCCGCAGTCCACCCCGCGGATGTGCTCCACGTCGCTGCGGATGACCGGCTGTTTATAGGCGATGATCGCCAGGGTTTCGAGGGCGGCCTTGCTGAGCCGCGGCGCCCGCGGCTGGACCAGGCGCGCGATCCACTCGCTGAACTCCGGCCGGGTGCGCAACTGATAGCCGCCGGCGATCTCCTTGAGGTGAAACCCGCCGCGGCGGGTTTCGTAGTCCTCGATGAGGCTGTTCAAGGCCGTGCGGATTTCGGCGCCCTCGGCCGGCGTCAAAACGCTCTTGAGCCGCTCGATGGTCAGGGGTTCGTCGCTGACGAACAGCAGGCTCTCTATGATGTCTTTCAGATTGTCCATCACTCGTAAAACAAGCGGATCACTCCGGTCTGCGCATGCTGCGCCAGGCGCACCAGGCAGAGCTTGACCATTTCGAGGATCGCCAGAAAGGTGATGATCACGTCGCTTTTGGTCGGATGAGCCGCAAACAGCTCATCGAAGGTCACGGATTTTTTTTCCTCGAACACATCGACCAGCTCCGCGATGCGGTCTTTGACGGAGATGCTGTCGGAGGTCAGCTCCAGACGCTCCTCGGCGGAGATGTTTTTCAATATCTGCTGAAAGGCATCGATCAGCTCGAACAGGCCGATCTTGATGAACCCCTCGTCGGGCGGCACCAGGTCGCGGGCATCCGCGGGTTGGCGCACGAAGGTGTCCTCCCCGAGCAGGGCCCGGCGCGAGAGTTCCTCGGCCGCCGACTTCAACCGCAGATATTCGGCCAGGGGGCGGGCGATTTCCATCCGCGGATCTTCGTCGTCATCCTCATCGGCCACCGCGGGCAGCAGCATTCTCGATTTGATGTGGGTCAGGGTTGCCGCCATTACCAGAAAATCGCCGGCGAAGTCGACATTCATCGATTTGAGCCACTCCAGGTAGGTCAGGTACTGTTCGGTGATCATGGCGATCGGAATGTCGTAAATATCGACCTCGTTCTTCTTGATCAGGTGGACCAGAAGATCCATCGGGCCCTCGAAGACGTCGGTCAGCTTTACCTGGTACAGCTCGTTTTCCATTTTGGCTTAAATCTTCACGGCGGCCCTGACCTCGGCCATCGTTGCGCAGGCGACCTGGCGGGCGCGGTCGCTGCCGGCGTGCATGATGTCCTCGACCAATTTCGGCCGGCTTTCATAATAGTGCCGCTTGTCGCGAATCGGTTCCAGGGCCTTTGTCAGATTTGCGCCCATGAGTTTCTTGCACTCCACGCAGCCGATGCGGGCTGCGCGGCACTGGCGGTCGATGTCGGCCACCGTGGCCGGATCGGTGTAGAGTTTGTGAAAACTGAAAACATTGCACACATCCGGGTCGCCGGGGTCGCTGCGCCGGGCCCGCTGCGGGTCGGTGATCATCTGGGCCACCTTGGCGGCGATGACCACGGGGTCATCCGACAGGTAGATGGCGTTGCTGTAGCTCTTGCTCATCTTGCGCCGGTCGGTGCCGAGGATCTTGGGGGTCTCGGTCAACAGGGCCTCGGGTTCGGGAAAAACATCGCCATAGAGAAAATTGAACCGCCGCGCGATTTCACGCGTTATTTCGACGTGCGGAACCTGGTCGACGCCGACCGGAACGCCGGCCGGTTTGTACATGATGATGTCGGCGGCCTGCAGCACCGGATAGCCCAGAAAACCGAAGGTCGACAAATCCTTGCTGTCCAGCTGCAGGATCTGGTCTTTGTACGTCGGGTTGCGTTCGAGCCAGGGCACCGGGGTTATCATGGACAGCAGCAGGTAAAGCTCGGCGTGTTCCTTCACCCGCGATTGCACGAACAGCGTGCTTTTATCGGGCGAAAGACCGACGCTGAGCCAATCGATCATCATTTCACGGCTGAATTCCGTGATATGGTCCGGCTTCTCGTAATCGCTGGTGAGGGCGTGCCAGTCGGCGATGAAGAAAAAACAATCGTAGGTGGCCTGCATCTCGACCCAGTTGGCCAGGGCGCCCAGAAGGTTGCCGAGATGAAGGGGTCCGGTCGGCCGCATGCCGCTGAGGACCCGCTTTTTTTCCGTCATAGGGTATCTCCTGTGAGGGCCATGACCCTTTAGTCCGACAATAGAGTTAAGTGCGGCATCGAGGTGGGCACCTCCACCCGCATGAACGGTCGCAAACGGCGGCTGAAACTTGCCGCTAACGGGCTCTAAGACCGGACCGGGCCCGTTAATGGATAATAAGGCCTGATTCAGCTTCAAGGACTTGGTTTCGATACGCCATCGACGTCGGGTCCGGTCCAGGATCCCGTAAGCGGCTTCAGGCAGTCAGCCACCGGTTGCAACCGCCCATCCGGGCTCCGGCGCATCGTTTTCAGGTATCGAGCCGGCTCTTAAAAGTTTCGGGCGCTCTCTGGGTTAAATGGAAGACATCCTTGCACTGGCTCAACAGGCAAACGGGCTAAACCGGCTCAACCTATTTCATGCATCCAGGCGACCCGCAGGGCCATGAGCGTTTAACACGAAAATAAACCACAGGTTACCCCTCACGCTTTAAATACCGGCTTCGGGGCGCGGCGCCGCCGCGGCCTGCCGCAGGTAGCGTTTAGCGAACTGGATCTCATCGGCCTTGGTGACCAGCCCGCCGTTCAGCTTGGCGCTCAATACGGCCTGCAACACGTCGCGGTAGATCGGTCCCGGCTCCAAGCCCAGTTTCTTTAGATCCGCGCCCCTCAACGACACCGAAACCGAGCGCAGGGAGGTTATGTACTGGGAAATGGCGCGCTTGACATCCTCCCGCGCGGAGGAGGCCATCATGTAAAGGACCAACTCGGTCTTGAACGCGGAAAGTTCAGTGTAGAGAGTGCTGTTTTTAATCGGTTGATGGCGTTCGAGCCACGCCAGGCATCTTTCGGCCGCAAATCGTTCGGTGAGAAACAGTTTGCGGTAGCGCGGCGCCAGCTCGAACCGGCGACAGATTTCCGCGGTTACGGCGGCGTCACAGGTACGGATGATCGCCAGAAAATAAACGGACCACTTCATATAGGATTCTTCGATAAAAAGCAAATCATACCAGGAGATGACTTTTTTGACGGCATTGAAGAGCGCGGTCATTTCGGGCGTCAGGGCGATCGAGGGGTGGATCACCTGCAGCAGGCCGTACTCGTGCAGCCGGACGATCGCCGGCGTCGGGTTCTCCTCTTCGAGCAGCTGGCGCAGTTCGGCAAACACCCGCTTTCCGCTCAGGCGCCTGAAAAAATCCATCTTGACGGCGTTGGCGATCAGCCCGGAGGTCAGTTTGCCGATCGTGAAGCCGAAGCGCTGTTCGAAACGGATGGCGCGAAACACGCGGGTGGGGTCTTCGACGAAGCTCAAGTTGTGGAGGACCCGGATGGATTTTTCCTTGAGGTCCTTTTGGGCGGCGAAAAAATCGACCAGGATGCCGAATTTTTCGGCGTTCAGCTGAATGCACAGCGTGTTGACGGTAAAATCGCGGCGGAACAGATCCAGCTTGATGGAACTCATCTCGACAATCGGCAGGGCCGCCGGGAAGCTGTAGTACTCCATGCGGGCCGAGGCCACATCGATTTTGAATCCGTCGGGAAAAATGACGACCGCAGTGCCGAACTTGGCATACGTGTTGACACGGGCGCCGGCCATCCGGGCGAATTTGCGGGCGAAGGCGATGCCGTCGCCTTCGACGACGATGTCGATGTCCTCGTTGGGGCGGTATAAAAACAGGTCGCGCACAAAACCGCCGACGACATAGGCCGGCTCGCCGATTTCGTCCGCCACGCGGCCTATTTCACGCAGCAGGTTCAGAATTCTTGTCGACAGGCGCTCCTGCATGAACTTCAGCACGTTGCGGGTGCGGGCGTGAACCGGGCGCGACAGGTGATCGGGCGGGGCGCCTTTTTCCTGAACATGCTTGCGGACCAGGATGTTGAGAAGATCGGTGCGGGTGATGACACCCAGGATGTGGTCATTTTCGACGACCGGAAGGACCCGTTGTTTGTTTTCGATGATTTTTTCCTGGATTTCCGACAGGTTCGCTTTGGGGCCAACGGTGGCCGGATCCGAGGTCATGTACTCGCTCACCGCCACATGGTCCAGCTTGTGAAAGAGGGCTTTTTCAATCACCTGGCGCGTGATGAAACCCACCGGCGGTCCGTTGCCGTTGGGTCCGGAAGGGGTGTTGGTCACCAGCAGGGCATTGATGTTGTAGCGCGTGAGCAGGTCGCCGGCATCACGGCAGGAAACCCCGGCTGCCACCGTGATGGCCGGGGTGGACATCAGGTCGCGGGCCAGCCGGCGGGATTGGATGTTCTTGTAGAGCAGGTCTATCAGGACGTGTTCGACCTGGGCCATGGTTTTGCCCTTGACGGTGGCGGCGGCCGCATAGGAGTGACCGCCGCCGCCGAATTCCTCGAGAATGGCGGCGGTATCGACCTCGACCACGCGGCTGCGGGCAGTGATGTAGATTTTGTTCTCCATGAGCGCAACGGCGAAAATGGCCTCCAGGTTTTCCATCTTGACCATCTTGTGGACGAGGAAAGCGAAATCGGCCACGAATTTTTCGGTCGTGACCATGGTGACGACCACCTCGATGCCGGAGATGGTGTAGCGGGTGGCGGCCTGGATCATTTCGTTGAGCAGGCGGACCTGCTCCGGGCTGATTTCGCGCGAAATCAGATTGGCGACGATGTTCAGATTCGCCCCTTTGGACAGCAGGAAAGCAGCCGCCTTGAAATCCTCGGGGGTGGTGGAGGGAAAGGTGAACGAGCCGGTGTCCTCATACAGGCCGAGGCACATGATCGTGGCCTCGTCGGGACTGACGTCGATGTTTTTTTCGGCGATGATGGAGGTGAGGATGGTCACCGTGGCGCCGGTCAGCCGCAGGACCTCGACATCGCCCTTGATGTCGCCGGCCTTGTTCGGGTGATGATCGTAGATGTGAATTTCCACCCCCGGGCGCCCCAACACGTCCGACAGCCGGCCGATGCGCAGCGGACGGCGCGTGTCGACCAGCACCAGACGGCCGATCCGGTCGATGTCGACATCCTTGATGTCGATCATGCTAAACAGATAGGCCATTGAATTAACGAAGAAATTACGAAGGTTTTTTTCCTGTGAACCCGGGAAGACGACTTTGGCGTCGGGGTAGAGCTTCTGCGCGGCCAGCATCGAGGCCACCGCATCGAAATCGGCATTGATGTGGGTCGTGATGACGGTCAGGTCCATGCGCTCTCTGGCAGTGGGGTGGGTACGCGGGTTAGAAATAAGATAGAGTTGCATAGAAACGGGGCTTTATCAAGGCTGGGTAAAGGGGTGGCCGGTTGGCCCGTTGGCCCGTTGGGCCGGTTATGCCGGTTGGCCCGTTAGCCGGTTGGCCTATCGCCCACAGCATCCCCTGTAGGGGCGGGCCTGTGTGCCCGCCCTTGCCATCGACTGGCCCGTTGGGCGGTTATGCCCGTTGGCCGGTTGGTCCGTTTGCCCGCTTGCCGGTTGGTCCGT
>JBAPWQ010000249.1:0-4981 GCA_049283795.1 Desulfobacterales bacterium | reverse complement strand
CCGTATGTTCCCGGCCGAGCCACAGGAAGCGGGGATCAGTATTGAGGTTGAAGGGCTTCTCGTGCAGTTCGAAATGGGCGAGATACATGGCCGGTCATTTGTCTGCCGGTTTGTCCAGCATCTCTTCGGCTTCCATCCACATGACGTTGATGATGCCGAAGGCGCAGGCCAGCAGTACCCCGAGTATCCAGGAAAAATACCACATGATCGATCCTCCTAATAAGCCGTGTGCGTTTCCTTACGTATTTTCTCCTCGGACAGCTTCCCGCGCAGCACGCTGTAGACCCAGCCGGTGTAGAGCAGCACGATCGGAAGGAAAACCACCACTGCGATGAGCATCAGATTCAGCGTGAGATGGCTGGAGACGGCATCATAGACCGTCAGGCTGGCATTGGGCCGGCTGCTGGAGGGCATGATGAACGGGAACATGGCCAGAACCGCGGTCATGATGACCCCGGCCACGGCGGCGCCGCTGCAGATAAAGGCCGGGCCGGGGCGGTTTTTTGCTGAAAACAGCAGGGCCAGCAGGCCGCCGGCAAAGGCGGCGACCGGAGCAACGATCGTCCAGGGGTGAGCGCTGTAATTGTGCATCCAGGCTCCCGCGGCCATCTCCACGGTCTTGCTCAGCGGCTGGACGGCGCCGGCGGGATCGGGCATGGCAAGAATCCGGAAGCCCTCGATGCCGACGGCCTGCCATACGCCGGCCAGCGCGAAGGCGGCCATGAACAGGACGCCGGACCAGCGCGCGGCCCGGACGGCCCGGGCGTTTAAAACGCCCTCGGTGCGCAGCTGGAGGTAAAGCGCCCCATGCATGACCAGCATCGCCAGGCTCACCACACCCGCCAGCAGGCCGAAGGGATTGAGAAGACCCCAGAAACTGCCGGTATAGGTCGAGCGCATGAAACCGTCGAACTCGAACGGCACCCCGCGCAGCAGGTTGCCGAAGGCGACCCCGAAGACCAGGGCCGGGACGGCGCCGCCGACGAACAACCCCCAGTCCCAGGCATTTCGCCAGCGGGGATCGGCGACTTTGCTGCGATACTCGAAGCCGACCGGGCGGAAGAAGAGCGCGAAGAGCACCAGCAGCATGACCCAGTAAAATCCGGAAAAGGCCGTGGCGTAGACCAGGGGCCAGGCCGCGAACATGGCGCCGCCGGCGGTGATGAACCAGACCTGGTTGCCCTCCCAGGTTGGGCCGATGGCGTTGATCAGCACCCGGCGCTGCTCATCGGTTCGCGCCAGGAAGGGGAGCAGGGTACCGACCCCCAGATCGAATCCGTCCAGCAGGGCGAAGCCCACCAGCAGGACGCAGACGATGAGCCACCAGATTATTTTCAGTGTGAGATAATCAAACAACAGCGGCATGGCTTAATCTCCTTGGCCGGCGGTCAACCGGCCGTTTCCGTTGCGGGCTTCTGCTCAAAGTGGTATTGACCGGTGTGCAGGCTGCTGGGGCCGATGCGCACGAATTTAATCATCAGGAAGAGTTCGACGGCCAGCAGGGCGGTGTAAATCGCGGTCAGTCCGATCAGGCTGCCGATCAGATCGGCGGTCGTCAGGCTCGAGGTCGCGAGAAAGGTGGGTAGCACGCCGCCGATGCTCCATGGCTGCCGCCCGTATTCGGCCACGATCCAACCCGCCCAGATCGCTATCCAGGGCAGGGGCAGGCTGATCAGCAGGATTTTCAGCAGCCAGCGTTTGTGCTCGAACACGCGCCGGGCGCAGTAGTAAAAGGCCAGGGCAATCAGCAGCAGAAAGTAAAACCCGAGACCGACCATCAGGCGGAAACTCCAGAACATCACCGCGACGTTGGGGATGGTGTCGCGGGCCGCCTGCCGGATCTGGGCCTCGCTGGCATCCACGACCTTGGGCGTGTAACGCTTCAGCAGCAGGCCGTAGCCGAGGTCTTCCTGCACGGCCTGAAACCGCCGGGCGGTTTCGGCCGAGGCATCGCCGCCGCGCATTTTTTCCAGCAGGCTGTAAGTCGTGATTCCCCGGCGGATCCGGATCTCGTGTTCGGCGATCAGGTCCTTGATGCCCGGCACTGCTTCGTTCAGCGAGCGGGTGACCAGGATGCTGCCCAGCCAGGGGATCTCGACCGCCGCGCGGGTCTTTTGGGCGTCCTGGTCCGGAAAACCGAAGAGGGTGAAGGAATTGGGCGGCGGTTCCGACTGCCAGTGGGCTTCCATGGCGGCCAGCTTGACCTTCTGGACCTGGCCGGTGACGAAGCCGCTCTGATCGCCCAGGACGATGACCGATAGGATCGACGCCAGCCCGAAGCCGGCAGCCACGGCGAACGAGCGCCGGGCAAACGCCAGGTCGCGCCCCGTCATCAGATACAGGGAACTGATGCCCAGGACGAACAGCGCGGCGGCCACATAGCCGGCCCCGACGGTGTGGACGAACTTGACCTGCGCCACCGGATTGAAGAACAGTTCGGTAAAGCTGTTCAGTTCCATGCGCATCGTGTCCGGGTTGAAAAAGGCCCCGGCGGGATAGTTCATCCAGCCATTGGCCACCAGGATCCACAGGGCGGACAGGTTGGAGCCGAGGGCCACCATGAAGGTTGTGGCCAGGTGTGCGCGCCGGCTGAGCCGGTCCCAGCCGAAGAAGAACAGCCCCACGAAGGTGGATTCGAGAAAAAAGGCCATCAGGCCTTCGATGGCCAGCGGGGCGCCGAAAATGTCGCCCACGTAGTGCGAGTAATAGGCCCAGTTCGTGCCGAACTGAAATTCCATCGTCAATCCGGTGGTGACGCCCAGCGCGAAATTGATGCCGAAGAGCTTGCCCCAGAAGCGGGTCATGTCCTTGTAGATCTGTTTGCCGGTCATCACGTACACCGACTCCATGATGAACAGAATCCAGGACAACCCCAGGGTCAGCGGGACGAAGATGAAATGATACATGGACGTGAGGGCGAACTGTAACCGCGACAGGTCGACGAATAACTCGGAAGGCGGCATCGTGCTGGCTCCTTAAGTACCATGGGTTTTAAGTGTTGGCCGGTGCCCGACGGGTTAAAACGATCGTGGTGAGAAAGCATCGTCAGTGGATGGACGCCGGCAGGTCATCACCTATTATAAGCTCCGGCTGATTGTCAACGGTTTTACCATGGAACCGCACCGTACGGTCAAAGATAAAAAAAGTTTGCGCTGGCTTGTCAAAAGTGCCCGTCCGGCGCTCCCTTGGGTGATGCTGTCGGTCGGCCTCGGGGTGGCCGGGGGCCTGCTGATGGTGGCCCAGGCGAGCCTGCTGGCCAACATCGTCCAAAGCGTTTTCATCGAACACCGGCCGCGCCGCCTGCTGCTGCCGCCCTTTGCCGTTCTGGCCGGGGTGATCGTCCTGCGGGCGGCACTGGCCTGGGGGCGGGAAGCGGCTGGATTTCAGGCCGGTGCCCGCGTGCGGCAGGAGATGCGACGGGCCCTCGTGCAGCATATCTTCGACCGCGGGCCGGCCTTCACGAGCCGGAAAAGGACCGGGGGATTGGCCAGCACCCTTTTGGAGCAGGTGGAAGCCCTACAGGATTTCTTCGCATTTTACCTGCCGCAGCTGGCGCTGGCCGTGATGATCCCGGTTATCATCCTGGCCTTCGTGCTGCCCATAAGCTGGGCGGCCGGTTTGCTGCTGGCCTTCACCGCGCCCCTGATCCCCTTGTTCATGGTCCTGGTGGGCATGGGCGCCGAAAGCATCAGCCAGCGCAACTTCCAGGCCCTGGCACGGTTAAGCGCCCATTTCCTGGATATCCTGCAAGGGCTGGCGACCTTGAAGGTCTTCGGCCGCAGTCGGGCCGAAAGCGCCCGCGTGGCCGTATTTTCGGCCGATTATCGTCGGCAGACCATGCGGGTGCTGAAGGTGGCGTTTCTGTCCTCCGCGGTGTTGGAGTTTTTCAGTTCCATGGCGATTGCCCTGGTGGCTGTATACCTGGGGATGCATTATCTGGGATATCTGCCTTTTGGGGGCTACGGCCGTCCCATTACGCTGGCCGGCGGTTTTTTCATCCTGCTGCTGGCGCCGGATTTCTTCCTCCCGCTGCGCGACCTCGGGGCGCATTATCATGCCCGCGCGGCCGCAGTTGGGGCCGCCGGGGAAATTTTGAAGGTCCTCGGAGATCAGGATCGCCCAATTCCCGTCGGCACCGTGCGCCTGCCACCCCACACGGGTGTCGGCGTCGAATTCCGCGCGGTGCACTTTACCCATGACGCCGGCCGGCCGGCGGTGTTGACGGGGGTCGATTTCGAATTGCCGCCCGGCGGCCACGTGGCGCTGGTCGGCGCCAGCGGAGCCGGCAAGACCACGCTGCTGAACCTTTTGATGGGGTTTATCGTTCCGACCTCGGGAAGTATTCGCGTCAACGGGATTCTGCTGGAATCCATCGATCCGGAACACTGGCGCCTCCACCTGGCCTGGGTCGGGCAAAACCCTGTGCTGCTGCACGGAACTGTGCGGGAAAACATCCGGCTCGGCCGGGCGGACGCCACGGATGCCGAGGTCGAATCGGCTGCCCGCTCGGCCCGCGTGATCGAGTTCTGCCGCCATCTTCCCCGGGGGCTGGACACGCCGGTGGGGGAGCAGGGTTTCGGATTTTCGCGCGGCCAGGCGCAGCGGGTTGCGCTGGCGCGGGCTTTTCTCAAAGACGCGCCGCTGCTGCTGCTGGACGAGCCCACCGCCGGGCTGGACACCGAAAACGAACAGTTGGTGCTGACCGCCATAGATGATTTGGCCCGCGGCCGGACTGTGCTGACGGTCACTCATCGCCTGGAAAATCTGCGGCGTGCCGAAACGATCCTGGTTCTGGAGGACGGCCGTATCGCCGAAAAGGGATCCTTTACGAAGATGACGGCCGCCGGCGGTGCATTTCACCGGCTTGCGGCGCCAAGGGCGGGGGAGGCGGGCGATGCCTGAGCGCGACCGGCCCCTGCGCCCGTTCCTGCGCCTGCTGATCCGGCATTGGAAATGGATGGCTGCGGGGACACTTTTAGGG
>JBAPWQ010000248.1:0-4120 GCA_049283795.1 Desulfobacterales bacterium | reverse complement strand
CAGGTTGCACCGGTTGGTCACATCGTAGATCGAGCTGCGGATGTTGAGCTTCGATATCCGCTTGTAGCGGGCATGCCACTCGGGATCCAGCAAGGAGCTGACGGTCTGCATGAAAGATCTCCCTGATGACTGGCCGCGGGCGCGCGGAGGAGGCTTTTTGCCTGGCGTCCGTGGTCAGAAAAGTTTGTGGCCGGGCGGCGCGGGCGGCGAATCGCTAAGATTGGGCCCCTTCTCGTACCCCACGACCCAGACGGCAAGATAGGTGTCCACGTAATCGAGCCAGGCTTTGAAAACCTCAGGGTCGGTTGCGTGCCTGAACATCCGGGCCGTGACCACCGCGCTGCCGGCGGCATAGTGTCGGCAGTCGTCGCAATCGGTGTCCGGTACGCAGCAGGCCGCACCCGGGTCCCAGGTGAGGTCCGTGCGGTACTGCCGGAAAGACCGGCCCAGGCCGATCCTGGCCTCGGGATTCACCCGCGGATACGGACAGGCGAACAAATCATGCAGGCCCGCGGCGTGGGTATGGACGACGGCGTTGTAGCGGGAAAAAAGAACCGTGTGGGGATGGCTTTCCATAAGCGCAGTCATGGTGTTGCGGCAGTTGGAGAGCGATGCCGCCGTGTGGCGCAGATCGCCCCCGTAGCCCACCGGGGCCGAAAACATGTTGAAGGTCAGCCGGGCGCCCTCGGCCGCCAGCCGCTCGGCGACCGGCCGGGCCTGGTCGATATTTTCGCGCGTGAACGTATAAACGAACACGGCACGAGGGTCACCGCGGTAGTTGGCAAGCTGGCGCCGCAGCATGTTACCGGCCTTGCGAATCTTGAGGCTCGCGTCGTCCGAGCCCCAGACCGAAATGTGGATCCGGTATCCGATCGCAGCCGGAATAGGGATCAATCCATTGGTGGCGATGGCCCCGAGCGGCATCTCCCGGTAACACACCTCGCACAGCTCGGGGACCAGGGCCGGTTCGGCCCCGGCCAGGACCACGTACGTAATGCCGCGCTTTTTTTCGGCCTGCATCAGTCGGCGCCACGTTCCGGGGTCGCTGATGTCGGTGGTAAACTGTTTATCCCCGGCGAAGTAATAGCACCCGTCGCAGCGGATATTGCAGCGGCCGGTCATGTCATAGGTCGATTCGCGCAGGAAAAACCATTTCTTGACCTTCTGCCAGCGTTCCCGGATGCGGGGATCGGCCAGGATGTCGGAAAATTTCCATTCGGCCGTCGCTGTCGGCCTCACACTGCTGTCGATTATTTTATCCACGATCACCACATGCGCCGATGAATTTTCGTTGAAGAAATCCCCCTGCCGCTTTGCACGACAGGAAAGCTCATCTCCCTTTGCCGAAGGAGGCCGAAATGGTTTCAGTCTAAAGAACCGCAACGACAAATGACCGCCTAGGCGTCACCCTCGGCCGCCTTTTCCTTCAGCTTGCGCTCGACATACTCGGCAATCAGGCGGACCGTGGTCAGCTTCGGGTAGTCGTCTTCGTCGATCCGGATGGCATATTCGTCACGGATCACCAGAGCGACGGTGGCCAGGTCCATGCTGTCGATGCCCACTTCGTCCACCAGGTCGATTCCGGGATCGAAAGTTTTCGGCGTCACATCTTCGAGCTTTAGTTCCTGGATCATGATTTCGGCCACCCGCAGGGTGATGGTGTCAATGCTGTTCATTCCAACGCACTCCTTGATCTGGGATGCCCGGCAGCAACCGCGGTTCCCTGCCGCCGGAATCGAGCGTCATCGTGCCGCTGCAGGCGATGTCGCCACCGACGAGGATCCGGAAACTGAAGACCCCCTCCTTGTCCCTGTTGGGCGTGACGAGTATTTTCAGGCAATCCTGCGGCCGGATGATCTTTTTGAATTTGACCCGGCTGAACCCGGCCAGGCTGAAGAAACGCCGACGGGCCTTGCACACGGCGTCGTAGACCATCCCGAGTTGGGCCACCCCCGGCAGAACCGGCTCGCCGGGGAAGTGGCCCGCAAACCACGGGGATTCCGGCGGTACGCGGACTTCGGTCGCCATTTCTCCGGCGTCTGAGATGTCGATATGATTCAGCCCGTGCCACATAAAACGGTATTTTTATCCGAATTTAATAGAAAAATCAACAACTAACCTTAAACGCCGGCTTTTCAGCGAATCCGGTGCTCCCATAGCGGGCCCACGTGGCCGCGGGCGTGCATCCGGGAAATGACGCCGGCGGTTTGCGCGCCGCCGTCGCCGACAATCCAGTTCAATCGCCCGGCGGCATGCTCCCGCACCGCGGCCATGATCGCACGGCCGTCGATCGTGGGCGACCGGTAAAAAAGCGGCTCCAGCAAGTCCCCGGCTGCGCCGGCCTGCCCTTCCCGGCAGGCGACCGCGTACAGACCGGTGCGAGGGTAAATACGCATCCCGCAGAAAAAAAAGAGCGCGCACTTGTCGAGCCCTTCGAGGCGATCGAGGGTGTGCGCCATCGTCGCGGGGGTTTCGCCCGGCCCGCCCAGCAAGATGTAGTGGGCGACATGCAGGCCGGCCGCAACCGCCGCGGCGTGCGCCGTGAATACATCCTCGGCCTGGAAAGGTTTGCGATAAGCCTTCAGCACCGCGTCGCAAAGGGACTCCGTGCCGAATTCGGCATGGCTCAAACCGGCATCGGCCAGCTGCCGGTAATAATCGCCCACCACCCTCACGGGCGCAAAAAAGGCCCCCCAGGGGATGGACACCCCGGCCTTTCTGAAAGCCCGGGCCACGGCCAGGCTGTGATCGGCATCGGCGTTGAAGGCCGAATCGGTCACGAAAAAATAGCGCGCGCCCGCTTCCTGCAGGCGGCGGGCGGTCCCGGCGACCTCCCGCGGGTCGAACAGCCGCATCGCGCGCCCTTCGATATTCGGATAGGTGCAGTAAATGCAGTTGAACCGGCACCCGCGCTTGGTCTGCAGATTCAACATGCCGCCGTTGGCAAGATAATAGGCCAGGTGCGGCCGGTTCGAATCGAACTGCCTGACGATGCCCTCTTCCCATGGTTGCGGGAATGTCACCGGGCCGTGCCGGGTGACGACACCGGGAATCGAGGCGGCATCCGCGCGGTTTTCGAGGGCTTCCAGCAACAGGGCCAGGCGCTCACCCTCGCCGACGATCCCGTAGTCGGCCCCCAGGGCGTGCATCATTTCGCTCGGAAAAATGGTGAACCCGCTGCCGCCGAGGACGATCGCCGCCCCGGAGCGGGCGTGAATATCGGCGGCCAATTTCCGGTAGCCCGCAAAGAAGCCCTTGGGGTTGGAGGCGTCGGTGGTGTCGATATTGCGCAGGGAGATACCGACAACATCGGGTGCAAAATCGTCGATGGCCGCCGCAAGGGCATTTTCGTCGGCTGCGGCATTCAGGTCGAGAAGCCACACCGCATGGCGGTCGGCTATCGCACCGGCGACGTAATCGAGCCCGAGCGGATAGACCGGGTAGGGCTGGGTCAGCGTGTTAGCGGAAACCAGCAGAACTTTCATCGTCGCAGCACCTCGACCGCCGTAACGGGGTTTCCGAACCCCAGCACCAGAATGCCCTTGCCGTTCAGTCGGACGGAGACCCCGCCGCACAGCGGACCGGGAATGGCGCCGGCCCGGGTGTAAGCGGCCGCCAGGGACACGGCCACGGCCGAGGCCGAGGCAAATTCCCCGATCAAGGGTCGATAGTCGATCACCGGCTGGGTGAACCGGTGGCCGCCTAAAAAGGCCGCCAGTTGAGCGGTGCCGGCCGGTCGCTTGGCAGCCGGGATTCCGACCATAAACGACCCGTAGCGCGCCCGGATGAGATCCGGCCCGCCGAGGCCGTTCACCAGCGCCGGCACGAGGTCGCCATTCCCTGTGGGCCGGGCGTAAAAAGCCGGAAAAACCGTCACGCCCGCCGCCGTCGGGTCCGCACTGAGCAGCAGTGCCGCGCCGCCGGCCGCCGGAACGGCGTCCGTCCGAACCGAGGCATCGAAGAGGGCCGAGAACGGATCGTGATACTCGTCGGCGCCGATGACAAGGCTCGTTTCACCCGGCCCCCGGGCCAGCCAGCCGGCGGCCATGAGCGCCTGCTCGAAGGACGCATCGCCGCCGGTGACGGTCACGTTGGCGCCCGCACTGCCATACATCATCGC
>JBAPWQ010000247.1:0-8249 GCA_049283795.1 Desulfobacterales bacterium | reverse complement strand
GAAGAGGGGGCATTTGAATCCATGCGAAATGGCAACCTATTTCGAAGGCTTGAGAAGACCTTTGACGGTTGCAAATTCAGCCGGCCACAGGATGGCGGCCTTGGAAGGTGCCTGGTTCAGTTCGGTGTACTGAATGATAAAGACCGGTACGTCCATCCACATGTGATAGGCCCAAGCCGGATTTTTTTCCGTGGTAAAATTAATCGTTCCGCGGGTGCCCTCCCAATTAACCTTGTTTTCAAGGGCATCGATCAGGGCCTTGCCCTCGGTCGACTTGGCGGATTTCACGGCCTCGGCTATCACCATGACCGAATCGTAGCCTTCCATGGCGACCGCATCCGGTTCCCGATTGTATTGGGCCTGGAAAACTTTTTTGAATTTATCCGAAGTAGCGGTTTTGGGCAGTCCCGGCAACCCAGCCGGATTGCTGAGCACGTAAATGCCGGCTTCGCCGACCGTATCCCAGAAACCGGGATAGAGGGTGTCCATGCCGGCCCCCAGTATGGCGCAGTTCTTGGAGGGTGCGATGCCGAGTTCATATGCCTGCTTGATCATGAGAAGCTCGCCGGCCCCGGTGAAGCCATCGACGATAAAATCCACCGGCGGCGTGGCATTCTTGAGCTGCAGCAATTGGGGAGTGAAGTCCGTCAGGGTGCGTTCGGCCGAAAAGGAGGTCACCTTCACACCGGCCTTATCCAGGTTGTCCTTGAAAACCCTGATGACGCCCAGGCCCCAGTCCGAATTCTCCCCGATGACGGCCACGTGTTTGAAGCCTTGTTCCTTGATCCACTTGGCGGCCTTGGAATAGATCAGTGAATTGCTCACCGTCAGCCGGAAGACCTCGGGATAGCCCTTGGCGGTGATGTCGTCGGCCCAGGCCTCGGCAATAATGATGGGAATGCCGTTTCGATGGGCAACTTCGATTTCCGCCATGGCAACCGAGCTGTGGCCTTCACCGCCGACGGCGATCACCTTGTCCCGGGTAATCAGTCGCTCCATCACCGCCGTTCCCTTCTCGGGCAATCCGGCGGTGTCCCCGATTACAAGTTCGACCTTTTTTCCGAGCAAACCGCCGGCTGCATTGATCTCTTCAGCCGCGATTTTGGCGCCATCCACTATCGCCTGCCCGGTTTCGACGCCGCCCGGAGGTGAAAGCGGCGCGACAATGCCGATCTTGATGACATCGGCCGCATCACCGGCCTGCACGACACACAAAACAGCCAGGACCCCGACTAAAACGGCACCAATTTTATTTTTCATTTTTCCTGCCTTTCTTTGTTTTGCCGACGGCATGGTCGACAAACTTTTGTTAAAATACCATCGGGAAATTTGGTGAAAAAACCAGACTGCCGAAATGGCAAATTTGGATTACAACCGTCCAACACCACCCCATACGGAAAAAGTGTTGTATTTACAATTATATAAGCATTTTAATTCCGATATCAGATGGCTTATAAATTGTCAATCGGAATGCCAGATGTCCAATCAACTCTTGACTGTCAGATATTTGTATAATTTCCTGCAGACCATGTCGATTTCGTTCTGCCAAGCCTCGTTGTCCTGATGGATCAGAGGCCCTTCGAAATCGGTTATGTGCTTCAGAATCAGCTCCCTGGCCGGTGTGGATCGGTATTTCGCGGATGCGGCCTTTTCGACCAGATAGCCGCCCAGGGCTTGCAGGCCGCCGGAATATCGATTTTTCGTCGATTTGGATTTTTCGTTGAGCCCTTGCACCTCCCAGAAAGCGGTGAAAATCTCGAGCAGCTCGCCAGCCGCTTTTTTCTCGCGGGAAGGAGCAATGTCGATGTACCAATCCGAGAGCCATTGTTCATTTGGTTGCATATTATCAACTCTCCTTTTCGGTAAATTGTGGGTTACAAAGCAAAAAATAAACATCCCTGGTAAGTAAGACAACAGCAAGCAAAATTTACGCGCTATATGAGAAAGACGCCGCATCATGTCAAATGGTGATGCCGCTGTATCCCGTGTCTCGACATCGCCCAACGCATTCTCAGTCAATCACTGCGGAAGTGGGTAAACGAGCGCATCACAATAGCCCTTAATGCCGACCAAGAGGAATTGCATGAAGCCGTTGAATCCACCGTAATTACAGATTGCTTGAAGCCTCTTAATTTTTCGGGTGTGTGAATACGGGGCTAAAATGTTATAAAACATATACGTTCTCTGCTTCCCACAATAGCCTTTAATCGCAAGAGGGAGCTATGAAACCGGGGAAAATTTGCGCAGCCGTCTTGATAGTGCTGGGAGTCATTCTCATAATGGGAGGAATCAACGGATTTCATAAGATATCACTGTTTGGAAGTGAAATAGAGTCCATGGGCAGAGTAATAAAGGAATACGGCGGGAGGGCCGGAAACGGGCATTTCATTGCCGATCAATACCTGATCATCGTTCAAAAAGAAAAAATCAAATGTATTCTGATGATCCTGCTCGGGGCGGCCGGCGCGGTAGGCGGTGCCTTGATATTGAGGAACTCAGGACTTCCCGATTCTTCTGAGTAAACTGAGGTCCAGCACCCGGGATTGCAAATCAAGGTCAATGATACAAAATGGATGGCAGGAAAAGTCCTTCGGGATCATCTGAGCGGGGCTCTTGGAATATAAACGCCTGAACCATTAGCGGTTCAAAATACTATGGGAGTCAGGTTGCAGAACTTTCACTTACCCATTTCTTCGCCATCCTTCCCCACATTATCAAAGCCGCCCCTTTCGACGCTTAACACTTCTCAGCGAGGGCTTCCCGGCAGAATGCCTCGGCATCCTTTTCGGAATTTAATGCAAAGAAATTAGCCGATACCACGCAGGTTTGCATTCTAATAGGTTAAGAAATATTGAGGGTATCTGGTAAAAATTGGATTCTTGAGGAAGTTTTTTCTCCAGCCATAATCGTAACCAGCAGAGATAAAAACGATTTGGAAGATATACAGGCTTCAAGATAATGATTTTGGCAAGGCCAGAGGGTGGAGACTGTATTTTATATTCGCCGACGACCGACACCAGAAGCCAAAAGCACTATCTTGAAGTCTATGGCTTGACTATTCCAACTTATAGTTGATTACCTCTACCATTCGATCTCCACCCTGTTCGTCCAAAATGAAAAGCGTGTTGCCTTCCTTGCGGATTTCCCCACCTGTCGTCAGTACCCTTGTCCAGCCGGATTCGGGGGTTGGCTCGGGAAGCGGGTCGATGAGAACCGTCATTTCCTTTTTATTGACCGTCATTTTTAAAGGCTTTTGCCGTGTGGCTGCCTGCTTTTTTTCATCGCCTTTGGTCGGAGGCTTGGTCAACTTATTGTCCAGAGTTTCGGCGAGCGTGGTGACATCGACGGGGTTTAGGCCAATGCTGGTGACGGATATCTGCAGGTTTCCACGGGTAAATATCATCGCCGTGGTTTCACTGGTAGGTGTTTGTCCAACATGCTGGATGTCCCCGATGCCGGCCGTTTTTCCTTTGCCCCGCGGGATGTCCGTGCGTATTGATTGCATCAATTGGTCGTGATGAATTTGAAGGGCATTTCGCCAACAGCTGCTTTCAATGACGCGCACCTGAACAAGATCTTCGCCCTTGCTTTCATTACGGTTCCACATATATACTTTTTCGGTCCCATTGGGTGCGTTGGCAACCGATCCTTTGACCAGTTCCCACCCGTCAAACTCAGTGCCGTTCATTCCAAAGTTGTGGATATAAAGACGACGGCCAAGTTCCGTCTCCTGCTCCCATGCCTTTTGGTCATAGTTGGATTCCATCAGGTTCAACCTCTTTCATAGTTTGGGTAAATAATGGGTCATCACTTTCTGAACGTCCCGGGTTGTGATCTCATAATAAAAATGAACATAACACGTCGGGTGTCGGCAATACAAATTGGGACCGACGACGAGATAGTCTTATGGGAAATTTGAGTATTGGGAAACGTAGGTTTGGCTGGATTACACCCTCCACCAGAAAATGGGCCGTCCATTTTGGTGTAAGGTGGAACAGATGGAAACTATTTTTTAACGAGAAGGGGGAATTGGTGGCGATGCAGGGATTCGAACCCCGGACACTGCGGATATGAGCCGCATGCTCTAACCGACTGAGCTACATCGCCAGGCTGCAAACCGAATAAACCGCCGCCGCTTGACAGCGCGGAACGGCAACGGGTCTTTTAGCAACTCCGCTTGTCGTAGTCAAGAGGAAAACCCGGTCGTTTTTTATGTGGTGAAAAGCGGCAGCGGGAGTCTGCGCGACCCGTTTCGAGTATGCACGGTTTTGGGCCCCGATTCGGCTTCCGAATTCGCCGACAGGACGATAACGAAAGGAAAAATGAAAAGACGGCGTGAGGGGCTGCAGGTCTTTCAATGCAAAGCCCGCACCGGCATCCTGCCGGTGCGGGCTCCGACAATCCAAGTGCCCCGCTGAATGATCTCCAGGCTTACTTGACCTTCTGGGACCCGGCCGCCTCGACCGTGTACTCGTCCGGATCTTTCGGCAGGTTGGCAAACACGATCATAAACGGCAGCGTTTCGTTTTTCTTGACGTTCACGTTTTTCCGGTCCTGACCGAGACGATTTTGCAGCTTCTGATCGATGGCCGTCTGGTCCGCACCGGCCAGGTCGCTCTCGGACAGGACGTTGCCGGCATAGACGGTTTTTTCGAGTTCGAGCTTGCGCCCCTTGGAATAGATCTTGCCGGTGATGCGAATGGCGCTGCGCGGGTCCTCGTACTCGTTTTTGATCTTGCCGCTGACCACATAAAGGGTTCCGAGCTTTTCATTGGTGACAAAGCGGCCGGTAACGTCTTTTTCATCGATGGCGATTTTCAGGTTCCCGGCGTCTACGACCTTGGGACCCAACAGATCGCTCACGTAGGGGATGTTGAGGTCCTTTAATTTGTCGAGGTAGGGAATTTCGATCCCGTATTGCCGCGCCGCAAAAAGGGCGCCAACGCCCACGGCCACTATCAGAACCAAAGCGAAAAGGGTTCGAACAAGCCCGCCGCCGCGCTTCTTCGCGACCACGGGCGACAGGGTCGAGACGGCTTGTTCGGTTTCCAGGTCAGAGGCTTCTCTATCGGTTTCGAGAGCGCCGTCGTTATCGGAAAGAGCGCCCATACCAAAGGCATCGGCCGCGGCGGCCCCGCCGGCTGCAGCCATAGCGGCCGTTTCCGTCTCGGCGGCATCATCGTCGCCCTCGGTTTCAAATTCCAAATCGCCGGGCAGGCGGGCGGCAGTGGCTCCAGCTTTGGCTTCCACGGCCGGCAGTTCCTCCAAATCGAGCTGCAGCTCGAAATCGTCGTCTTCGGCTGCGGCGGCACTCTCGGACGGATCTTCGGCCAGATCAAGCATCTCACCCAGATTCGACAAGTCAAACTCGGCTTCTTCAATGTCAGCGGTTTCCGCCGGCACCTTCCCGTTATCCGCGGTGGCGGTTTGCTCTGTGTCGAATTCAAGACTCAACTCTTCGGTCGATTCGCCCGCCACGCCGGCGGCTTCCGGTTCATCATCCGCCAGATCGAGCAGGTCATCGAGATCGGCGGCGCCGGCGTCTTGCTTTGCCAGGGTGGGTTCGTCGGTCAGGTCCATGCCGACAGTCGGTGATTCGGCCGGGGATTTCCCGGGTTCGGGCGACGACTCAATCGCGTCTTCTTCCAGCAGGTCGTCCAGACCGGTCAGGTCGAGATCGTCGGTGATCTCGGCATCGTCCGCCGCGGCCTTGCCCGCGGTTCTTGCACCGGCGTCAAAAGCCGGGTCCAGACCCAGATCGAGGTCGAAGTCGCCGTCGGCCTCCAGGGAATCCTGTGGCAGCGCGGTGTCATCGGCATTTTCGATCATTTCTTCCAATTCCGCCAGGTCCAGCTCTTCGGTGGCTTCGGAACCGGCAATAGCGTGCGGCTCCGTCAGCCCGTCGGTGGCGGGGTCGAGTTCCAAATCCAGGTCCTCGGCCTGATCGCCATCCGCCGCCTCGCCGGACTTGTCATGACCCAGGTCGAACAGACTGTCCACATCCGACAAATCGAGTTCCTGGGTTTCCTCGAAGGCGTTGACAGCCTCGGAAACGACCGATTTCTCCTCTGCCTCACGATTCATATCGGCAGCGGTGGCGTCCAATTCAGAGGTGACGTCTTCATCACCAAGATTCATCCCCAAGCCGAAATCAAGATCGTCATCCGATCCAGCCTCCGATGCGGCGGCGTCCCGACTCGCCTGGCTGTCATCCGCGCTTTCAATCGCATCCTCCAGACCGTCGAAGTCGAGGTCGAACTCGATTTCATCGGTTGTCGGCACGGCCGCTTCGGCACCGCTGGTGTCGGCACCGGCATCATCGAGATCCAGATCCAGTTCGAAATCCATCGTTTCGGTCGAACCCTCGGTTACCCGGGAATCCGCTTCGGCGTCGTCTGCGTGGGAATCCAGATCGAGTTCGAAATTAAGATCGTCGGAATCGTCTGCGGCAGCTATTGCACCGATGTCCGCGGCCGCCGCAAAATCGGCAGCGTCGAAGTCGAGGTCATTAGCGCCCGGTGCGCCGCCGTCCGCCGGCGAAAGGCCCGAATCCGGCTCGGCGTCCAGGTTCAGGTCGAGCGATTTTTCGATGGCGGCCAGGTCCAGATCGTCGAGTCCCGTAATGTCGGAAGCGGCAACCGTCGCATCCGGTTGAACAGTCGCCCCGCTGTCGGCCTTTGCCGCAGGTGCGGGCGGATGAACGACAAAAACATTGCGGCACTTGGAGCACCGCACCTTGGAACCGGTCGGTTTGATCAGGCTCTCATCAAAGCTGAAACTCGTATCGCACTTTTCACAGGTTAAGATCATGGCTGTCCCCAACGATTAGATTTGCAGATCATATATAGCGGGTAACTGACGGTATTGCTCGGCGTAGTCGAGACCATAGCCGACCAGAAAACCCTGCGCGACGATGCGTCCGACATACTCAACGGCAATGTCACACTCCCGTCTTTCGCGCTTGTCGATCAGGGCGCAAATCCGAACGCTTCTCGCCTTCAGGGTTTTCAAATGACCGATCAGGAAATCGAGCGACAAACCGGTATCCACAATGTCTTCCACCACGAGCACATCCTTGCCGGCGATATCGATCTCGATTTCCTTGGTCAGGCAAACGGTGCCGCAGGAACTGGTTTTTTGCCCGTAACTGGCAAGCCGAACGAAATCGATTTTTACCGGTATGGTCAGGTGGCGAACGAGGTCGGCCAGAAAAACGAAAGAGCCTTTCAGGACCCCGATCAGAATGACCTCACGGTTTGTGTAATCATGTGAAATCCGCTGCGCGAGATCAGAGACCGTCGATTCGAGTTCGGCTCGGCTCAGGACGGGTATGAGGTCTGGCATTGTATTGGAGGCTTCCCATTCGATTCATCGCCGCATCGGGATCATCACTGCGTAATACAATGTCAATATTGCCACAAAAAGGCTTTTCTTGTCAATAATTTTAAAGAATTACAGGCCCGTTTGCGCCAATTTGCGAATGAGGTCTTCCTGCTCGCCGGTTAATGTTCGGGGGATGTCGATGTGAATGCGGACGTAGAGATCGCCCCGTTTACCGCTCCGCATGCTCGGAAGGCCATGGCCGGAAAGCCGCATTCGGGTGCCGTGACGGGAGCCCGGCGGCACTTTGAGGCTCAATTCCTTGCCATCCGGGGTTGGAATCGACAGGGTCGTGCCGAGGATCGCCTCGCTCAGTTTGATATCGCGGTTGGTGGTCAGGTCCTGGCCTTCGAGGTCGAAAACGGGGTCCGGGAGGATTTTGGCCTGAACGAAAAGATCGCCAGGCGGTCCGTCGTGGGGACTGGCCTCGCCTTTGCCGCTCAGGCGCAGCTTCTTGCCGGTCGCCATGCCCTTGGGGATATTGACGGTGATCTTCTCCGATCGGCCCTTGTGGTCGAAGCTGATGGTCTTGCGGGTGCCGCTCAACACTTCATGAAGCGTCAACGGAAGCTCGTAGACCAGGTCGGAGCCCTTGACCTGCCGCGGCTGCTGGCCGAAATTGCCGAAGGGCGACCCGCCGCCGGAGGGGCCGCCGGACCCGTACGTGAAGCGCACGTTGCCGCCGCGGCCGCCAATGCCGAATTCGCGCAGGATATCACCGAAGTCGAACCCCCGGAAAATATCCTCCTGCGAAAATTTCTGGCTGAAGCCTTCCGAGCCGAAGGTGTCGTACTGTTTGCGCTTTTCCGTGTCGCTCAACACGGCATAGGCCTCACTGATTTTCTTGAATTTATCCTCGGCCGCTTTGT
>JBAPWQ010000246.1:0-8360 GCA_049283795.1 Desulfobacterales bacterium | reverse complement strand
CTCATACGAGTCGAATCTTTCCGGTTAAGAGTTCCTGCATCATGCCCTGCTTGACCTGGCGGGCCTTGGCCAGCTTGTCCTTTAGTATAACAATCTCCTCGTTCATGTTGGAGAGGATTGTTGCGATAGCTTCCTGTTCCTCTATATCGGGGATTAACACTTCAAGGTTCTGATATTCTGAAATGTAATATCGCTTGTGGTCACCGAGCGGAAGGTGGATCAAGTGCATCCGGTTGAAAATATATCGCAAGTTTACTTGGTCATGTTTGGGTCTGAGCAACTTGATCGCTGATGACTTTACCTTGAAAGGGAAATCTACATATTTGATGTCTGTGGTAAAATCATCAAAAACAATGGCCGGTAAATCTCGACAGATCCCAAAATTTTCTATGGTATAACCAAGGATAAAAGACTTATTGGCGGTAATTACTGGAATGTCTCCACGTTCTGAATACTCAGTGTTTCGGACGATGTACGGATCGGGCCTTTCGTAGTGTAGCAGGTCTCGCAAGCTAACCTTGCTAAAATTCTTACTGAATCCGGGCAGGCGTCTCTTACCGGTGAGCAATTCCTGCATGGCGCCTTGTTTTATCTTGCGCTTTTTGGTGATGAGTTGTTCCAGGGATTCGATGAGGGCATCCACGTCATTCAGGGCCTCGGCGATGGCTTCTTGTTCGGCCTTGGTGGGAGGGAAAGGGATCTTTAATGTGCTAATGCCTTTTACGGTTAGCTGAGGCTGTGCACTCCCGTAAGAGAGACGCTCAAGCTGAGATTTAACTATCCGAGACCCAAGAACAAGGTATTGATACGAATTTACTACCATTGGTGATGTATTGCGCAATATCACCATGCCGGAGTTAATCCGGATGTATTCGTACGGCACTTCATAAGTGAAATATGCAAAATTTCCAACAGTTCCACGTGTTGTTAAGACTACGTCGCCGCGTGTGAGTTTTCCTTTATTGAGTTTTTTGTCTTTATCTACCGAGATAAATTGACATTCAGTGAATCGAAATCCCTGTTTTGTTACATTACCCGCGTTCAGAAAAAGGCAATGTCCGCTATCTCTCAGGTCGTCAACGCTCGGATATTGAACGCCACGATCCCCATCAATAACCTGACCGAAAGAAACATATTCAGCTACATCCCAATCCACCGGAATAACCCCCACCTCCGTCTGTTTGTAGCCGGATTTCAATTCCATAGGAACCCCATGCTTTCCAGGTGGAGGTTAACCTTGGCCTCAAGCTCGGCCACGCGTTTTGTTAGCTCTGGTAGCGGAGTTTCGTAGCGGTCGGTCAGTTCCTTTACCCGCTGGGTAAGGGCCCGGCTGATGCGGTCCATCTCACCGCGGATGGCGGTTTCAATAGAGGCAAGCCATTTGGTATCTACCACCAGCGTCTTGATCTCGTCCTCGGTAAGTTTTGGATATTGGGCATAGGCTTTGGCATCCAGTTCCGCCTCGGCGGTCTTGATGGCTTTCTTTATGGTGGCCTCGTCCTTGTTGAGCTTTAGCCATTCTTTAAGCACGACAGCTTCGTCTTTGGCCTCAACGTCGCCCTTGATCTCCTTGAGTCGGGCGGTGACATTACCCTTGTTCACTTTTTCCCACTCGGAGAAAGTGCCTTCCTCACCGACATGTTCCTCCTCCAGTTCGGTCAGGTGGGCGGTGACGTTTTCAAGTTCGGCCGCGAGCTGGTCGAGGGCCTCCTGGTCGCTGGCAAAGTACCGGTGGACAATGAGCGCCTTGGGGACGAGGTCGCAGGTCCAGCCCTTGTCCTTCTCCCTGCCTTTTTTGTCTTTTTCGACGATGCGGGTGGTTTCGGCCTTCCAGCCGTCGGCGGCGATGATGTAGCAGTCGTCCTGCATGGTCTCGGCCCAGTAATCCATGAGGTGCTGGTAGACGTCGTAGTGGTTGATCAACGGCTTGCCGGCATAGTGGGCCAATAGGCTCTCCGAGAGGGTGACGATGACGTCCTTGGGAGTGAACCCTGGTTTCAGGGCCTTGAGCATGGTGACACTTTCCCATCGGTAAACGTCAAAGAGGGCGTTCATGCCGGCGATGAAGGAGGAAAACTCCGGGTGCTCGTAAATGGTTGATTTAATGGTGGCCTTGTCCACGGCGAGGTCGAGGTAGCCGGGGCGGCGTTCGCGGAACAATACCCTTCGAAGCCGCGGGCATACGGCCCAATAGCTTTCGAGGTTGTCGACGTCGGCGGTGGGGATCCCGCCCTGCAGATGGCCCGCGATGTCCTGAAGGTCCTCGGCCTGTTGGCTGTCGATGTAACGCGGGAGGTTAAGGTTGAAGTCGTTCTTGTCGATTTCCGCCAATGGAACCATCCGCGCGAATTTGGCGAGTTCGAGCTGCCGGTTGAAGACATCCACGATCTTGTGGATGTCCTGCGAGCGGAGGCGGTTCTTGGGGCCGTCCTTCATGAAGCCGGCACTTGCGTCGACCATGAAGATACCCTTGCGGGCGTGGGCGTCCTGCTTGTCGATGACGATGATGCAGGCGGGGATGCCGGTGCCGTAAAACAGGTTGGCCGGCAGGCCGATGATGCCCCTAATGTAGCCCTTGCGCACCAAAGCGCGGCGGATCGCGGCCTCGGCATTGCCGCGAAAGAGCACGCCGTGCGGCAGAATGCAGGCCCCCTTGCCGGTGCTTTTGAGTGAGCGCACGATATGCAGCAGGTAGGCGTAGTCACCTTGCTTGGCGGGCGGCGTGCCAAAGGGCTGAAAGCGATCGTAGGGGTCGTGCAAGGGGTCGAGCCCCGTGCTCCAGCGCTTGTCGGAAAAGGGCGGATTGGCGACCACATAATCGAAGGTTTTGAGCGTTTCACCGTCCTTGAACTTGGGATCGGTCAGTGTGTTGCCTTGCACGATGAGCGCCGTGGGGTTGTTGTGCAGGATCATGTTCATGCGGGCGAGGCCGCTGGTGGCGGCATCCTTCTCCTGCCCGTAGAGGGTGACCGGCGTCTTGGCCTCATCGGCCACCTTCAGGAGCAGTGAGCCCGACCCGCAGGTGGGGTCATAGACGGTCGTGTAGGCGCTGGTGGCGGCATCACGGATGCCGAGGACCTGCGCTATGATGCGACTGACCTCGGCCGGAGTGTAGAACTGGCCCTTGCTCTTGCCGCTCTCGGTGGCGAAGTGGCGCATCAGGAATTCGTAGGCGTCGCCTATGATGTCGTCACCGTCGGCGCGGTTCTTCGAGAAGTCGAGGGCCTTGTTCTCGAAGATGGCGATCAGATTGGTGAGCCGCTCCACCATCTCCTTGCCGCTGCCGAGTTTGGTGGCATCGTTGAAATCCGGCATGTCGGAGAGCTTGTTGGCATTGGCCAGCGGAGCGATGATCTATTTATTGATCTGATCGCCGATATCCGGCTTGCCCTTTATGGCGACCATGTCCCTGAAGCTCGCGCCCTCCGGAATGGTGATGGGCGCGTAGGGCTGCCCCGCATACTTGTCATGACGTATTTGATGAACAAAAGGACGAGGACGTAGTCCTTGTACTGAGTGGCATCCATACCGCCGCGCAGCTCATCGCAGCTGGACCAGAGCGATGAATACAGCTCGGATTTCTTCAGCGCCATGAATATCCTCTCGCTTTCGCGTAGAATTAATTTTTCGTGGAAGGTTTAAACGGCAGGGATGGAATCGCACTCGTTAAAAAACTCAGAGCCGAGTGACCTCTACATGGCTGGGCGGTCATCGGCAATCATCTCTCCCGTGATGACAAATTCCGATGGAACGAAACAATACCATGGATTTATTTTGGGTGTCCATGGGTGTCTTATTTCGAATAACACCGAGCCGGATTCAACTCCAGCATGAATACAGATGAGGTATGATCCAAAAACTCAACACATTCGGCCAGGGTAAACCATCAAAGACAAACATGTTTCAAAGTCAGAAGCGCGACATTTCATAAATGAAGATCCCGACGCATGGCCGATGCGGCCCTATTGCTGTAAGTATTGCGTTAGGTGTCTCAAGATCGAAAATGCGGTGACCTTTTTTACCAAAGCCAACGCAGACGATCACACAGCCGAGAGCGTCACCGCGCTGGCCGCCGGAGGGGTGCGGTTTTTGATCTGCAACAATTCGATTTCCAGGCTGGGTATCATTTCAGCAGGTGATCGGAAACAGGATCGACGGCGTGGAGATCCGGAAGAGCACTATGTCAGCGGAACCGCGGCGGCCGCCATCCTGAAGGATGCGCCCCACGGGCCAGCGGCCAAAGATTTTTTCGAGTTTCTAACCGCTCGTCAGGCCGCCGCTGCTCTGAAAACCTTTTGCAGTGCGGGGTCCATAACCGCTTCGCAACCGGTCATCCGGGCCACCACGGCGCCGTCGCGATCGAGAAACGTGACGTTGCCCTGCATCTTGTGAGTCCCGGCTGCCGTGACTTCGAGGACCGCCGTGACGCCTTCGGCCGGAAACCGACTGCGGTACTGGCGGTAGGCGGCACAGTAGCTCGGTAGCGCGGCGGCGCCTTTCTCCTCGAAACACCAGATCGTGGCCATCTGAAAAGCCGCATCCAGAGCCAGCGGGTCCAGCAGCCATCTGTTGCGCAGCGGATCCTTCACCCAGGCCGAGGGCGCCGGGGCCGCAGCGACATCGGCCACCATGCCCGCCGCGGACAGGTGGCTGATCCCGCGCAGGCCGCGCATGTCAGGACCGTGAAACAGAATTTGTTCGTAGACTTCCGCGATCGACCGGCTGTAGGGTCGCTGGGCCAAGTTGGCCGGGATGCGGTAGGGCGGAGCCGGCGCCAGTTCGTCGGCCAGGATGGCCCTGGCCCTTGAGTGGATCACTTCCACGGTGCCGTTGACGCCGTCGCGCAGTTCCAGGGGCACCTCGAACGCCCCCCGGCTGGGCCGCGCTTTTCCGGCCATCAGCCGGATGTGTTTGGTTTCGCGGTCGAGCTTGATGCCCTTCAAGACCCGCACGTCGTCCAGGCCTTGCAGCTGCAAACCCGGATTGCCGTGCAGGGCGCCGTGGGCGAACCATTCGGTCATCAGCGCCAAAGGCACGACGGCGGTTCCGCCGATGACATGCGAGCGCAGGACGGGATGGTTGCCGAGGTCGAGGTCGCGATGAAAGGTGAGGGACAGCTCGGACGTGGCCTCCGCTTCGCCGGCCGCAGCCACGGCGGGTTCGGCCGTCAGTGCCGGGCGGGAGCCGGTGGGGGGAATCGTGGCGCCGACCACCACTTCGATATCCGGGCCGTCGGCCCGGCTCATCTCCTCGACCATATGCCGGGCACCGTCGGCGACGGGGATCAAGTCGACGCCGCGGCGGCGAAATTCGCGGCTGAGGCCGGCTGACACCATGCCGCCTTCCCACGGCCCCCAGTTGATGGCCTTGACCCGGCACTGCGGAGAGATAGAGGCAAACCGGCGGGCGATTTTGTTCAGGGCCTCGTTGGCCATGGCGTAGGCGGCCTGGCCGCGGTTGCCCAGCCGGGCCGTGACGGAGGAAAACAGCACCAGATGGCGCAGCGCGGCCTCGTCGGCTGCGGCCAGCAGGTTTTCGAGTCCTTTGACCTTTGTGTCGAAGACGCGTGCGAAATTTTCCGGGTTCTGGTCCACGATCAAACGGTCCTCGATCACGCCGGCGCCGTGGATGATTGCCCTGACCGGCCCGTGGTCGGCCGCTATCGCGGCCATGATATCGCGCACGTCGTCGGCCTGACGGACATCGAGTCGGTAATAGTGGGCCTCGGCACCGCTTTCACGTATGGCCGCCAGGCTGGCCGCAATCCCGCGGTTGGCCATGTGCCGGTGGAAGGCGGATTCCAGCTTGGCCGGGGTGGCGTCGCCGCCGAATTCATGCGTCAGAATCGCCCGCTTCATCGCGCCTTCCCCGGCCTGTGTCTGCAGCCAGGAGGGTCCCGGCTGCGGGGCGGGTGAGCGGCCCAGCAGGATCAACTTCGGCTGCAGGCGCGCCGCCAGCGCGATGGCGGCGGCTGCCGTCACCCCGCGGGCGCCGCCGGAAACCACGACGACATCACCGGCTTCCAGGATGCGGTCCGTGAGGGCATCCGCCGGCAGGGGCGCATCTTCCAGAGCGAGCGACCAGCTGCCGTTTTGGGTCAGGCCGATTTCGACCGGATCCTCCGGTCCGCGATTAAACACGACGTCGGCCAGCGCCGCGGCCACCGCGGGAAGATCAGACCAGTCCGGCGCCACGTCGACGGCCCGGCAGCAAACCCCCTCCCATTCGAGGGCGGCGGTTTTGGTCAGTCCGGCCAGGGCACCCTGCAAGGGGTTTGGGATGCTTCGGCCGTGAAAGCCGAAGGCGCCGTCCATTCTCGTCACCGAGGCAAACACGGCCCCCCCGCCGGCGGCCGTCTGCATCAGGCCGGGGCCGAAGCGGCTTGCCAGCCCGAACAGGGTTTTCAGGTCGCCGGCGGTGGTCGAGGTCTGGGCCGGGGAGATCAGGATAAGGCCGCCGGCCGCCGAAGCGTCCACCATGTTTTCAATTTCCACCGGGTGGATCAGGGCCGTTTCCATGCGCCGCCGGGCCAGTTCCCCGGCCAGCGCGGCGGCCAGTCCGTCATCGTCCTCTGTGATGAACACCTTGCACCCGGCCGCGATCGTGATCTCTTTTCGATCCTGCGACGGGGCCGCGACGGCCTTGACGACCTGACGGCGCAAAGATGCGCCGGCCTCCGCCGGGGGCGTCACGGCGGCAGCCGCCGCGGTTGCGGGCGATGCCGCCGAGGCCGCAGCCTCCGGCGGCGGCGCATCCGGCAGGGACTCATGGCCGGGCGCGCCGAGATAATCGGCGATTTGAGCCAGGGTTTTGAGGCGGCCCATGTCGGCCGGGGACACGCTGTGGAGCCCGGGCAGTTTTTCCTCCATTGCCGACAGGATCTCCACCCGTTTGATCGAATCGATGCCCAGGTCGGCTTCTATGTCCATCCCCGCCTCGATCATTTCGATCGGATAGCCGGTCAGTTCGCCCACCACCTCGATCAGGGCATTCATCATAAAATTACGGTCTTCCTCGGCGGGAGTCGACGCGGCCGCGGCATGCGTTTCGCGGCTTTGCGCGGGCTCGGGGCCTGTGGACCGGCCCTGGTCCGCGAGCAGCAGGTCGGCGACTTGCCCCAGGGTTTTCATTTTGCCGATGACGGCCGGGGAGACGGCGGGCAGGCCGGGAACCCGTTCCTCGATGGTCGAGAGTATCTCGACCCGTTTGATGGAGTCGATGCCCAGATCGGCTTCGATGTCCATATCCGGTTTGATCATCTCGACCGGATAGCCCGTCAGATCGGAGACAACCTCTATTAGAATCCGCTGCAGTTCCGGCGCTGCCGGCGATCCCGGCAAAGAAGCGTCGGGCGGTGTCGCCACATGAGCGCCGGGCCGGGCATGACTCTGCGCCACGGCGGTCGAGGGTCCATTCTCAACGTCGTCGACAAAAAGGGGTGCCGAATCCATTGTCTCTTTCAGACCTGACGTCGATCGGCTGCTGAATTCAGTAGCGGAGGCGGCGATAAGGTATGCCGGTTTCTCGCTCTCCGGGGCAACGGGTGCTTCGGCCGGACCGGTCGCGGCCGCCGCCAGGTGCCGGGTGTGTTCCATCATGGCCTGCAGTGTGCGGCTGGCCTGGATCTGGGCCTCCAGGAATTTCTGGTGCGTTTCAGCGGTCTGCTGCTGTAGCGACTGCATCGAGGACATACCTTGCTGCAGAGTCGCGAGGGCCTGGCCAATCCAGGCGGCGTCGTTCGTCACGGGAGCAGCCGACATCTCTGCCGGGGCATCGATCGGTTGGGGAAAACCGGGCTTTTTAATCATTGTCGTACTTTCAATGTCAAGCGGCGCGTGACCGTTCGGTGCCTTTTCCGCAAGCGCAGCGGGAGCGGTTGACGCCACTTTGTCATGCAGCTCAATTTCACGGGCTGGCGGCGATACAGGCGGCCGGCGGCGATTATTACCGATGGGGGAGCGGGAATTCGCTCCGGTCAGGGGTATCTGCATCAGCGGTTTGCGGGCGCCTTGCCGCGGCTGCGCGTCTTCCCAGCGGCCAAGGTCGACCGGATGCCCGATGGCCGCCAGGCGGCACAGGGTGCGGGCCAGGTCGCTGAGACCGGAACGTTTGCCGGCCGAAGCATCGACCGCCAGGGCCTCGAAGGGTTCACCGGATAGAATGTCGGCCACCAGACCGGAGAGAATACTGCGGGGACCGATTTCCAGAAATGTCCGTATTCCGGCGGCGTGAAGATGCTTGATTTCGTCGGTAAAAGCGACCGGCTGCCGCAGGTGGTCGCCCATCAAGGCCGCCGCGCGTTCGGCGTCGGCTGGATAGGGTCCGCCGGTCGTGTTGGAAAAAACAGGGATCGCCGTCGG
>JBAPWQ010000245.1:0-15768 GCA_049283795.1 Desulfobacterales bacterium | reverse complement strand
CCGCCATGTAGCCTTCGAGGATCCCGGCCGAGTGCAGCACGAAGTGAACGCCGGACACGGTGGCCATGAGCTGGCTCATCATGGATTCCATCCCGGCCTGGGCATCGGGGAGTTTGGAATCGGTAATGGCGCCGCCCCCCCTGCTGGGGATGCCGTAGAATCGGGCCATCTGGGCGGTGGCGGCCGTATTCACCGCCATCTCCGGCGCCCCGACACTCAAGCTGCCGTAGCGCATGGCGGTGGCCGAGGACGACCCGGAGAAAACCACCGGGGTGCCTTCCCGGATCAGCTGGGTCAGCACGATACCGGCCAGCACTTCCGCATTCTGAACGATCAGGGTGCCCTCCATCGTGACCGGCGAAGTGGCCCCGGCAATGGACAGGGAGGAGATCAACTGGGGCATGCCGGTTTTGGCGTACTCCATGATGGCGCCGAGCATACGGTCGTCGTAGGCCAGGGGTGTGCGGGTGCACAGGATGCTGATCATGGGCATCTTCTCCGCCAGCGCCGCTTCCGTGCAGCCGAAGAGGATGGCCGCCATCTCGATGGTTTCACGGGCCGCTTCGGCGCCGATGGCCCCGCCCATGAAAGGCTTGTCGGAATAGCGCATGGAGGCGTACATCATTTCGGCATTGCGCCGGGCGTGGGGAATGTCGTTGGGCTCGGCCATCATGCCGCCGGTGATGTCCATGCTCCGGCTGGCATAGGAAAGTTTGACGAAGTTGGTGTAGTCTTCCAGGGTGGATTCTCTTCGGCCGCGATCGAGATCACAGACAAAGGGGGAGCCGTAACAGGGAATGTAGGCGATGTTGTCACCTCCGATCACCACGTTCTTCTGCGGGTTGCGCGCCTGCAGCGTATACGCGGAAGGCGCCTTGGCCACTTGCTCCATCACCATCTTGGGTGACAGGAAGACCCGCTGCCCCTCCACTTTGAAGCCGGCCTTTTTGAACACATCGACGGCCGGGGCATAGCCGAAGTCTACACCCACCGTCTCCAGCACGCGCAGGGTCGCTTCGTGAATCCTCTGAACATCATCGTCGGTAAAATACTCAAACCGCTGCATCGGGGTTCCTCCTCGTCCTCAATCGGTTTTATGTTCGGTAGCGGCCTTCACTGCGGGGCAGGGTCCGCCGGACACTCTCATACGCCCGTCTGAAAACCGCATGCACATAATCTGACGGTATTCGATTTGACGCACGCCATCACTAATGCCGTCCACGCATGAATGCCCCCCGGGACGCGGTCAAACCCTCTTCGAAACGGCTCAGCCGCAGCGGGTTGTCGGCGGGCTTCATCCGGCCGGTGATCAGATCGCAGGTCCAGCGACCGGCCGCCGCCGACAGCATCACCCCCGGCCAGTAAGCACAGTTGAGATAGAAGCCGGGGATGCCGTTCACCGGCCCGATCAGCGGCTGGTCGTCAGGCGAATGCACGTATTGCCCGGCGTAAACCGACAAGTCCTCCTGCTTCAGGTCGTTCACCACATCGGACCAGAAGGGGCTGAGGCGCGAGACCATCTCCAGCGTAAAGGCCGGGAAATCCCAGTCTCCCTGCGGATCTTCCATGGGCTCGCTCTTCTGCTCTTCGGGGTCGTGCCAGCCGAGCAGGGCCCCGCCGGTTTCGGGCCGCCAATAGGAATCGTTGTCCACATCCATGATCAGGGGGGCATCCTTGGGAATTTTGGGGTGCGGCGCCACGAATACGCGCTGGCGGCGCATCTGGCAAATCGGCAGATCCAGTCCCACCCAGCGCCCCACCGTGACGGCAAAGGGCCCGGCCGCATTGACCACCACCCGCGTGTCTATCCGTCCCCGATCGGTCAGCACGGCGCAAACGCCCCCCGCGTCTTTTTCAATGCCGAGTGCCCGCGTGCGCACGAAAAACCGCGCATGGTCGGATGCGCGGGCAAACCCCTGGGTCACCTCGTGGGCGGAAAACCAGCCGTCTTTGGCGCGGTAGGTGCCGGCTTTTATCTCGGGGTTGAGCCAGGGCCAGCGCTTGAGGATCTCGTCGCGGTCGAGGCACTCGGAGTCGGTCACGCCGACCTCGTGATATCCCGCGACCGCGGCCTTCATCTCGGCCACCTTCTGCTCCGCGGTGGTTAAGAACAGGTAGCCGCCGTGATGCAGGTCGATTTGATAGCCCTCCAGACCGGTCACCTCGGCAAAATTCTCCCATACCGCGATGGACTCTTTGGCCAGGGCCGCCATGGCCGGTTCGGTGAACTGGGCCCGGAAGGATTCGATGGACGCCGTCGTCGTAAGCGTCGACAGTCCGTCGCGCATCTCTACCAGGATTGTCGACAGGCCGGCGCGGGAGAGCCAGAAGGCCGTGGCCACGCCGATGATGCCGCCACCGATGATCACCGCATCGGCTTTCTCTTGACCGAAGTTCTCGGGCGTAAATATTTTCCGCATGACAGAGACCTCTCAGACGTGCACGCTACCAAGGTCTTAATGCAACAGCCCCTCGGCAACCAGCACGTCGGCTTCGTCCGCAAGCCCTAAACCGACCAGGGTGTCCTTGGTGGGCAGCCCGTTATCGTCCCATCCCCGGGCCTCGTAATACCAGTCCAGCAGGCGGTCCAACTTCGCCCTGGAAAGACAGTAGCCCTGGCTGGGTCCGGTCGGAACCGGTTCGGTGGAAAACCGCTCGGGCGGATAGTCCCACTTGCGGCCGAACCCTTTGATTTCACGCATGGAAATGGCCCGGGTCAGGTTCCAGATGCGTTCGGAGACCTTCAGCAATTCGTCCCAGCCGAGCTTGCGGCCCGTGATGACGCCAAACAGGCTTTCGTAGTTCTCCAGCTCGAAGCCCAATTCCATGTATTGAAGCCGGCACACGCCGAGGACGTCAAACAGGGGACGGGTGTGCTGGGAATCGATGACATACCGGGCGCAGTCTGCCTTGATTTGGGCCTCGGGCTGCTTCTCCACCTTGCCGCCGCCGCTGACCAGGTCGTGGACGCTGGTCCAGGACCCGGCCAGGTCATGGCCCAGAACCCAGGCACGGGCGTGGTGGGCACCGATGTCGGCGGTCATGTAAGCCAGCATCATGGAAGGAGCGTTGCGGCACTCGTAGCCGGTCCACTCCAGCCCTTTGACATGAATGGCAAAGGCCGCGGACCCCTGGCCGGTCTTTGCGGATGCCCGTTTGACCCCTTCGGCCAGCAGATCGCCGATGCCGTCGCGGGCCACGATTTTCTCCAATAAAAACTGGATCGTCTCCAGGTCGGCAAACCGTACCGGCCGGCCGATCTGTTGCGGAGTATAGATGCCCTTTTCGACGCATTCGATCACCCAGGAAATAACCGCGCCGGCCGATATGGTGTCCAGGCCCAGTTCGTCGCACAGGTAGTTGGCATAGGCCACCTCCTCGATGGTCTCGAGCGCGCAATTCCCGCCGAAAAGAGCGATGGTTTCGTATTCGGGGCCTTCCACGTAAGCCGATCCCAATCTGGTTTTCGTGTGACCGTACTTGCCGCACGGGGTCGGACAGCAATAACAGCCTTTATCGGTTATTTTCAGGCGCTCCATCACGGCCTTGCCGTTAATGGCCTGGTAATGGTCGGAAAAAGACGTCTGAAAATTACGGGTGGGAAAGACGCCCATTTCGTTGGTCCAGTTGGTGATGCCGGCCGTCCCTTCAGGGGTCCACTCCTTGAAACCGGGTTTGGAATATACTCTCCGGTAGGCCTCCTTGCCGGCGGCGTAAGCCGCCTGGGCGTCGAATACCGGCAGACGGCCGGTGCCCTTGACGGCAATGGCCTTGATGTTTTTAGATCCCAGCACGGCCCCCAGCCCGGTGCGGCCCGCCTGACGCCCGAAATCGTGCGAGAGGCAGGCATAGCGCACCTTTTTCTCGCCGCCCGGACCGATGGTCAGAATTTGAAAATCTTCCCCCAAATCGGCTTTCAGGTTCTTCTCGGCGGTCAAAGCCCCCTGGCCCCAGTATGAGCCGGCCGATCGGATCTCCACCCGGCCGTCCTCGATGAATAGAAAACTGGGAATGGTCGCCCGCCCGGTCAGGACCAGCCCGTCGTAGCCGGCGTATTTCAAGGCCGGCCCGAAATGCCCGCCCATGTTGCTGTCGGCATATCCGCCGGTGGCCGGCGATTTGGTGCCGAAGTGGGTCTTGCCGCTCGCCGGCAGAAAGTGTCCGGAAAGGGGTCCCGTAGCCACGATAAAAAGGTTCTTTTCATCGAACGGGTCGATTCCGCGCGGCAGTTCGTCAAAGAGCAGTTTGGCCACAAAACCGCGCCCGCCGATGAAGCGCTCCACCAAATCCTTGTTCAGTGGTTGCTTTTCGATACTCCCGGTAGCGAGGTTGACTCTGAGCAGGGTGCCTGCATATCCGAACATAAACTCAAATCCCCAATCAGTTGGTCAAGCCGACGGCTTCGCGACCTCCGGCAGTGGTGGGCCCGGGGCGGCCGACCGCTTAAAGTTTTCTATAGTTTCGCACCGTTTCCGGCGCCATGGAAGCGGTTGTCAATCAAATCGTCTTTCATCCGGCGCGGCCTTGCCGTATCGACATCAACTTTTTCCGGTGACCATTTCCGGCATTAAAATAGCGCCGCGGGGGCAAATCCGCGCGCAGGCGCCGCACAGGTTGCACTTGGTCGGAAACCCTGAATCCGGCGGCGGCGCCATCATCACCCCTTCGGGGCACACCGCCACGCAGGTCATGCAACCGGTGCAGAGGTCCTCGTCCACATGGTAAACGCCGGATTCCATGACGATGGCACCCACCGGGCAGTTGTCGGCGCACTCACCGCAATGAGTGCAGAAATGGATCCGGTAGTCCCCCGGGGCGGGAAATCGGCCCTCGATCCACAGAAGCGCCCGGCTGGGTTGAACGGTGCTGAAATTTTCCAGCGCACAGGCTAAACGGCAGGTTCCGCAGCCGGAGCAGTATTCGTGAACGATCGTCGGCATCATGGGTGGCACTTACCGGTTGGAGAATTGAGCACAACAGCTGAATCGAAAACCCATGCAGATACAGGGCTGTCTATTCCGGAAGAGGGCACGAGAGGCCGATCGCTTCCAATGTGAATTTTTTAGATCAAGCCCACTCGCCTATTGATGAAAGAAATACTTCAATATGTGTGCCAACCGGCGAGAAGTGCTTTAGAGGATTGAAATCAATGAAGAATGTTCATTTAATGGTGTCGGATCGCTTGCATGTGGACTGGACAAATATGTCCGATCACTGGGGTAAAACCAGTGCAACTATCCTGAACTTATACAATATTGATGTAATACGGACATTATTGTCTTAATTTACGACTATTTTATCCCGAGTGATTTCATTTTCCGTTGGAGAGTCTTGGTGGTGATATGAAGCGCTTCGGCGGTCCGGCCGCGATGCCACCGCGCAGCGTCCAGTGCGGTGATGATGATCTTTTTTTCCAGGTTCTCGATCCGTTCGCGCAGCCCGATGCCGGTTCGAAGAAACGGCTCCGATAGAGTATCGTCGGCACTCGCGACCATGGATATCTGTCCCATCAGGTCCAACTTGCCCAAGGTAATATAGGTGTGCAGGGCACTTTGCAGTTCGCGGACGTTGCCCGGCCAGCTGTACGTTTCCATGGCATCGCGGACCGCTGCCGGCAGGCTGCGCGATTCCTTGCGGCCTTCGTTCAACCGGGCAAGAAAGTGGTCGATCAGCAGGGGAATGTCCTCCTTGCGCTGCCGCAGCGGGGGCAGCTGGATCGGCAAAATTCGAATCCGGTAGAAAAAATCTTCGCGCATGCGACCGTCCTGCACCATTTTGAGAAGATCGCGATTGGTGGCGGCGATGACCCTGAAGTCGCTCTTGACGAGCTTGACACCGCCGAGCGGGCTGTAGGCCGAATGGTCCAGCACCCGCAGCAGCTTCACTTGCATATTCTGGGGTATCTCACCGATTTCATCGAGAAAAAGCGTACCGCCGTCGGCCGAATCCAGAAATCCGCCCTTGTCCGCATTGGCTCCGGTGAAGGCCCCCTGCCTGTGGCCGAAGAACTCCCGCTCCATTAGGTCCTTGGGGATGGCCCCGCAGTTGACCGGCACGAAATTGCCTTCCTGCCGGTCACTCAAATTGTGGATGGCGCGGGCCACCAGCTCTTTACCCGAACCGGATTCTCCAAAAACAATGACGCTGGCATCACTGGCGGCTGCTTTGAGGATCAGGTCGTAGACCTCCTGCATTTCCTGGCTTTTGCCGATGATGTCACCGAACCGATAGCGCTCGCTGATTGACGACCGCAGGCGCACGTTTTCCTTGCGAAGGTCCAGCTCCACCTCCTTGTAGGCGGTCACATCGCTGATGAACCCTTCCAGGGCCACCAACCGGTCGTCGTCATCGAAGACGCCCTCACCCTGCTCCCAGACCCATTTGACCCCGCCACCGGCCGTTCGGATGCGGTAAATGAAGCTGAAGGGGCGCTTCCTGGCAACGGTTTCGCGTATCAGCCGCAGCATATTCTCGCGGTCCTCCGGGATAACGATCCGCTGGAAGGAATTGGGCCCCTTGTCCAGTAGTTCCCGCGGGGCGAACCCCAGCAGCCGTTGGCTGCCCTGGCTGGCGAACTCCATCGTGAATGACTCGTCGGCCCGGCAGCGGTAAACGATCCCCGGCAGGTTGTTCATGAGGGTGGTCAAGCGGCGCTCGCTCTCGATCAGGGCATTTTCCGCCCGCTTTTTTTCCGTAATGTCAAAAGAAAGACTGAGTTTCGAAATGGTGCCGTCCGGATTGAAAATAGGGGTGGCCATGTTGTAATACCATCGCCCGGTAAAGGGATTCTTGAACTCCCAGCGGGCCGTCTTGCCGTGAAAGACCCCCTGTTCCGGGCACCACGCGCAGATGTCATCGTTACCGTACAGAGCCTTGTGGCAGGGTTCCCCGACCGGGTCCCTTTCCAGCTGCGCCACCACCTGCCGGTTGACGAATTCGATGCGGTTGTCCGGTGAGCAGACATACACCATGCCGTCGAAGGCTTCGACAATGGCCTCGAAGTAGGATATCCGGTTTTGGTCTGATGCCTTCATGTCGCTCGGCCGGTTCTGATTCAAGTTCACTTGTAATCGCAGGCGTACATATTGAACAGAATGTCGTTTTCCAGGTACATCTGCTCCAGCTTTTCCTGATGTTCCTTGAGCTGCGGGTGCTGCCGGTTCACCAATTCCAGCACCAGGTAGTTGATGATGCAAAAGATAGTGGTCGGATACCCGATCAGGGGAATGGAGCGCGATGGCGCCACCAGCGCGAGATGAGCAAAGGGGAGCACCGGGCACAGGGTGTTGTCGGTGATCACCAGCAGGGTGTGCTGAAGCCGGCGGGCGACCTTGCCCAGCTTGATCAGCTCATTGGGGTAGCGCGAGGTCGTGACGAGGACCACCAGGCTGTTTTCGGGCGCATTGGTGAGCCAGTCGATCGCCGTGCTGTCGCTGCCTTTTAATATGTGAACCCCCCGGCGCACTTTGGTCAGCGACCAGCCCAGGTAATAGGCGAAGGTGTAGGAAACCCGGGAGCCGATCACATAAACGGTGGCGCTGTCCCTGAGATGCTCCACGATCCGGTCCAGCACCTTCATGTCGATGGTTTCGTAAAACTGCCGCAGGTTGCTCATCTCTTCGAACACCACCCGGTGCAGCAGATCGGATCCGGGCCCTTTCATTCCCGGCAGGTCCACCCGGTCCGGCAGGGTCAGGCCCGAATCCACGAAGTCCCGCAAGGCCTGGAGGAACTCTCCATACCCGCTGTAGCCCAACTGCCCCACGAACCGGACAACCGTGGCCTCACTGACCCCGCAGGCATCGGAAAGCTCCCTGGTGGTCATGAAAACCGCCTTGCGGGGATTTTGAATAATGTAACTGCCAAGGATCCTGCCTTTGGGAGTCAGCGTGTTTATACGGGTCACAATGCCCTTGATCACCGGATGTGCCTGTGAATCATTCATCGTTGGTTCCTCTGCATGGGCGGTAATGAAAAAATAATTTCATTCTGCCCAACCATGTTTAACCTATCTTTTTTAATCGATTTATTACTATAAACCTGGGTTGTCAAGAACAATAAAAAATTATTACATCCCATATTTACTTTTTTATTGACATGTTTTGTTTCATTCGTATACCATCCCCCGGCAATTGGAAGTTCGGTGGCTTATTTTCACCCACTCACTTTTTATTTCTAACCATGCAGGGAGAGCGTATGTTCCGGAAATCCAAGTCTCTGTGGGGCAACAAGCCCGGATTGAAGTCCAGCTACGATGCGGTAATCATCGGCGGCGGTCTTCACGGGCTTGCCACGGCTTACTACCTGGCAAAAGAACACGGCCTCACGGATGTTGCCATCGTTGAAAAGCGCTTCATCGGGTTCGGCGGTGCCGGCCGAAATACGGCGATCGTGCGGGCCAACCAGCGGACGCAGTTCAACGTCCCGCTCTACAAGGAAGCGCTGGACCTCTGGCCGGTGCTCACCAAAGAGCTGGACTTCAACCTCATGTTCAACAACTGCGGCAACCTCAACCTCATGCACAGCGAAGCGGCCATGAAGGCGGCGCGCATGACCATCGCCACGGCCCAGTTCCACGGCGTCGAGAGTCACCTGATCGATGCCAAACAGGCCAAAGAGATGGTTCCGGCACTGAACATTTCCGAAGACATCACCTTTCCCATCCACGGGGCCATGTACCATCCCCCGGGCGGCATCGTGCGCCATGACGCCGTGGTCTGGGGCCTGGCCAAGGGGTGCGCCCGACACGGGGTGCACATCCAACAGCAGACCGAAGCCACCGCCATCGACACCGAAGACGGCAAGATCACCGGAGTGCAGACCTCCCGCGGCCGCATCCGCACTCCCCGGGTGCTGGTGAGCGCCGGCGGCTACAGTGCCGGCCTGATATACCAGATGCTGGGCATCAAGCTGCCCATCGCCGTGCTCACCATTCAGGCCATGGTCACCCAACCGTTGAAGCCGCTGCTCGACCATGTGGTCTCTTCCGGCGCCTACCACTGCTATGCCAACCAGACCCTGAAAGGCGAGATCGCCACCGGCGCCCATATGGACCAGTGGCCCAACTACACGACTCAGAACACGGCCCATTACATCAAACACCAGGCCGAGGCCCTGTCCGACTGGCTGCCCTGCCTGCGCGGGGTTAAATTCATGCGCATCTGGGGCGGCCTGGCCGACATGACGCCGGACATGGCGCCCATAATGGACGGCAACGACCCTATCGAGGGATTTTACATGGACTGCGGCTGGGGCTATTTCGGTTTCAAATCGTGCTGCGCCGTCGGCAAATACATGTCGGCCTACATGGCCACCGGCAACTGCCCGGACATGCTCAAGCCGTTCAACCTGCGTCGCTATGAGAACCACCGCCTGATGGGTGAAACCGCCGAACTGGTCTGTTACACGCCGAACAACTAACCGGATCCGTATCGCCGCCCAACGGATTGGCACTGCCGCAACGGCGATATCCACAAGGAGATTCAACGATGGCCCTAACGCTTACCTGCCCCGTCTGCGGCAAACGCAACGGCTACGAGTTCCGCTATGGGGGCGAAGACAAAGGACCGCGCCCGGCCGAAGAGGGTCTGACCCCCAAAGCCTGGTGTGACTATGTCCATATGAACACGTGCACGGCCGGCGTCCAGAAAGAGTGGTGGGTTCACCGCGATGGATGCGGGTCCTGGTTCACCACCTACCGTGACACGACCCTGAACCTCGAAGTGGAACAACCGGAGGCGCGCAAATGAAAAGACTCACCAAATTGCCGACCCTCCGGATCGACCCTGCGCAGAAGCTGACCCTGAAGCACCGGGGCAAAACTTTCCATGGGGTGGCCGGGGATACCGTTGCAACGGCCCTATTCGCCAATGGCGTCAGGATTTTCGGACGCAGTTTGAAATATCACCGCCCGCGCGGGCTCTACAGCCTGGATGGCGAGTGCAGCAACACCTGCATGGACGTCGACGGCGTTCCCAACGTGCGCACCGAAAACATGCCGCTCGAGGACGGCATGGTGGTCAAGGAGCAGAACGTCAAAGGCTCGGCGGATCATGACTGGCTGTCTTTTATCGACAAGCTGGACTGGATGATGCCGGCCGGTTTCTATTACAAGACCATGCACAAGCCCGCCGCGGTCTGGCCCGTGGCCATGAAGCAGATCCGCAAGACCGCCGGTCTGGGCGTCATTTCGGCCGATTATCAGATGAAGGGCCGGTATGACGAAATGTATGTCAATGCCGAGGTCACCGTCATCGGCGGCGGCGCCGCCGGCATGACCGCGGCCCTCGCCGCCGCCGAGTCCGGCCTGCGGGTGGTGCTGCTGGAATCCCGCCCCCACCTGGGCGGGTGCTTCGACTATCGGACCAGCACCACCGGCGACGGCACGCCCCTGTACCAGCGGGCCCGGGCACTGGCCGCGAAGGTGGAACAGGCCGCCAACATCCGGGTGTTCAAACACACCTCGCTGGTGGGAACATACAGCAACAACCTCCTCACCGCCTTCCAAGTGGGCAAAGCCGGCGACATCTTCGCCGAGCGCTACATCGAGATCCGCTCCGGGAGCGTCGTCGTGGCCACCGGCTGCATCGAACGCCCCCTTCTTTTCGACCACAACGAGCGCCCCGGCGTCATGCAGGCGGGCTGCGCCCAGCGCCTGGCCCGCACCTACGGCTTGCTGCCGGGCAGCGAGGCGGTCTTCACCGTGGGCCATGACCTGGGTCTTGAAGCCGCCGTCGACCTGTTCGACCTGGGGCTTAAAATCACCTGTGTGGCCGACATCCGCGAAGACGGCCAGGACCCCGGGCTGCTGCGGGCTCTGGCCGATCGTAAAATCCCGCTCCTCGAAGGCTGGGTGGCAGCCGAAGCCCACGGCTCGCCGCAGGTGGAAAAGGTCACCCTCTCCACCGTGGAGGGCACCGTCAAACGCCAGCTTCCCTGTGACCTGCTGGTGGCATCCGCCGGTCTGACGCCGCTGACCGGACCTTTTGTTCTGGCGGGGGCCAAAATGGGCTACGACAGCCACACCGGCTACTTCCTGCCCACGGATCTGCCTGAAAAGATGTTCCCCGCCGGCCGGGTCACCGGGGTCAACACCCCTGCTGCCATCGAAGCTTCCGGGCGCCTGGCCGGCCTTAAGGCCGCTGCGGCTGCCGGAGCGGACGTGGGCAAGGCGGTCGCCGGGGCCGAAAAGGCCTTGGCGGCACTTCCCGGACCGGAGCGCGGCTGCAAACTGGTCACCGCACCGGTCAAGGGACGCAAGAGCTTCATCTGCTTCGATGAAGACACCACGATCAAGAACATCAAGCAGGCCATCGATATGGGCTTCGATGTCCCCGAACTGATCAAACGCTTCACCTCGGCCGGCACCGGCCCGGGCCAGGGCGGCATTCCGGGGCACAACCTGCCGCTGTTCGTGGCCAAGTACACGGCCTCCGGCAATACGCCGGTGCCCACCACGGTCCGCCCGCCGCTGGTGCCCACCTTCATCGCCACCTATGCCGGTTACAACCACCACATGTTCAAGCACACCCCGCTGCACGATTCCCAGATCGAGGAGGGCGGCGTCTTCCGCAACATCGGCGTCTGGCAGCGGGCCCGCTACTTTTCCGAAGACTTCGAGTGCCGGCAGGAGATCCTGAACGTTCGCAACAACGTGGGCCTGTTGGACGGCTCCACTCTGGGCAAGTTCCGCATTCACGGACCCGACGCCCTCAAAGCCCTGCAGCGGGTCTACGTGTCGGACATGAGCAAGGTCAAAGAGGGTCGCATCAAATACTCGGCCATGTGCAACGACGACGGTTGTGTCATTGACGACGGCGTGGTGGTCAAGCTGGGTGAAAACGACTACTATTTCACCACTTCCTCGGCCCGCGCCGGTCAGACAGTGGAATGGATCCGTTACCACACCCGTTTCGACGGCTGGAATTTCGCCCTGGTCAACCTGACCGATGCCATGGGCGTGATCAACCTCTCCGGCCCCAATGCCCGTAAGGTTTTGGCCAAAGTCGTGGATATCGACCTTTCCAACGCGGCCTTCCCCTTCACCGGGTACCGTGAGTTTTTCATCAAAGACGTCATCTTCGCGCGCGCCATGCGACTGGGCTTCGTGGGCGAACTCTCCTACGAACTGCACCTGCCCTCCTCCTATACCCGGGCGGTCTGGGACATGCTCAAAGGGGCCGGCGCCGAATTCGATATCCGCAATTTCGGGGTGGAAGCCCAGAACGTGCTGCGCATGGAAAAGGGCCACGTCATTCTCGGCTCCGAATCCGAACAGCGCACCAACCTGATCGACCTGGGACTGGGCTTTCTGTGGGACCGCAAGAAGGCCGATGCCAAGACCGTCGGTGCCGTAGCCCTGCGCCAGGCCGAAAAAGATGCCGGCCGGCTCAAACTGGTCGGTATCCGCATGGAAGACGACTCCCGGCCGGCTCGCGACGGTGCCCTGATCGTCGACGACAAGGTGCGCGGCTACGTGGCCACCATGCGCAAGAGCTTCACCACCGGCCAGGCCGTGGGGATGGCCCTGGTGGAGTCCCAACTGGCGGAAATCGGTACCCGGCTGGAGATTTATGAGGATGAGTGCAAGGGGGTGCGGCTGCATGCCGGAGTCGTTCCCATGCCCTTTTACGATCCCGAAGGCAAACGGATGAAACTATAGCCTTTCCAGAAATGGATTTTGAGGGCATTATTGGTTGTCGATGCCCAAACACATGGGGCTGCCGCCCTCTGACCTGCCCGAAATTATGGTCTGAAAATATAAACGAGGTAACCATCATGGCTGAAATTAAAAGACACTCCCCGGTGCGGTTCACCGTCAGCCCTGTCACGACCGAGGTGCGCGACAACTGGACGGTGGCCCTGGAATACGACAAAGAGGGTCAGGGGCCCTGGGTGGTGGACCTGGCCCACAAGGCCCGCTGGGACCTGCAGGACAACCAGCTCGGCGAGCTGACCCCCTGCGGCCTGGGCGTGCCGGCAGTGCCGGGCGCGTGCACCTTTGCCGACGGCACGCTGGTCAACCGCATGAACCGCACTCAGGTGTCCATTTATCACCTGGGCGATGCGGCACCGGCCCGGCCGGAGTTTACAGGCTACACCGACGTCACCGAATCGACGGTATTCATGACCCTTTTCGGCCCCAAGGTGTTTTTTATCGCCGAAAAGTTGACCAGTCTGGATTTCATGAATCCGGGCAAAAGGGCGCCCTTTCTGCTGCAAGGCCCCTTTTGCCACGTTCCCTGCCAGATCGTCACCCTGGAAAAAGCCGCCGACGGCCATGGCGGGTTCCTGTTGACCTGCAGCCGGGGCTATGGCGACAGCATGGTCCACGCCGTGCTGGAAGCCGGTGCTGAGTTCGGCCTCCGGCCGGCCGGTGAAAACCGTTTCAGCAGCTGGATCCAGGCCCTGAGCGGTCGTGGTCTCTCAGGCCGCCACGATGCATGAAAAACCTGTTCAGGTACTGAACAGATGAACGTCGACCATCGAACGCCCAACATCGAAACGTGAATACGGAGGACACCATGACCAGAAAGTATGACGCCATTATCATCGGGACCGGCGTAATCGGCGCCCCTATCGCCTACGAGCTGTCCAAAATGGGCTACAAAACCTTGAACGTCGACAAACTATCCGACGCCGGTGAAGGCTCCACGGCCGGGTCGTGCGCCATTGTCCGGGCGCACTACTCCACCGAGGACGGCGTGGCCTTTGCCTACGAAGGGTTCAAGTACTGGAACGACTGGGAAAACTACCTGGATCACGTAAAGGACGAAAAGGGCCTGGCCAGGTTCATGAAGACCGGCTCGCTGCTGCTCAAATCCCAGGGCCATGACTGGCGCAAGGTCAAACGGCACTACGATGCCGTCGGGGTCGAGTACAAGGAACTGACCAACGACGAGATCCTGAAGATGGTTCCGGTGCTGGACCTGCACGAGTTCTGGCCGGTCAAGCGCCCGGAAGACCCGGCCTTTTTCGATGAGCCGACCAAAATGCTCGAGGGCGGCCTGTTCTGTCCCGAAGGCGGCTACGTCAACGACCCGACCCTGTCGGCCCACAACATCATGCGCGCCGCCGAAGCCAAGGGCGCCACGTTCATGTTCAACGCCGAAGTGGTTAAGATCCGCGCCGAAGGCGGCAAGGTTCAGGGCATCACCCTGGCCGACGGCAGCCAGATCGACGCGCCGATCGTGGTCAATGTCGCCGGCCCCCACTCCTTCAAGATCAACCGGATGGCCCCGGGCGTCTGGGAGGGCTGCAACATCAAGACCAAGGCGCTGCGCCATGAGGTGATGTACTGCCCCTCGCCGGAAGGCTACGACTACCTCAACGACGGCTACCACCAGAGCGACGGGGACGTCGGCGTCTACGTGCGCCCGGAAGTGGGCAACCTGTTCCTCATCGGCTCCGAGGACCCGGAATGCGACCCGCAGGAGTTTCCCGATCCGGACGAGTTCTACGCCGGCCACGGCGGCCATGGCCGCGACAACCATCTCTCCGAGGAGCAGTGGAAAGCCCAGTGCTACCGCCTGGGACGCCGCATCCCCACCCTGCAGGTGCCCAATCAGCCCAAGGGTGTCTGCGATCTGTACGACATCTCCGACGACTGGATTCCGGTCTACGACAAGTCCGACCTGGGCGGCTTCTACATGGCCGTCGGCACCAGCGGCAACCAGTACAAGAACGCCCCGGTGGTGGGCCGCATGATGGCCGAGCTGATCGATGCCTGTGAAAAGGGTCTGGACCACGACCAGACGCCCTTCCAGTACAAGATGAAATATCTCGGCCGTACGTTGAATGTGGGCTTTTTCTCCCGCAAGCGCGAAATCAACTACGACTCCAGTTTTTCCGTCAACGGCTAACGCCGGTGGCAACCGCTCGTGATAGCGGGGCGCGGTGCCATTGAATCAAAACGGGCCTGCCGCGGCAGGCCCGTTTCGATTTACACCTTTCAACGACGAGGTGGCGTGAACACCATGAACATCTACGTCTGCGTCAAGCATGTGCCGGATTCGGCGGCCACCATCACCATCGCGGGGAAAAACGGGATCAACGAGAAAATCACCTTCCTGTTGAATCCCTACGACGAGCACGCCGTCACCGAAGCGGCTAAAATCAAGGCCACGGGCACGGATGTCGAAGTGATCGCCGTGTGCCTGGGAAAACCGGCCGCGGAAAATACCCTGCGCTCGGCCATGGCCATGGGAGCGGACCGCGGCCTGTTGATCGAGACCGACCGGTCCCACGACAGTGTTGTCACCGCCCGCGCCCTGGCCGCCGCCATCCGGTCCGACGGCCAGCCGTGGATCATCTTCACCGGCAAGGAATCCATCGACAGCGAAGGCATGCAGACCCATTTCCGCCTGGCGGCCAACCTGGCGCTGCCCGTCGCCACCAACGTGGTCAAGGTGGAGGTGGACAAGGACGGCGTGCGGGTGGAAAGCGAACGGGAGGCGGGAACCGTCGACGTCGTCCGAATGACCACCCCTTGCGTCCTCGGTGCGGGCAAAGGGTTGAACACGCCCCGTTACCCGACCTTTCCGGACATCGTGAAATCCCGCAAAAAGACGGTCCGGAAGATCGGCCTGACCGAACTGGCGATCGAGGAACCGGCGGCCGGCATGGAAATCGAAGAACTGGCGCCGGCCATGGAACCGCGCACCCCCAAAGCGCTCACCGGCAGTTCCGCCGACATCGCCGCGCAGATTGTGCGCATCCTGAAAAACGAGGCCAAGGTGATTTGACCATGCAACCGATCGGACTGCTCAT
>JBAPWQ010000244.1:0-1982 GCA_049283795.1 Desulfobacterales bacterium | reverse complement strand
AGCGGCTCTCCGCTGAGCCGGACGACGAAGAGGAGAGCGATCGCAAACCGCCATCGCAAAAACGTGGAGAGGATTCATAGCCGGCCAGATAAATTTACCGGATGTATATCCTCTGGTAATCTTCCATATTCACAAAACTCAAAATTACCGATACCTCCAAGAAAGCCGAATGTGGATAAAATTTGCACCTGCTGCTGTAGCAACAAGACTATCATTCCGAGCACTTGCTCGTAGTAGCCAAATATTATCACGGCCGCGGGGGTTTTGGGGTCGGGCCATCACAGCTATCTGATATCTAATGAAATCCGATATTGCCCCTCATTTTCAGGTAATTCGAAAGACAATCTCTGTAACACGAGATGGTTAGCATGGCCCGACCCCCACTCCCCCTGGAAAGACAATGGTATGTGCGGATTTTTGACTCCGGGCGGCTATTCTCCTTGAAAAAGTGCGGGTCCTGTAGTATGAATTTGTGATTAAAGCCTTTGGCAAGGCTCGAGGTCGATGGCTGTGTTGTCATGCGCCAAAGACCAATAGTCTCGCAGGCCCTTTATCAAAGAATTCTAGATGGGTCATATCTCGTCACCCGGGCAAGAGCCGGATGACGGTTTTAAGTATCAATGCAGGAGGTATCGTAATGGGAAAAGGCGACCAACGCTCGAAACGTGGTAAAATTCACCGGGGAACATATGGCAAGAGCCGCCGCAGGAAAAAGGACGCTCAGAAAGAAGACAAAAAGTAGCCTCGCATCATATCGCGTTCGTTTATCCGGCAGCGGTAAGCCGGGTCTGAAAGCCGAAGCCTGAAACTATAGGCTTCAGGATAAAGGTTTCTTAAAGCCTATAACCGATGACGTCTGCCGGCCTCTTTTTTCTCATTAGGCCAGGAGGTTTCAAAGGACCGGCGCCTGGCACCGATCGGCAAGCGCCGATCCGCAGTTTTCCTGCCCGAATTCCACCAAGAAACCGTCGATTGTTTCCCCCTCAAGCCATGCACGGACGTGCCGTCAACTCCAAGGGGTCGCGTCGATCGAGGCTCCCGACTGCACCTCGATACTTCATGCTGCCCCGCTTCGGCGGCAAAGATCCGCTTGGACAATTCGATGCCGGACCTCCGGCCGTAGAGAGTCGGCTGCGCCGTACCCCGGATCGCCGGTTGAAAGGCCTGCAATGGCAATTATACCCCACGCCTTTTTCAGTCGTGACACCCTGACCGTCGCCCGCGAGCTGCTGGGAAAAAGGCTGGTGCGCTGCTGCAAGGGGCAGCGCCTGAGCGGGATGGTGGTGGAAACCGAGGCCTATTTGGGGGCCTCCGACAGCGCCAGTCATGCCTTTCGGGGGCAAACGCCGCGCAACGCCGTCATGTTCGGCCCGGCCGGCGCCGCTTACGTTTACCTGGTATATGGGATGCATCACATGCTGAACGTCACCACCGACGCCGAGGGAGTCGCCGGCGCCGTGCTGCTGCGCGCCATAATGCCCCTGGAAGGCATCGATAAAATGACCGCCTTGCGCGGCGGCCCCCGCCGCGGTCTGGCCGACGGGCCGGGAAAGCTGTGTCGGGCCCTGGGGGTCGATCTTTCCCTGTACGGTATTGACCTGACCCGCGGTGAAAGGCTATGGTTCGAGACTTACCGTGATGTGCCGTCAGCCGATATCGTCTGCGGGCCGCGGGTCGGCATCGCCTACGCTTCCCCGGCCGACCGTCGGGCCCCGTGGCGGTTCCAGGTGGAATAGCCTTCGTGCGGCGCAAATAATATTCATGGCGAGCGCCATTTACGACCAGGACCCAAACCTCCAAAGGAGCTTACCCATGCCGGATAAACCTCTCATCGAAGGCAAGCGCATACTGGTGGTCGACGACGAACCCGACGTTCTCGACACGCTCGAAGACCTGTTGTCCGTCTGCGAGGTCGTGACGGCCGGCAACTTCGAGGAGGCCCGCGACCTGCTGGAAACCCGCTCGTTCGATATCGCCATCCT
>JBAPWQ010000243.1:0-2755 GCA_049283795.1 Desulfobacterales bacterium | reverse complement strand
AGGGCAAAACGCCGGTTCTTTTCATGCGGGTCCTGGTAGAGGTGGTCGATGCGGGCCGTGTTGAAGGACGAGGCCCGGCGCTTGATGCCGTGGACGCGGTAGCCTTTCTTGAGTAGAAACTCGGCCAGGTAGGCCCCATCCTGACCGGTAATTCCGGTGATCAAAGCGGTCTTTGCCGTCATCGTTCTCCTTTGAGCCGTAATCAGACTGTGGTTTCGGTACCGGTCGCCGACCGGACATCAGGGGCCGTCCGCTGCTGCCGGATCGAAGCGTGCCGGCCCAGGTTTTTAAAATAGTCGATCGTGCGCCGCAGCCCGTCTTCCAAATCGATGGAAGGCGCCCATCCCAGTTTTTCGCGGGCCAGGGTAATGTCGGGCTTGCGCTGCAGCGGATCGTCCTGCGGCAGGGGCTTGAAGACGATGGACGAGGTGGCGGCCGTAAGGGCGATGATTTTCTCGGCCAGCTCGAGAATCGTGAATTCGCCCGGGTTGCCGAGGTTGACCGGTCCCGTGAAGTCATCCGGGCTTTTCATCAATCGCAGGAGGCCCTCGATCAGATCGTCGACAAAGCAAAAGGACCTGGTCTGGCGCCCGTCGCCGTAAATGGTGATGTCGCGGTTCGCCAAGGCCTGCACGATGAAATTGCTCACCACCCGCCCGTCGTTGGGGTGCATGCGCGGACCGTAGGTGTTGAAGATCCGGGCCACTTTTATCGTGGTCTTGTGCTGACGGCGGTAATCGAAAAACAAGGTCTCGGCGCAGCGCTTGCCTTCGTCGTAGCACGAGCGCGGGCCGATGCAGTTGACATTGCCGCGGTAGTCCTCGCGCTGCGGGTGAACGGCGGGGTCGCCGTAGACCTCGGAGGTCGAGGCCTGCAGGATTCTGGCCTTGAGCCGCTTGGCCAGGCCGAGCATGTTGATAGCCCCGTGCACGTTGACCTTGGTCGTTTGCACCGGGTCGTTCTGGTAATGAACCGGGGAGGCCGGGCAGGCCAGATTGTAAATTTCGTCCACTTCGAGATAAAGGGGGAAGGTGATGTCGTGGCGCACCACTTCGAAATAAGGATTCTCGAGCAAATGAACGATGTTTTTTTTGGTACCGGTGTAAAAATTGTCGACACAAATGACGTCGCAGTTTTCCTGCAGCAGGCGTTCACACAGAAATGAGCCCAGAAAGCCCGCCCCGCCGGTGACAAGAACGCGTTTGCGAAGATGCATGTTCCGATTCTTTCCTGGAAGTCGGTTGATTGAAAACAAAAGGTTAATTTTGCGTCGCTCCGTGCCATCATTCGCGACACGTCAAAGATGAGGCTGCAACGATGATTTATACCACAGGCTGGGGTTCGATTCAATTGAATCCGCGGCGTCTCTTGAACGGTCACTGTAATTCAGTCCCGTGGAACCGGAAGAAGCGGCAAACGAGGCCGGTAGCCCCTTACCCGGCTAAGTGGAGCTTTAAATAAAATAGCAACGGCAAAGCACACTAGGCCTGGCCGCACGGCCGGACAGGCGGGGACAATAATAAGGTTGCCGGATTTTCCCAAAAGGGGGTTGACTTGAAAAAACGAAATAATCATGTTAAAGGTAGTTAGAACTCTAAAGGAGGACTCAAAACGACGGCATAAAGATTCACCCTTGGTATTCAGTGAGATGGCTCGACCGACCGCGACCCCGCTTCTGCTGAAGTCGATTTCCCGAACGCACCCGGTTCTCAGCATGCTCGCTGCTCTGCAATTGGCGAAATCAAACATGGATTCGACTAGCCCATTTATTGCGAATGGGAATGAATTTTTTTCCGTCCTCCTTTAGTACGATGTTGTGTTGTCACACTCACCCCCGGAAAGGAGGATACCCATGGCATTCAGAGACCTTTTTCTTCCCAAAATCGCCCATTCGAATCCCGAAGTCCGCAAGAAAGCCGTCGCCGGTGAAAAGGACACGGCCTTGTTGAAACGGGTCATCGAAAACGACCGCGACCCGGAGGTCATCAACACGGCCAAACGACGCCTTGAGGAGTTGAGCGCCTGAAAACGTCCGCAACCTTTGCCGGTGCCTTCACGTCGGTCCGGGTGGCGGAGCGAAGACTATTTCCGCTGCCCGGCGCATTAACGCCATTTCGCCCCTGGCTGCCGCCGTTCACCCTGCGCTAACCTATCCCTGCCTTATCTCCAATCGACTTTAAAATAACCTTCTTGTGCTAAACCGTCAAAACGCTGTCCGAAAGACTCCCCGAACCAATCCTGAGAGCGGCTCTTTGCCTGCAGTCCGCGAGGGGATTCCGAAGGACATCCCAAAATGACGCAGAAGCGTTTGTTTCCTTTAAGATGCGAAAAGCCCGTTCGGTGACACCCCCTGATGAAGGACTTCGACCAGTGGACGAAATGACGTCACATGATCGGTGCCATCGGGTGTGAAGGGCCGAACAAGAGACAGTTGCAAAACCTGCCGGATTGTTATATCTGGCTTTAAAATTTACACGAAAGCAGAAATCAAACTTCGAATTATTTTCCTCAGTATGCCCTCCGCGCCCCCGTAGCTCAGTGGATAGAGCAATGGATTCCTAATCCATGTGCCGCAGGTCCGATTCCTGCCGGGGGCACTCCACAGCAAATGTTTTCAGCCATGTGGCCTGTAAATGCCTTATCTTGGAACTACCCACAAAGACTATCTTTATAAATTACTGCCAAAAAAGCGTCAAAAATGGCGGCCATTATAAATACCCGCCTTTTGTTAACGATTTATAGCTCAGGCCACTGG
>JBAPWQ010000242.1:0-6314 GCA_049283795.1 Desulfobacterales bacterium | reverse complement strand
CGTGATATCCCGCACGTTCTGAAAGTCAGGGTCATCGCCGACATGCGGGACCGGGTGAAAGAAGAAATGCGGCGGGAAAATATCTCGGCCGATGAGGCGCTGTATGTTCTGAAAAAAGACGATCAGGAACGCCGCAAATGGGCGCTGCAGGTTTACGGCGTGGATCCATGGGACAGCCGGCTCTACGATATCGTCTTGCATATCGGAAAATTGACGGTGGACGATGCCCTGGAAATTCTTTCCGACACCGTGCGAAAACCAAATTTTCAAACGACACCGGAAAGCCGTAAACTCGTCGACGACCTGGCGCTGGCAGCCACGGTGAAGGCCGATCTGGCCCAGATCGCCCCCGACATTAAAGTTGACGCCGACAACGGCAAGGTTTTTATCGGCAATTCAGGCGATGAAACGGGAAACAAAGACGACGATCAGATAAAGACTCTTGCGATGCAGGTCGATGGCGTGAAGGAAGTGATTTTTAACAAGAGTGCGTCAAGAGAACAGCACGGTCATGTGAACCCGTTTCACAACATTTAACCAGAGCTTACTCCTATAACAAAAAAAGCACACAGCGGCCGAATACTCCATACACGTGAGGTAAATCCATGAAGCCCGCAGCCTTGAAGAACATCCTGGTGGCCATCGATTTTTCGGAGGCCACCCCCGAGGTCATCGCTACTGCCATCATGCTGAGCGACACCCACAGCAGCAAGTTCTGGGTGGTCTACGCCAACGATTCGGCGCCTTTTCTCCTTTCATCGGAAAGCGGCGACAGCCCCGGTCCGGTCAACCTCGACCCTCAGAACACCGAAGTTGAGGTCGGCCTCGAAAAAATAAAGGCCCAGTTGTCGCTGGCCCATGTGGCTGCGGAATTCGTTTTGCTCGACGGTCCGGCGGCCGAAAACATCCTGGAGAAGGCCAGGGAAATCGATGCGGATCTGATCGTGATCGGATCCCAGCGGCATGGTCGCTTCTACCGCATGCTCTTCGGGGATACGGGTGACGAACTGACGCGCAACGCCCCCTGCCCGGTGCTGGTAGTGCCGCACAAAAGCGAACAGACCGTCTGATACCAGCGGGTTTTCTTTTTAACCTTTTGACCGGTTCATCAGTGCCCTTGACCGTCGGCGGCTCTCATGAGTGCCCGCATTTCAATTGTGCGCTCGCCAAATCGGCGCGAATGGAAAAGGACGGAACGGAGACCATGAAGGCCAGAAGCACGAGCATGACCCGCGACGGATTCCTCGATCGCCGGGTAATGGAAATGACGATGCTGTTTCGCGCCCTGACCGCGATTCTCTCGACAATACGGTAGAAAACGGCGTGACCGACAAGAACCAGGATCACGGACCCGATCAAAAAGCCGGCGGGCCAGATCCACGGTTCCGCGAATTTCAGGAATTGAGCCAATGGTCTCTTCCCTTTCTCCTGCCGCTGTGAGCCCGGTTACCTCATATACACGCCATCACTCTTGAATTTCAGACTCGGCTACCGGCAGTGTAGTTTTTGATCTATCGGTTATAGTCGGGCGGTTATAGTCGGGGGCCATCGATACCCATAGTCATCCAGATCGATTGGGCTCTCAGTTGATTGTGAGGCTGGCGGAAGAAAGTACCACCCAAAATCGGCCGAATACGTGTTTATTTCAGTCAAAATACAGGATTTCACCGATGCGCACGAGGTCGCAGTGGGATAAGTTTGAAGCGTACCGACTTCTCGTTGACTCGCTGGATCAAAATTCGCTGGTGGTCCCGGTTCAGGTCGCCTTGCTTGACTATGCCGGATTTATGGTCACTGTCCTTTTACACACCGGCTCGTCCAGAGATTGGCCTACACTTCACGATGTCGCCGCAGAAGCGAGCCGGAATTGGGCCGCTATCAAGGATCGGGTAACCGACAAGGGGCTGCGGGATGCGGTCGACACGGCAATGACCGGGCTGGTCAAGGCCGGCATCGATAAAAATGTCGGGATAGCGGCCTTTGCCGCCCAGATCGATCTGGCATTGGTGGACCTCCTTGAAGGCTATTTCGAAAGGCAACCGAGATGAATCCATTTGAAACGATCGCGCAAAACGATGCCGTGCTGGTGATCGACGTGCAGAAGGACTTCTGCCCGGGCGGTGCCCTGGCCATAAAGGACGGCGATGACATTGTGCCGCTTCTCAACCTGTGGATCGATGCGGCTTTTTTAAAAGGCGTGCCGGTCTATTTTTCCCGCGACTGGCACCCCATTAATCATCCCAGCTTCAAAGACGCCGGTGGTCTCTGGCCACCACACTGCATTCAGGATACTGACGGCGCCCGGTTCCATCCGGATTTGAAACGCCCCGAGAACTCGAATGTCGTGACCAAAGGCGTGCGGTTCGACATCGACCAGTATTCGGTATTCGATCGCACCGGCCTCGGGGACCGCCTGAGGCAGGATGGGATCCGCAGGCTCTGGGTCGGCGGCCTCGCCCAGGACGTGTGCGTCCTGCATTCGGTCCTGGATGCGTTGAAAGAAGGTTTTGAGGTAAAGGTCATCGGCGCAGCGACCCGTCCCGTCAGTGAAGAAGACGGCCGCAAGGCCCTTGACAAAATGAGAGCCGCCGGGGCTTCGATCGTGTGATCGGCAATTAACCCGTCAAACAGATTGGATAGGATTCAAGACAAAGATTCTGGCAAGGATAGAGGGTAAAGGCAGTAGTGCATAATACGGCCGGCGACCGATGACTCCGCCAAATCTTTATTCTATTCCATAGGCTTCAAGATGTGGACATGATCATGCGCTACAACTGGCTTCCCTGGAAATACATCCTGCAGCGCATGGCCAAGACCGGCGGGTTCGTTGACCCGGTGGCGCTGCTGGCCCATTTCAATAAATTCGCACAACCTTCCGAAGTGGCGGCTCCGATAGAACTGCTGCGGGCCGGGATGCTGTTTCACGCCCGGGGGTTGATCAACGCCAGGACCATCCAGGGCAACCTGGACTGGGTGTGGCCGTTCTGGATCAAGAAGCAGTTCGACCCGCTCGACAAGGCCTTCGTGCCGCGGTCGTTCGCCCTCACCCATGTCAATCTCACCAATCGCAACTGGACCGCAGTGGGATTGCCGGGCCACACCGTCTATCCCATCGTTGACCCGCGGGGCCTGGTGACGCCCTTTTATGATGGATGGTCCATAGATGCGTGGGTGATCACCGAAACTGGAGCGACCCTGCTGCCGTCCGGCTGCGGGCCGCCGCACCAGGTCCAGGTGATGGAAGAAGACCGTCTGGCGGTGGAAACGACATTCTCGGAGCCGGATCTGATGCTGGGCTCGGAGGTCGAGGTCATCCCGACCGACGGCGCCCCGCTTTGCCGCATCCGCTACTCGGCCGCCGCGGAGAAGACCGGAGCGCTCGTCGTCGCGCTGCGGCCCTTCAACCCGGAAGGCATCAGCTTCGTCTATCAAGTCGGCACGGATCCCACACGCCGGCAATGGACGGTGAACGATGCGGTCAGCATGGTTTTCGATCCGCCGATGGACCGTCACGTGGCTTCCGAATACCGTCAGGGAGATGTCTATGCGGGCGTGCTGCAGAGAAAAGAAAAAATGCAGCAGAACTGCACGATCGGAATGGCCAGCGCCGCGGCAATTTTCCACATGAAGCCCGGTGAACCCCTGGACGTCTCTCTCAAAGTGGCGCTGGATGAGGGACCGGAAGCGGTCGGATTTCCCACAAGCCGACAGATGAAAGAAACCTGGCAGAAAGCCCTGCAGCCAGCCAGCCGCCTGCAAATGCCGGATGCGAAGACCAAAACATTGTATGATGCGGCTTTGCGAACCCTGGTCCTGCTCTCGCCGCTGGAGATCTATCCGGGACCGTTTTACTACAAACGGTTCTGGTTCCGGGACGCCGTTTTTATTTTAAATTCACTGCTGAGCGCCGGCCTGCACGACCGCGCCGAAAAAGCCATCGATCAATTTTTGACCCGTCAGACCATCACGGGGTACTTCGAGTCCCAAAATGGCGAGTGGGACTCAAACGGGCAGGCGCTGTGGATCTTCAATCGCTTCAGCGAACTGACCGGCAGGGATATCCCGGGTTCCTGGCTCAAAGCCGCCGACCGGGCCGCGCGCTGGATTCTGAGAAAACGGCTGCCCGCAAACTCCAACAAGCCACAGGCGGGCCTGCTGCCAGCGGGTTTCAGCGCCGAGCATCTCGGCAACAACGATTTCTATTATTGGGACGATTTCTGGGGCGTCGCCGGCCTGAAGGCCGCCGCGACTCTCTTCAAAAACAGCGGAGACTATCGCCGGGCGGAAAAATTCGACCACGGTGCGGAGCACTTCGCGCTGTGCATCGACCGGAGCCTGCTGCGCTCCAGGAACCTGCGCGAAAGGGATGCGGTTCCGGCCTCCCCCTACCGCCGGATGGATGCCGGGGCGGTCGGTTCGATCATTGCCGGATACCCGCTGCAAATGTGGCCGCAACGCGAGCCGCGCCTGCTGGAAACGCTGGAGTTTCTGCTGGAACACTGCTTCATCGACCAGGCTTTCTTTCAGGACATGATCCACTCCGGCTTCAACATCTACCTGACCCTTCACTGCGCCCAGGTCCTGCTGCGCGCCGGTGACCCGCGCTTCCTGTCCCTGGTCGAAAAGGTGGCGCAGCTGGCCTCTCCCACGGGACACTGGCCCGAGGCGGTCCACCCGCAGACCCTGGGCGGCTGCATGGGCGACGGCCAGCATGCCTGGGCCGCGGCGGAGTGGATCATGATGATTCACAACATGTTCGCGGCGGAAGAAGGCGCAGACTTGAACCTTCTGCGCGGCGTCCCGCAAAAATGGCTGTCGAAAAAAATGCCGGTAGCGATCGGCCCGATTCACACGCGCTTCGGCGCCATTGACATCGCACTCGAATCCGCTGCAGAAACCGTGAAACTGACCTGGACGGCGCAGTGGCGAACACCACCGGCAAAGCTTGACGTCCGACTGCCCGGCACTGCACCGGTAAGCGTGAAAGCTCCCGAAAGTCCGCACGGCACCTTGATACTGCAGCGCAATCGAGATCGTTAACGCCCACAGCAGGGTAAAACGACAGCATTCCCAATTCAACAGGCAGTGGTTTCCTGTAGGGGCGAAAAATTTTTCGCCCCTACAGGATAGGCCCGCCCCTGCGGCTTGGTGGGGATCGATGGCACGCGATCAACCCAACCGACTCAACCGATCAGCGCGCTCTGTACAATTCCGATGCCGGTATACAGCTGCATCGCCACCAGGATCAGCAGCAGCAGATTGTTGGTCATGTGAAGCACCGGCAGAACGTCAGATTTTTCGCGTAGACGGTCTATGTGCGATCCGGTCAGCCAGGCCACCAGCATCAGAAGCATCGCCAACACACCGATAATGAAGTGCAGACTCCCGGGAAAAATCTTTCCGTAGGAGACATACGTCATCGTCAATCCGCCCAGGGCCCCGAGTGCCCAGATCAAGACAACCATCTTGCCGAGCAGGACGTGGCGCTTCCATTTGAAAACGGACCGGCTGTCGAAATGCCGGCCGGCAAACCTCGTCAGGCCGAGCCAGAGGACGTACAGCGCCAACACACCTGTCAGGCTTTGCACGATGGGGTGAATCCAGAGAAGCATTGTTCTTCCCCTTTCCTTTTAAAGGTTATGTCAGGGCCTCAACGTTTTCATAACTTAAGCGGATAACGAGCGCGGGATGCCGCTTCCCAAGTCAAGGGCGCTACCGCATACTGCCTGAGAACAAAAGAAATCCCCTCCTTCAAGTCCCTCAATACATCCGGCGCCCTATGGTAAAAAGCTCTGTGCCCGTTTACAGTTCAGTTTAGAAACACTCGTTTTCCAAAACGTGCACATCCAATCCGATCGAACTACACTGATAAGAGAAAGGAAACCATTATGCTGCGATCCTTGAATAAACTTCGCAATGCGGTCCTTGAAGCAATGGACGGTGACATCGGTCGTTGCAATGATTTTCTGTTCGACGAAGACCGCTGGACCGTTCGTTACATGGTAGCCGACACCGGCAAATGGCTGCCCGGCCGCAAGGTTCTGATCTCGCCCATATCGCTGGGCACGCCCGACTGGGACAACAATCACTTCCCGGTCAAGCTGAGCCGCGAGCAGATCGAAAACAGCCCGCCTCTGGAGAGTGACCTGCCGGTCTCCAGGAAATATGAAATCAGCTGGTTCAACTATTTTCGCTGGCCCTATTACTGGCAGGGTCCCGGCGCCTGGGGCGCCGTTCCCAATCCACAGCCGCTCTATGAACAGCAAAGAGAAAAAGAGTACGACTCGATCGATCCGGAAAAAACGCACCTGCGC
>JBAPWQ010000241.1:0-7844 GCA_049283795.1 Desulfobacterales bacterium | reverse complement strand
AAAAAGCCGGCGCCTTGCCGACGGTCACCTGGTTGTCCTGCGGCCGGTAAATCCAGAGCTTGTCGGCGTTGGTGATGATGACCTGGCGTTCCGGCTTGTCATACTCCCAGCGCATCATTTCCGGTTTGCGCACGAACATCCGGCCGGTGGCCTCATCGGAGATTTCCATAGCTTTGATGGTCGATACCTGATGAAAATCGGCGCTGAAACCGAGCACATCATACCGCTTTTCGACCTGTGCGATGACCTCCTCGAGCCCATCCTCCCCCGCCAGGGCGGCCGGCGGCAGACTGCAGAAAAAAATAAACGCGGTTAGAACACTCCACTGCAACGCCATTTTCATGACACTCTCCCACCCGTTAACGGCAAAACGGTCATTTCCCGCCGGGTTCCGCCCGCAACGCGTGCGGCACCGGCCGGTGGCCCCAAAAATACCTGTCAGCTTCCCGGTCGACTTTCGCAAGCCCGGCCATAGTGGAGCGAGAATTCCTCTTACGCGAATCAGCCGCCCATGTAAACACCGTCTTGCCTGAAATCGCCCCGGAGCGCCAATGCATCCAGCTTCACCACGGCGGCCGCAGGCCGCCTCACCAATGGCAGGAAACAGCTTGTGATTATATTTCCGGGCTACATGAGGCGCCGGATCATGTCGGCCACATCCCCGTTCGACTGGAACGCCACATCGACATTTTGCGGAATATCGGTGTCCAGCGGGTCGAGCCGGCCAAAAACCGCCAGGCTGATGCGCTCGATGAGGAAAATGGACTGCCAAAGCGCGTCTCTTGACACGTGCGGCGCCCGCTCGCCGCGCAGCATCAGGGTTTCAATATTGTCGTGCCTGAGCTTTTGCTCGAACTGCGCCGCTTTGTGCAGAAGCATCCGGCCGGTCCTGCGCCGGTCCATGAGGGCAGTGTAGATGTCGTCGCCCTCGTCGATGTCTTCGAGAAAATCCAGTACAAAATCCAGGCACGTCAAAAATTGATTGTCCCGGCCCAGGCCGGCAAAAAAATCGCTCAGGAAACCTTCCTTGACCGCTCCCCCGGTGTTGCGGCTGTTGCGCAGCTTGACCCTGGCCGCCACGCGCCCGGCCGGCACCACCCGGGTGGCGATCGCCATGGCCAGGTGCGGCGGGATCGGGCACGTCAGGTTGAGGCGCTCCAGAAACGTGCGGACCGAATCCGGCGTGAAGTCGATAGCCAGGCGGCCATCGGAAAAAATGAGCGTGCAGCGCAGATGGCGTGCGGTGAGGTCGGCTGCAATGGACTCGACGTCAGCCTGTTCCAGGCCGCCTTCTTCCGGCAGCAGGTCTTCGAGATTTTGCTGCAGAGGTTCATCGGGAAAAAAGATGAGTTCCAGCAGCCCTTCCCGATCGGGGTCGGATTCATCGGCCAGGATGCGTTCCAGGTCCGCGGGGGAAGGCTGCGAATAGGTCGCATCGATATATTCTCGCAGGTCCGGTCCGGTTTCGATCCCGGCACCGAGGAGTTGCGCGATCCTTTCAGCCAGACGGCGCTCTCGTTCGTTCATGATGCCGACATCACAGGTAGTGCGCCATTTTCATCATCAGCTGCTGCTTCTGCAGTCCGCCCGGCAGGCTTTCCTTCATTTCGCCATTGTCGAAAATAAACAGGTAGGGAACGCTCATGACATTGAAGCGTGCGGCAACTTGCGGGCTGCCGTCGACGTTGAGCTTTCCGACCCTGATTTTGCCCTTGGTCTCGCGCGCGAACTCGTCGATGATCGGGGCCACGGCGCCGCAAGTCGGACACCAGGGGGCCCAGCAAAAAAGCAGCACTGGCAGGGGCGCGCCCAGTACCATTTTCTCGAAGTTGGCATCGGTCACCATGACCGGCTGGGGGATGAAGAGGTCACCGGTGGGAAGCGCCTGCGCGCATTTGCCGCATTTAGCCCCGCTGTCGATTTTATCGGCCGGCACCCGGTTGCGGGCCTTGCAGTGCGGACAGCGGATCGTATAGCTGCCGTCCGCCCCGCCGGGTTTCGCAGCCGTGTCGAGGGCCGCGTGGCATTTGCCGCAGCGCGCGGGCGCACCGATTCTTTCGATGGGTATTTTATTGCGCGCGCCGCAGGCCGCACACGCGATGATTTTCGCAGTCGATTGGTTCATGTGCGGTAGCACCCACATCGTTAAGGTCGTATTCGGTAACCGCTCATATCATAAGTCCTAACCAGCTCGAGTAAAGTGCGGCGGCATCCGGCTCATGACGCCGGCTTCTTGCGGGCCGCGGCCGCATAGCGAATCAGCTTCTTGTGCAGGGTCTTGCGGGTGATACCCAGCTGCCGGGCCGCTTCGCTCTTGTTGCCGCCGGCCGTTTCAAGGGCCCGCAGGATGGCGGCGCGCTCCACTTCTTCCAGGGGCAGCGGGCCGGCAGGGGCGGGTTCCTCCCAGACCGAGGCGTTACCGGAGGGCTTCGGCGCCATTCTCAGGTCCACCAGGTCGAGATAATCGCCGCGGGTCAAAACGACGCCGCGCTCGACCGCGTTCATCAGCTCGCGGACATTGCCCGGCCAATCATGCTTGAGGATGGCGTCCATGGCCCGTGGCGTGAAGCCCTTGACCGGCTTGCGGTTTCTTTCCGCGAAGGCGTCGCTGAAATGCTGGGCCAAGAGGGGTATGTCTTCCCTCCGGCCGCGCAACGGCGGCAGGCTCAGGCCGACCACGTTCAGCCGATAGTATAGATCTTCCCGGAAGTGTCCCTGCCGGACCAGGTCCTCGAGATTCTTGTTGGTGGCGCAGATCACCCGCACATCCACCGGCAGCGGCGTTTCACCGCCGACACGGACCACCTCCCGCTCCTGGATCACCCGCAACAGTTTGACCTGCATGGTGACCGTCATCTCACTCACCTCGTCCAGAAACAGGCTGCCGCCGCTGGCCAGCACGAAGCAACCCTCCTTTCGGCGCTCCGCTCCGGTGAAGGCCCCCCGCTCGTGACCGAAAAGCTCGGACTCGAGCAGGGTTTCGGACAGGGCCGCGCAGTTGATCTTCACGAAGGGCCCGTCCTTGCGGTGGCTGTTGTAGTGCAGCGCCCCGGCTATCAGCTCTTTTCCGGTGCCCGATTCACCGGTAATCAGCACGGTGGCCTCGGAGGGCGCGACCTGCGCGACGGTTTCCAGCAGCCGGATCATGGCGGGGCTCTGCCCGATGATGTTGCGCCGGTCGAAGTGCCGTCCGAGGGTTTCACGGAGCATCCGGTTTTCGGCCTTGAGCTGGCTGTGTTCCATGGCGCGGCCGATGATCAGCTTCAACTTGTCGAAATCGAGCGGTTTGGTCAGATAATCGTAGGCGCCTTTTTTCAAGGCCTCGACCGCCGCCTCGACCGACGAATAGGCGGTCATGATGATCACCGGTATGGACGGATTGTAGGCTTTTATGGTTTCGAGCGCTTCGATGCCGGACACCTTCAGCATGCGCACGTCCATCAGGATCAGTTCGAAGGAACGTTCTTTGACCAGCGCGATGGCGCCCTGGCCGTCGTCGGCTTCGGCGACCGCGTAGCCCCAGCCGCCGAGCAGGGTCCTCAGCATGGTGCGGTGGGCCGCATCGTCGTCGACCACTAAAATCTCGTTAGGCGCGTTTATCGGTGACCTCCTGCCGTCGGCCGGGGATGCGGACGGTGACGGTCGTGCCGCCACCGGCCGTGCTCTCAATCGCGATGCTTCCGCCGTGGGCATCGACGATGTTGTGGGCGATCGCCAGGCCGAGGCCGGTGCCGCTCGGCTTGGTCGTAAAATAGGGATCGAAGATCTGCGCCTGATGCTCCGCGGGAATGCCGTGGCCGGTATCGGTCACTCGGAAAACGATCCAGCGGTTGCGATCCTCTGCGGCGACGCTCACCATAAGGCGTCCGCCGATGTCCATGGCATCGATGGCATTGAGGTAGAGGTTCAACAGGACCTGTTTGAGGCGGTCCGCATCCAGAAAAACCGGGCCGAGTTCCGGCGCGACACGCGTTTCGATTTGTATCGCCTTTTCCTTCGCCCGCCCTTCGACCAGTTTCAGGGAGTCGGCCAGCAGCTGCGTCAGCGCGACCGGTCGGGCGACAATTGTGATCGGCCGCGCGAAGTCGAGCAGCTGGCCGATGACCCGGTTCAATCGGTCGACCTCCTGGATCATGATGCCGGCGACCTGCTGGTCCTCGGGTTTTTCGCGGTAGCGCTCCTTGAAATAGGTGGCGAAGCCCTTGATGGAACTCAGCGGATTGCGCACCTCGTGCGCGACCCCGGCCGCCAGCCGCCCGACGGAGGCCAGGCGCTGGTTGCGCAGGATTTCACGGCGCAGGGCGTGGACTTCCCGCAAGTCCTTGAGCAGCACCACCACCCCGAGGTGATGGTCTTCGGCGTCGCGAAGAACGCTGGCACTGACCGCCAGCGGAAGTCGCCGACCGTCGCCGAGCCGACAGTCGATTTCTTTTTCGACCCCGAGCCGGGCGGATGCCAGGTGCTCGATGTCGCGGGTGATTTGGGCCGGCAGGACCTGCGCGGCGTCGTTTCCAATGACCGCGCCGGCGGCAAGACCGAGCAGTGAGTGCGCCGCCTGATTGACAGCCGCGATGCGCCGGTGATCATCGAGTGCGATCAGGCCGATCGGCATGTTCTCCACCACGTTGTCCGAAAAAGCCTTGATTCTGGCCAGCGACGCGCGCGTGGTGCGGTAGCCCTGGGCCATGAAGAGCAGCAGTATGCCCGACAGGCAAACCAAAAGCAAAATGGCGGCCATCACGATTGTGTGCCAGGTGTCGGCGCGCTGAGCGCTGAGAATCGATGCGTTGTCGAGGCCCACGAAGATGAACTGCCGTGGAACCGTTGCCTCCTCTTCGGGCGGCGGCATCGGCGGCAGGCGCCGGTTCTGGCTCATGTGCATTTCGGGCCGGTGCCAACTCGGCTCGATGGGATTGAACCGCCGGTACACCTCGAAAACCTCGCGGCCGTCCACCATCCGGACACGGCGCCATTGCACGTCCGGAATCCGCTCGATTTTTTCGAAATCCGGCTTGTCCTCGTACACCCTGCCGATCTGGTCGAGGTCGCTGTGGGCAATGATGACTCCGCGTCCGTCGGTCACCATCAGGTAAATGATATCAGGCTGCCGGGCCGTTTCGGTGAGCAGGTGCTGGAGCTTGAATCCGCCCATCATCCGCCCGCGCATGCCGGTGCGGGCCCCGGCCTCGAAGGAGCGGATCAGCGCGGCGCCTTCCTCGGTGAGCAGCCGCACGGTGTTTTCCTGCTGCCGGTGGATGTTCTCGATCGTCAGGATCGTAAAGATCGGCATCAGGATGACGGCGATCCCCAGGTAAATGAAGCCCGGAACCCCGGTCCACAGCCGGCTGATTTTCGCTGCTGCCTGCATTAAGCGCCCACAAGCAATTCTGGTGCCAGCAAACGGGTTCAAGGCGTCCCACCGCCCGCAGAACCGTTTTAAGGTCATCGCATAAACAAACAGGATCGGTGCCCGACGTCGATCGCGGTGAGTTGCTGTAAACTGATGGCCAATAGAATAGGAACGCAACAGGAAAATGACAAGGGCCAAAGTGACTCCTTTTTACTCAGTAGGGTATTTCGAGTCCAACTGGCGGGTTATTTCTACCCGAGTAGGCTTATGAAGCGGTAAACGGGCAGAAGCGGGCTTCAATGCTTGACATGCCTGCCGGCTGTTATCTATAGTTCGTTCCATACAGACCATAGCACTCTGAAACGATGCAACCGAACGAGGCGATTTTATGGACAATGCCATCGAGGCCTACTGGAAGATCCGATTGGAAAAACTGAAAAAGGCGCTGGAGGCCAACAACTTCGAGGTTCACATCGCCGACAGCGCTGCGGGGGCCAAGACGCTGGTGATGGATACCCTCCTGCCGAACCTGAAACCGGCCAGCATGGCCTGGGGCGGCTCGATCACCGTTGTCGGCGCGGGACTCTATTCGGCCCTCAAGGAGAGAGCCGATATCGAAATCCTCGACACCTTCGACAAGAAGATTCCGGCCGAGGAAATGCTCGAACGGCGGCGCCGGTCCCTGCTGGTGGATCTGTTTATCACCGGCACCAACGCCGTTACCGAAGCCGGTCAACTGGTCAATCTCGACATGATCGGAAACCGGATCGGCGGCATCTCTTTCGGGCCCCGCCACGTCATCATCCTTGTCGGACGCAACAAACTCGTGCCGGACTTGGAGGAGGCTTTTTTCAGAATCAAAAATTATGCGGCGCCGGTCAACGCGATGCGGCTTGATAAAAAGACGCCCTGCGTCAAGACCTCCTTCTGCGAGGAGTGCCAGAGCCCGGACCGGATCTGTAACACCTGGACCATCACGGAAAAATCCTACCCCAAGGGGCGCGTGAAGGTGGTCCTGATAAACGAAGAGCTGGGGTTTTGACAGGGGCACGACAGAGTGCTCATCCACGACCTTTTTAGAAAATATAGATGACGCCGCGTATACGTCGGGGTGGCCGAACGGCCTGAGATCATACCCTTGGAACCTGATCTGGATAATGCCAGCGCAGGGAAAACGACACGGCCGACCGGTTTGACAAACCGCGGCTGTCCGCCGTTTCCCTCGGGAAACGGTTTTTCATTTTGGAGCCATCATGCAGAATTTGGCCCGGCAGGCGGCCCGCAACCTTGCGGCGGTCCGTGCCAACAATCCGCTGGTACACAATATCACGAATTTCGTGGTGATGAACTTCACCGCCAATGCCCTGCTGGCGATGGGCGCCTCACCGGTGATGGCCCACGCCCTCAAGGAGGTTGAGGAAATGGTAGCGCACGCCGGAGCCCTGGTTCTCAATATCGGCACCCTCAGCCCGGAGTGGGTGGATTCCATGATCGCCGCCGGCCGCCGGGCCACCGCCAAAAAGATCCCGATCGTCCTCGATCCGGTCGGCGCAGGCGCCACCAGCCTGCGGACCCAATCGGCCCACGGCATCCTGTCCCGGACCCGCGTTGCCGTCGTGCGGGGCAACGCCTCCGAAATTCTTTCATTGGCGCGTGAGGATGCCCATACCAAAGGCGTCGACACCGTTCACAGCGTGGAGGATATTGCCGGGTCCGCCGGCGACCTGGCGGCCAAACTCGGCTGCACCCTCGCCGTTACCGGAGCCCTCGATCTTGTCACCGACGGCCGCCGCGCCGTGCGGGTGGCCAACGGCCACCCGCTGATGACGCGCGTCACGGGCACCGGCTGCACGGCCACCGCCGCCATCGGGGCATTTTTGGCCGTCGATCCCGATCCGGTCGGAGCCGCGGCCACCGCACTGGCCTACTTCGGGCTGGCCGGCGAAGTGGCCGGCGCCACCGCCACCGCACCGGGCAGTTTCATGATCGGCCTGCTGGACGCCCTCTACACCATCACGCCCGAGCAGCTGCAGGCGGGCTGCAGGTTCGAAACGGGTACAATCGAAAGTGAAACTCGCAACCCGTAATCCGCAAGCCGCAAGCCGAGTGGAAACTCGAAACTCGAAACTTGAAACTGGCAATTAGGTCCTCGAAACCGATTTTGATAGTGGTACGTGAAACCCGTAACCCGCAACCCGCAGCGGAAATGCCATGCAACCAAGCGCCATCGACTACTCGCTCTACCTGGTAACCGACCGCGGGCTGTCGCGCGGCAAAACGACCCTTGAGATCGTCACGGCGGCGGTTTCCGGCGGCGTCACCTGCGTTCAGCTGAGGGAAAAAACCGCCTCGACCCGCGAGTTCATCGAGGAAGCGCTGACGATAAGAGATTATATGCGATCGGTAAACATCCCCCTGATCATCAACGACCGGCTGGATGTGGCCCTGGCGATCGGCGCCGAAGGGGTCCACCTCGGCCGCGCGGACATGCCGC
>JBAPWQ010000240.1:0-3051 GCA_049283795.1 Desulfobacterales bacterium | reverse complement strand
GCAACCCCCGGCAGGGTGGGCAATTGGCCGATGCCGTTGATGATTTCGTCTAGGATATCCTCTGATCTCACCGTCTGTTTCCTTTCCGGGCGACTGTTGGTCGATTGTTTTTTCTGGGGATTGCCGGCAGGCCGGTCCCGGATGTATTATCGGATAAGCTGCTGGAAACTTGAGTGTCTGCGGCCGTACCGCCGCTTCAGGGTTTTACGGCCGACGCGCGGGTATCCAGGCTTCGAAGGCGGGTTATTGACAAATGAAACGGCGCGTTCTGCAGTGGCCCGCAGAACGCGCCTGGTTTTCCTCAAGCCGCCGTTCCTTTACCAGTAACGCCGCACCGGCTCCGAAGGCAGTGACTCCAACGGTTTTTTTGTCGAGTTTGAGGTAAACGGTCTCCTCCTCGATGCGATCCGGTATAATAAATGTCGCTTATCTCGGTGCGACACGGCTGAGAATTGGGGACGCATATAAGCTGACCTACACGTCCTGATCACTTTCGAAGTCAATCGCCTCAGAGCTTGTCTTGCCAGGCAAGCCGGCCAGAGACGGCGATTCCGGCAGGCGACAATACACGCCCACCGCACAGCGCCGCACCGTGCGCCGCGCCACCCCGGCAACGCTCACCGGGGTCAGCGGACGCCCGACGATGGCCTCGGCCGTCGGCACCAAACCCTGAGTCCCAGGCAGAGAAATCCGCTCTCCAATCTCGGACCCGAAAGTCATAATGACCCCGGCAATCAGAACGACACCCAATATCTTCAATGTGTTCATTTTGCTTCTCCTCTCTTGAAATGGTTTGGTAAAGCATCCGCGCTCTCGAGGTCCTTCAGTTCGACCTTCTTGGCCTTGGTCGTGTTCTTGAAGCTGAAATCCGTTGCCGCCACCGCGCTTCCAGTCTTCCAGTTTCTGGTCTGAACGGAGTACTGCGGTCCGCCGTTGATGCGCTTGGAGGTGATGACATATCGGCAAGGATAAGGGTGCTTGCCTTGCGCTATCCAGATCTGCCAATCAACCTCGTTTGTTCGAAAAGCAAGGAAATCGCACTCAACGCCGCCGATCACACCGCTGCCAAGGTCCTTTATGTCGACGACATCGAGCATCAGTTCCTCGTAGGGCTTCGACAACAGCAAATCCGCAGCCGGCAGCGGCCTTTGGTATGTGTCCCTCAATTCGTCGATCAAATGATCGATCGTGCCGGGCACGTCGAGCTGGGCGTAGATATTGAGGTTTTTGCCCAGCAGTGTCAGCTTTTTCCCGTCAAAGAACATCTCCACGTCCGCAAACCCGCCTTTGCGCGTGACACGGATCTTGTCGGGCCGCTCGAGGGTCACGGTGCCCGAACTCGCCAGCGCGAGTTTCTGGTCATCTGTAGTAACGACCTCCAGGGTGGCATCGAATTCGAAGGAGAGGGACTTCTGCGCTCCCATGTAATCGGACATGGCTTTGAGAATCCGCTTCGCATCTGCCTCATCGGCGCTCACTCCCGCGGACGTCCCCAATAGAACGATCAGGGACAGCGCCACGGTGGATATACAGCGCACAAACATCTTCACTGATTTTGGACCTGTCTTCTTCATCTGAATACCCCCCTTATAAATGAATTTATTCTGGGACCCTTCCAGCCGGTTAGGACGGTCGAAGCATTAATCGGTCATCAATCTGGAAAAAAAGGGCTATCCCCTTTCTATGACGGTTCATATGCGTATCAAGGCCCGATTTCAATCTCACCTGGCCGCCAGGTCTTGTTAAACCAGGGCTCCAGCGGTCCGTAGAGGCGCAGGATCATGAACCAGCCTTTGCCGGGAATCGTCTGTATCCAGTTGTTCTCCTTGCCCGCCGGAGCTACGGGGCCGAAATAGACATCGACCGAGCCGTCGTCGTTGACGAGCAGGTCCTTGTTCTGGCTGCTGACGCTGGGAAAGCGCTGGTCGGTCTGGACCATCGAGCGCGTCTGGTTGTCGTAGACGATGACGGACCAAAAGTCTTTGACCGGAATGTTCGGCGGCAGGCGCAGCTTGTAGTTCTTCCCGCCCTCGAACGGGTTGCCGTCCGCGTCCTGTGCACTCCAAGGATACTGCGACCCCTTGCCGACCATTTTTTCCGCCATGGCCGGCGTGACACCGGTGGCGAAGTAGTAAAAGAAGGCCGCGCCGTCCAGATTGGACACGCCGGGCGAAACCTCGAACTTGTAGCCGCCGAAAAAAGGTAGACGCCACGGGCTGTCAGTATAGAAGTAGGCGTCCTTCTCGCGCATCCTGAAGGCGATTGCCCTGGCGGTCACGGCACCGATGTTAGCCGCATCCTCCAGGATCTTCTTCATCCGCGCATCGGGATTGAAGGGCTTGCCCTTCTCGATGCCGATCGCGGCAAACAGGCCGAGTGTCGTGGGGTCACTACCCTCGCTGGGTTCTTCCTGAATGACCTCGTTCAGGAGACTCCAGAACGCGTAGTCGCCCGGAGGAACGAAGTTAGAGGGGATGCCGGAGGCATTGAGGAACTTCATCGCCGGCGGATTGGCTGCATCGGAAAGCCGATAGATCTTCAGGTGCTTCTTGACCGATTCGACGCCGGGTTTGGTCGAACCGTCGACGAGAAAGGACCGAAAGGGCATCCAGCTGCCGTAAGTGCTGGGCCGCACGACGAAATAGCCCTCGGGCACCTCGCCCGTGTAGCCCGGAGGCAGGATCAGATACTTGCCGCCCTTGCCCTTGTCGGCACCCGTGATGCCGACGTCGGCAACCCAGCGATACCAGAAGTCGTCGATGAGACCCAGGACCATGGGGGGAACCTCCACCACCAGCGGGCCCTTTTTCGTATCGAGCCAGATGAAGCTGTATACGGTGTTGTCGTTCGCCGTCAGTTCCACGGTTCTGGAATCAACGAGGTCTTCCCATATCACATCCGTCTGGTTGTCCGGGCCGAACTCACGGAGCGTGGCGCGCATGCTGGCCTGGTTCACGATCGGGATGGCCAGCAGGTAAGCCTGCAGCGCCCGCGAGGCGTCCAGGTTGTCATAGACTTTCTGCGTGGTCGCGTCATCGGGATAGCCGTCGT
>JBAPWQ010000239.1:0-1889 GCA_049283795.1 Desulfobacterales bacterium | reverse complement strand
GCTCCGGGTTTTTTTGTTCTTTATGGCGGGTCCTTTGAGGGCTTTATTCGTAATGGGTCCACATTCTAAGGACGTGAACGACCCGTAGATCTTTTTTGACGCTATAGATTAGGCGATGTTGAATGGTGATGCGGCGCGAATAAAATCCCTTGAGGTTTCCAACCAGCTTTTCAAACGGTGGCGGGGACTTGTAGGGATCTTCGCGGAGTATTTTTAAGAGTGATTCCGCCTGAGCTTTCAGACCGGCGGCTTTAAGTCTACCAGCATCCTTGACTGCCTTTTTTGATAAAACGACCTGCCAGCTCACCAATCGAGTTCCGTCAACTGTGTGCCGTCCTCTAACGACTCTTTGGCAGCCGCTTTTATTGAATTTACCATTCCGGGGATGAGATTCAAATAGAGAGTTTCTTCGATAGCCCGCCAGTCTTTTTCTCCCAGGACAACGAAGTTGTCTCCGTTGCGGCGTTTTACGGTTAACACTTCGTGGTGCAGGATGGTTTTATCAATATGGGATTTTAATCGCTTTCTAAATTCATTGGCCGTGGTTTCCGCCATCACTTTCGACTCCTCGTCTGATTCTTTATTTTGAGGGATTATTTTCCATTTAATAGTACTGTATAGCAGTACTGATGTCAATGTCCATTTCTAAGGCTTGTTCGAAAACGATCCCTCATTACGAAAAAAGGGTTATCGGCCCTGGTCGGCGGTTCCTCCCCTGTTGCCTTTGTGGTTTTGGCGGTTATCCTCGTTGTCTTTAGCGGTGGCGTTATCCGGCGCCGTATCCAGCTCATAGGCGATCACGGTCGACCTGGCGGAGGTCAGGATGATTTCGCCCGCTTTGATGACCAGGCTGGCCACCAGCTCGTCGCGACCGTCGTTGTCGAAATCGGCGATCTGAATATCGCTGATGAAGCGCGACATCGTGCGCGTGCTCCAGGCGTTTCTCAGAGAGGCCCCGTCCCATACAAGGGCCTCGATGTTCGCTTCGGTGAAATCCCGCCGGTTCCAGCGCATGCCCGCCACCTCGTGGTTGTTGACGGCGATGACCTGGTTTTTGAGGCCGGCGCCGGCCTGGTGATGAACCAGGAGCCGCATCGGTAGGTAGATCGGGTTTTCCTCCTGACCCTTGTCGGATTTCGGTCCGGCATAGTATTGGACGCTGCCGCAATATTTGTCGCCGCCTTTCCACAGGCTGTCTCCGGAGGGGGTGGCGATGACCAGGTTGTTGCCGCTGTCGCAGGCCACGAGCGTTTCCGCGGTGTCGTTCAGCACGTCGCCCAGGGCGACTCCCAGGACACTGACCCCAGACGGGGGGGTATTGACCTCGCTTTGCTCCACGTAAGCGCCGCCACTCCACTGCATTTCATAAATACGACCCTTGTAAGGGGTGTTCGACCGGTTCTGCTGGCCCAGCAGAACCTTGCCGCGCACCGGGGTGTCGGTCACGCGAAAATACCAGGGCTGATCCTTGGCGATGACCTCGTAGCCGGTGCCGTCGTACTCTACGACATAGGAGGTGACGGCATTTTTATAGCGGTTCAGGGCCGTTACGAAGATTTCGGCCCGGCCGTTGCCGTTTATATCGGCGACATCGACGGCAATGTTGTAGCGGTCCGGGGCTTTTTTCAGGAGGTGGACCTTGCCGAAAGTGTTGTTTTGAAATCGGTAGATGGTCACCTCATCGGGGCTGACGATGACGGTCTCCTGCAGGCCGTCCCCATCCACGTCGCCGACCGCCAGCCCGCTGATGAAATAGGTGAAATTGGGGCTCTTCCAGAAGTTGGCCGACTGCAGAGGCTTTTCTTTGGGCGTGATAAAAGGTGATACCTGTGCGCTGCCACCGGCACCGCCCTGCAGCAGTTTTTCCGGGTGGGCGCGGGATTCCGGAA
>JBAPWQ010000238.1:0-8207 GCA_049283795.1 Desulfobacterales bacterium | reverse complement strand
GACAAACGGATTTATCCTTTAACAGTAGGGTCTTTGGTCGGGCTGTCAAGCTGGTGTCGGCCAATGGCTCGTTTGGCAGGCAGGCCTTGAACCGGCGGCTAGTGCAGCAGAGTCAGAAATACCGATCGCTAAAAAAGAGCGGAAATTCAATGCGCGGGCTCCTCAGCTGTTTTTACAGCGGCCCATTTTTCCGGTTGACGGTCATGATTTCATGGTCTACAATGTAGAACATGGCGAATGGAGGTTTAGAAATGAAAACAGCAGTTGTCAGAGCCCGGATTCCAGAAGCTTTGAAAAAGGAGTTTGAAGCGGCGGCCGCCAACCGCGGCTGGAACCTGAGCCACGCCATTCGACAATTGATGAATCAATATGTGGCGCAGGAAAAAGAAATGGCCCACCGCCGCGAAGAAACTTTCGAGGCCCTTGAAGACGTCGAGGCCGGCAGAGTCGTGGATGGCCCAAAGGTGCTGAACTGGCTTTCGGGCTGGGGCACCGCCGATGAGCAGGAGCCGCCCCTGTGAAGTTGATATTTTCCCGGGCAGCGGTCAACGACCTGGCCAGACTCCGGGATTTCATCGCACGCCACAGTCCCGACGCCGCCCGACGGATAGCCCAGCGGATGCAGGGAGCCATTCAAAGGTTGGCGTCAACGCCTCAAATCGGTCGACCCCTAGCGGATATACCTGGAGAAATCCGGGAATTGGTATTCGGTAAATATGTGATTCGCTACAAAGTCACGCCAACGTCTCTTTATGTTCTCAGAATCTGGCACGGAAAAGAGGATCGCTAAAGGGTCATTTACCGTCTTTTCGATCCCTGGCATTCGGACCCTAAAACTCGGTGGGTGACCGCAGGACCTTCAGCTTGGCTTCGATCAGCTGTTCGTGGGACAGGCGCAGGATATTGGCCAGCTTGTGAATCAGGTGATTTTCGAACTTGTCCAGTTTTCCATCCACGTAGACAATCCGCCACAGCATTTCGATGATGTCGATTTTTTCTGCGGTCGAGTAATTTTCGTTGATCAGTCGGGCGAAGTGCCAGTAGTCAATGCTGCCCTCCAATTCCTGTTCCGCCGCTGCGACCAGTTCGTCGGCATTCGCCGCAGACAAGCCGTGGGTTTCCTTAAGGATCGTCAGGATTTTTGCCATTTCATCGTGCGAGAAGGTCTCGTCGATTTTGGCCATCTCGAGAAAAAGGGCACAGGTGGCGACGCGGGCGTCGTGTCCGCTGTCGTGGCTCGCCCAGGGGGAGGAATCTGCGGAAATTTTACTGAAAAAACGTTTGACGAGATCGCGCATCTAATTTCTTCCCGACTGGAGTTACAGGGCAATAGCGGTCATTTCCCTGTAGATCGACGCTAAAATGGTCCCTATGATCTCACGGGAGTGGGCGTGGAAAATTTTTCGTCGTCCCTATCACGTCATCGACATCGGCTCCAGATTCCACAGGCGGTTTCGAGACCGTTGCCACCAGTCCGCAACCACCCCTCCAAACTCCAGAGTTTTGTTTTTAGTCGATAACACCCGACTATTCAATAAACTCAACAAGCACAATAAACTCAATCAACCCAATCAACTCAATTCAACTCAATCAACTCAATCAACTGGCCCACACCCGCTCCATAGCGGGCCTCATCGGATCGAACCTTAAATCCGCAACTCGCACCCCGCACCCCGCACCCCGTAACTCGCACTCCGCAACCCGTAACTCGCACCCCCGGGCGCTACCGGGAGCGCGTCACTTCCCTCCGGTCGCAGAACCGCTGGATCCGGCAGGCGCTGCAAATGGGTGAAATCGGTTTACAGATGTTCTGGCCGTAGGCCACCAGAAGATCATTGATGGCCAGCCAGTAACGCCGCGGCAGTTTCTGTCGCAACGCGATTTCGGTTTGATCCGGCGCTTTCGTTTGAACGTATCCCCAGCGGTTGGTGATGCGGTGAACGTGGGTGTCGACACAGATGCCGGGCTTGCCGAACCCGAGTGTGACGACCAGGTTGGCGGTTTTACGGCCCACCCCGGGCAGTCGCAGCAGGTCGTCCAGTTCGTGGGGGACGCCGCCGTCATATGTGTCCAAGAGAATTCGACAAATGTCCTTGATGGTCTTGGCCTTGGTCTTGTAAAATCCAACCGGGTAGATACACTTTTCGATGGTTTCGACCGGCAGGCCGACCATCGTTTGCGGATCGCGGGCCTGGTCAAACAGGCGGGCGCTGGCGGCATAGGTTGTCTTGTCCTGGGTTCGCAGGGACAGCAGGCAGGAGATAAGCACCGTGAAGGGCGTTGAGGTGTAATGGCCGACCGCCGGCAGGCGCCACGCCTGAACCGCCTCTTTCAAAATTCGGAAAACGGCCGGAATGTCTCGATCGCGCATTGATCTGAAAATCCTTTGCCAGGACCCCTTTCGGCACCCAGTTAAACGACGGGATAGATCCGAACGGTCCCAAGGGGTGCGACCGATCGGGAAAAAAGACACCATCATGTCGAAAAACGGCCATTGGCTGTAAATTGAAGAGAGGAAAAACTTTTTCCCGCGGAGTTACCTACCGGACCGGGCAATAAAGGTCAAGCCTGGAAAAATAAAGATTGTATTCGCGGCGCCGTGGCGGTATATTTGCCGAAACTGGAATGCAGGCCGGGTGATTTTGCCCCAAAAGGCAGACACCGGCATGGTGGGGTGTACGCATGTGATACCGTCCGGATTTGCCTGGGCGGTTTTTTTATTACCCACGTCAGGTAAAAGAATGGACGGAACCAACCGCGAGGCGATCAGGGCCGGAATCGAAGTCTACATCGTTCTTAAAAAGGACCAGCGCTCCGGAACCCTGACGCGCGGCATCGTCAAGGACGTCCTGACCAAGTCGGCCTTCCACCCGCATGGCATCAAGGTGCGGCTGAGCGACGGGCAGGTGGGCCGGGTCAAACAGATCATCCGGCCGGCCTGATTCCCGGCAGGGTTGCAATCTGAAAATAACCCCTTATTATGAAGCACCCCACTGACTCGCGCAGCGAGTTGATCAGGTTTGTCAGTTGAAGGGCAGGATTTATTTTTTACAGAAATGGAGGTCAGGATAATGAAAGATCGGTCTCAGATCACTCTTTACAGCGGGGGCCACAAGGGGGCCGAGTCTGAATTCGGCAAGCATGCCGAATGCTGGGGGATCGAAGAAGTCAATTTCTCGTTCGACGGGCACGAGATCGAGCGAACCCGCGGCGTGCGGGTGCTCGATGCCACGGACCTGGACAAGGGCGATGTCAGCATGGAGATCGTTTCCGCCCGCATGGGTCGCAACTATTCCAAGGCGGACAAGATCCGCAAGGTCATCCAGTCCATCTTCCACATGGTGAACAACGGGTATCATGTGGTGGCGGTCGGCTGGATTCAGCCGGACGGCACCGTCAAGGGCGGCACCGGCTGGGGGGTCGAGCTGGCCAAACTTTTCAACCGGCCGATAAGCGTGTTCGACCAGGAAAAAAACCAGTGGTTCGAGTGGAAAGAAAATCGTTGGGAGGCCGCCCGGCCGGTGATCACCGACACGACATTTGTCGGCACGGGGACGCGCCATCTCACAGATGCCGGCCGCCAGGCGATCGCCGATCTCTACGAACACTCCTTCGGACCCGCCGCCGGTTAAGGGTCGCGGCGACAATCAATTCCACAAGATTGCGCCGGATTTGGGCTCGTCTACAAGGCCCATCCAGCGGCGCAGATCGAGATACGCGGCGGTGGATGCGGTAGCCGGGCCCAAAGACAAGCAAGATTTAGAATGATTTTTTGCCGGGGCCCTAACCTCACGACGTCAGGCCGCATGTAGACCACGGTGCCACAGCGGCATTCCAGGGTCATCCGTCGGCAAAATTCCTGCCCGGCGGGTCTTAAAAGTAGGCCAGCGCTTCGCGCAGGCTCTCATCGATGTCACCGACGTACTTGTCGACTTCGGCTTTAACGGAATGCCAGTGCGCAGCGGTCTTGTCGGTCTGCTTGAACTCTGCCAGTTTTTTAAGCGCCGCCGCCTTTTTTACCTTGAGCGATTCGATCGTCGATGCGTGGTCGGCCGGCAACTCCTTTCCCTTGGCGGCGGCCTTTGCCGTCAGGTCATCGATGGATTTTCCGAACCGTGCGAGCCGCGCTTCAATTTCTGCATGGATCCGTTCCTGGTCTTCCATTTCCTTTGTTTCTCCTCATGCTCTCCGGCAGGGGCACAAAACCAGTGTCCTGCTTGGGGTTTGCGGGTAATTCCGCCGGTATCGGCGACACCGATACGGTGAACGAAACTGATTACAATTTAATACATAAAAATAATTGTACAATCCCGACAAACGCCTTTCCCGGGCAGGCGGCCCGTTTGGAATGATGCCGTATCACCTGTGAACGCCGGTGCTCCAATGTTTTCCGATCGATTCGACTGGAATCTGCCGCCCAACCCTCTGAGCCGGTTGCTGGACGATAAAAAAAGAGCCGGTGAAACGGTGCTCGATTTGACCGAATCCAATCCGACCCGGGTCGGGTTGGCCTATCCGGTCGACGACATCCTGGCGGCCCTGTCGCGGCCGGCGTCACTGACATACACCCCCGATCCGCGCGGCCTCTCGACGGCGCGCCGGGCCATCGGCAATTATTACCACGAGCGGGGCGTGTCGATCGATACCGACGCCCTTTTTTTAACGGCCGGCACCAGCGACGCCTACTCGATGCTTTTCAAGCTGTTGGGAAACCCTGGGGATGAGATCCTTATTCCCCGGCCCGGTTATCCGCTGCTCTCCTACCTGGCACGTTTCGAAGGCCTCCAGGCCGACGCATATCCCCTGAGTTACGATATTACCAAAGGCTGGTCGATCGATCTCGACGTGCTGCAGGCACTGATAACGCCCCGCACGCGCGCGATCGTATTGATCGATCCCAACAACCCCACCGGCTCGTATGTCAAACCAGCCGAATGGGCCGCCCTGGCCGCCCTCGGCCGCCGCCACGAACTGGCCCTGATTGTGGACGAGGTTTTCTCCGACTACGCGGCCGGCGATTCGACGGATTTTTTGCCGCAGGACCTGAGCCGTTTTAAGGCCCTCACTTTTATATTGAACGGGTTTTCAAAATCGGTCGGTCTGCCACAAGTGAAAATGGGCTGGATTGCCGTCGGCGGGAAGTCGGCCCAGGCGCGGGTCGCGCGGTCGCGTCTGGAAACCCTGCTCGATTTCTACCTCTCGGTTGCCACCCCGGTTCAGCATGCGACCGATACGCTGCTCGCTCTGCGCCACGCCGTTCAGCGGCAGATCCTATGCCGCATCGAGGCCAACAGCCGGCTTTTGCAGGAGCGGGTCGCACGGACCGGCAACTGCCGCGTGCTCAGGCGCGAGGGCGGCTGGTACGCGGTCGTCGATATCCTCGATGCGGTTTCCGACGAAGACCGCGTCCTGCAGCTGCTCGCGAACGACGACACCCTGGTTCATCCCGGATTTTTTTACGATTTCAATCGCGAGGGGTTTGTGGTCGTCAGCCTGCTGCCCCCTGAGGACACATTTCGCCGCGGGGTCTCGCGGTTGATCGAACGCTACGGCCGGTAGAAAAAGAAAAATATGACCGCCGCCAGGGCGATGCGGTACCAGCCGAAGATGGAAAAGGTGTGCGACTGGATATAGGTCAGCAGCCATTTGACGGCGATGAAGGAGACCACCGCCGAGACGGTGAACCCGAGCAGGACCATGGCCCAGTCCTCGGGAACCGCTCCGGCCGGCGGGTGGTGAAGCGCCCGGAAAATCTTGAGGCCGCCCGCGGCGAGCATCGTCGGAATGCCCACCAGAAACGAAAACTCGGTGGCGGCCGGCCGGCTCAGACCCAGCATCAGCATCAGCAGGATGGTCGCACCCGAACGCGATGTGCCCGGAAACACCGCCGCAACCAGTTGACCGGCCCCGACCAGCGCCGCGATGCTCCAGGTCACCGAACCGCGCAGATCACGCCCGCGCAGCCACCATTCGATAGCCAGGAAAGCCATGCCGCCGATCAGAAGCGCCCAGGCCACCGGTCCGAGTTCCTCCGGCAGTTTGAAGCCGGCCCGCTCCAGCAGCAGGCCGCCGATGCCGGTGATGACGAAGGCGAGCAGTATTTTCAGGGCATAGTCCCGTGTGGCCCTTGCCCGCCATTCGAAGAGAAATTGGCGCATCCGGTCGGGAAACAGCGGCAGCACGGCAATCACGGCCCCGCTTTGAATGACGATGTTAAACAGGTCGCTTTGGCGCGGCAGCCAATTTTCCGCGATGAGCAGGTGGGCGGTCGAGGAGACCGGCAGAAATTCGGTGATCCCTTCGATGATCCCTAAAATGATGATCGCTATCCAATCGGGCATCGGTTGTATAGAGACGAAAATGACGCTGATGTCAAGTATCATCGCGCAGGAGCGCTTCCGGTGATTGCACGGGCCTTGCCGTTGACCGCCTGGATCTTTCCATCGGGAGTTACCCGCCAGCGGTAGGTCAGTTCCTTGGTGCCGAGCAGGACCATGCGCCTTTCGACCTCGAAACCCCCGTCGACCGGTGTTGTCGACCAGCCGTGGTCCTCGACGCTGGAATTTGCCATCTGTTGGTCGAGATGCTCCTGAACGGTGCCGCCCTGGCTGCAGGCCAAGCGCTTGACACGCGCTTCCACCGACTCCCGCTGCCGGTCCATTTTTTCCATTGCCTGCGAGATGAAGGAGAAATTGTCGGATTTCATTTTCCGGTTTCCCTTTCAGATCTTGCGCCTGAAAAGGCCGCACCACCAGCAAACCATTTTTTTCGACAATAAGTTCGCCACCGCAAGCGGCTGTTCGCTAACGGGCTGACGACGGTTTGGCTTTCTTTTTTTCCAGCATCAGCCAATTGATGATGTCGGCCGGATCCAGGTTCTCGGTTGGAGAAGGGCTCAGCGCGGAATTCTCAGCCCCCGGCATGGTTGCCGTCGAAAGAGGGGGGCTGTTGCGGTTGACGGCGGCCGGGGTATCGGAGGCGACGGGCAGGTTTTTTTCCGGATTTGGCGGCGAAGGAGCCGGCAGCGCGATGCGTTGTGTCGGTTGTGGCGTTGCGGCCGGCCTCCCGCCGCTTTCTTTCTGACCCGTGCTTGTCAGCTTGCCAGCTGCCGGAGTCCCCTCAGGCGCCGGTTCCGGAAGCCGTGAATTCAAATCGCCTGTCCGACGATCGAGAGGTGCAGTGGCGGCCTTCCCGCTTGTCGTACCGGCTGGAGCCGGCGACATACCAGGGGAAGGGCCAGCGCCTGAAGACGCGGGGCCTGACGGCACGTGTTTTATGATCAACCCGCTGCTCCAGAGCGCATAGAGGATAAAAATGGCCGGCAGAAAAATCACCAACGCCAGGATGGCGTAGCGCCTGATGCGGCCGACCGATCCGGTGACGGGTCGGACAGCTTCCCCGATACCGGCCGCAGCGACTTCCGGGCGGGGCATTGTCGCGGGCGGCCTGTCGCTATCCGGCAAGAGTTCAATCGTCGGGCCGTCGATGATGATTCTCCGCTCGCAGTCGACGATGACCCGGCGATCGAGGACCCTGGCGTTCTCGGCGTACCCCCGCACCAGGGCAAGGTCGCAGAGGATGTTGATCCGGCGGGGCGCCCCTTTGGAGAAGGCCTGGATTTCGTGCACGGCATCATCGGTGAAAATCTTCTTGCGGGTCCCCGCCACCTGCAGGCGATGGGCAATGTAGGCGGCCGTTTCGGCCTCGGTCAGTGGCTCGAGGCTGTAATTGACGGCGATGCGTTCTTTTATCGCCCGGTTGGCAGGTTCCAGCAGCTGCTGATTGAACTCGCTTTGCCCGACGAGAAAAATATTCAACGGTTTGACGTGCCGGTATTCCAGGTTCGACAGGAGGCGGATTTCTTCCAATACGCGGTCGTTTGCGACTTGAGCTTCATCGATAATGAGCAGGGCCTTTTTATTGCGGCTGCTGATTTGATCCAGAAAATTTCCGAAGGCGTCGGTAAAGGTTTCCTTGTCGTGCACCTGGCCGGTAATGCCGAATCCGCGCGACACCAGGTAAAAAAATTCTCTGCGCGTGAGGCCGGGATCGGGCAGCCTGGCGGTGACCACCCGGTCGGTATCGAGCCGATCGACCAGGGCGCTGACGAGGGTTGTTTTGCCGGTACCGATATCTCCGGTCAGCAGCAGCAAACCCTTGTTCTCCAGCACCCCGTATCGCAAAATGGCCAGGGCCTCCGTATGTTC
>JBAPWQ010000237.1:0-2071 GCA_049283795.1 Desulfobacterales bacterium | reverse complement strand
TGGCCGTATAGATCACCCCGCCCTTTTCGATGGTCGCGACTCTCTGTCCCAATGCGTCCAGCCTGAAGACCAGGTTGTGGCGCGCGTGCTCCCAGTGCCATTTGTTTCCGTAGTACCAGCGCTTGGTCTCTATCGTGCCACCCGGCACTTTGACTGCCATATCAGCTTCTTCAAGGAAGTATTCGCGCATCAGCAGGTTGACCGAGGAAAACACGTTCTGGATGAAGTTCGACACCTCACCCTTCAGATAACACGGCGAGCAAAAACCCTCTTTTCGCTTCGGCTCGGGAAAGCATTTGACACCTTCGATGGGACGCGGGGCCGGTGCCGGCATCGAGACGCTGCCGCCGCCGGTTCCGGTGCCAAGGTTCCAGGTGCCGCCGCCGCTTGCGACCGGAGTGACGCCGCCGCTTGCGGCGCACTCACCGTAGCTGTAAGTCCAGCAGTGGCGCACGCTGGAATTTGTCCAGTTGCCATTGGCGCACCTGAAACCGTAATCGACGGTCATGCAGCGCACGTAGCGGCTGCAGCCACCGCCGGTGCCGTCCTCCTCCCGGTCAAGAGACTGCAGGCAGGTGACCCGGTAGGGGATCACGATGCGCTCCTTGGCCGCGATCGTCTCAGGCAGGCTGCCACTTAAAAATTCGAACTTGAAATTCTGATCACTACCGGGCAGGGTGAAGTTCAAGGCATCGGCCCGGATCAGCCCGTAGTTGGTCAAGGTGATCTCGCCGTTGTAAATATCGCCGGCACGCATCCTGGGCAGCACGATTGATGTGGGCTCCATCGCCAGCACCGCGGCCGGCACGTTAGTTTCGTAAACGGCAGTCAGAACGATGTCGTACTTGTCCTGTATGGTGGTCTCGGTCACCGACCATTCCACGGTCACGAGATTGTAGTCCAGAAAGACGTCTTCCGTTGCGGTTACGCCCGGCTTGATCCACACCCGGCCGATATATTCCTGGTGATTGGCAGCCGTCACTCGCGCTTTGTAGCGACCGGCCGGCAGCTCTTCGAAAAAAGCTTCTCCTATACTGTCGGTCTTCTTCTCGTACTCCTGGCTCACAACAGCCTCGTTTTGAAGCTTGATTCGAGCGCCCGCAAGTCCCTGGACGATCCGCCCATCGGCATCCGGCGTGCCGGTGTATATGTCGGCAACCTTGAAGAGAAGGCCGCCGGTCCCGCTCTGGGTCACCGAGGCGTAGAGGTTGATATCCCGCGCGGAGTGATTGGCGCTTGTCACCCTGAGCTTGAAAGAATAGACCCCTTCGGCCACGCCCGCCGTGGGCGAGAATGCCACGGCCACCTGCTTTTCGGCACCGACCGGCAGGTCGCCCGGGATGGCGGCCGAATTGAGCACCACCCAACCTGGTGCCGGACTGCCGTCCGGATTGAGCAGGCTGAGCGCAATTCCGTTCATGGCGGCCAATCCGCGGTTTTCGAGAACCACGCTTTCGGTGACCGTGTTCTCGCGGGCTACCCCGGTTTCGATGTGATCGGGCGCAAAGTAGAGCACCGGTTTGGCATCCGAGAAGCGGGCGTTGATCGTGATCGTGCCCCAGGCACCCTCGTCGCTGACGACCTTTAGCCTCAGAGTTTCGGTCGCGCCGGCGGTGTTGTCGGCAAAGAGCGTAAAGTCAAGAGTGGCGGTTTTCTTGGCGGAGAGGGCGGCCACCGGGCTGCCGAGGCTCAGGTGAACCCCTTGCGGAGAAACGCCGGCGGGCTGGTCGGTCGCATTATACTCCAGGTGCAGATTGCTGACCGCGGTGCCGTCGCCGGCGGTCACCTTGATGCCAACGGTTTTCGGGTAGTTCCTGGGCTGATTCAGGTTGATCGCGGACGGCGTCACGCCGACCCGTGTAATCACGAATTGGCCCATGACCGGTTTGTCGGTCAGATCCGGATGCACGGCCCGCACCTTGTAAATGCCGGCTTCCCCCGCCAGCGGCTTGAAAATGTGCTCAAAGCTGCCGTCGGTTCCGGTGAAAACCGTGTACTGCCGTTCAAAACCGTTCAAGGTAATCACCAGGTTCAGAGGCACATCGCCCAAAGATTCACCGGTGGCACGCTC
>JBAPWQ010000236.1:0-13185 GCA_049283795.1 Desulfobacterales bacterium | reverse complement strand
GATCGTCCACACCGGGTCGATATGGGGAACGGGGTTTAAGGTTATACGGCCCAACCGCCGGGCGGTGTGGTCTCCAAACAGCAGCGCGACGAAGCCGTGCGCCATTTCATGGAGCACGATGCTTTCTATTAAAAATGCGACGATGACGATTTTTACAAGCAGGTCGTCCATTGATATCACCTTGTGAACCCTATCACGACAACACCCCGAACGAGACTGATTTATCGTCCTGGCGCTGGTGGCGTTTATGCGGCAGCCGTGATGAAGCTCATGAGCCTGGGGCTGACCTGCGACAAGGCGGTCAACTGGATCATCCAGGGGATCCTTAAATAGCCGAAGAAGCTTGGTTTCGTCTTCAGCCGCCGGCCAGGCCGCAGACCGAATCCTTGCCGCCTTCCTTCACCCTGAACATGGCCTGGTCGGCCTGCGCCAGTAGAGCGGTCGGATTGTCGCCGTCGTCGGGAAAGGTCGCGATGCCCAGGCTGGCGCTCACATGCACCGCCAGGCCCGACCGTTTAAGGTAGGTGGTCTCTTTTATGCGCCGGCGAATGGCTTCCGCCAAATCGACGGCCCGGCGCTTGTCGACCCCCGGCAGGACCACCACGAATTCATCCCCGCCGTAAGCGACGCCGTACGCCGGATCGGAGAGAATGGACTTGATGGTCGCGGCGATTTCGCGCAGCGTCCGGCTGGCATTCAGGTGGCCGTTGGCGTCGACGACCTGCTTGAAGTTGTCGATGTCCATGAATATCAGTGAAAACGGCTTTGCCCGCGGGGGCCGCTTCCTGGTCAAGGCGGCCAGGGATTTATAGAGGTGGCGCGTGTTGTACAGTTTCGTCAGGCTGTCGTGGATCGCCTGGTCGCGGTACTTCTCTTCGCTTTTTCGCAAAGACTTCTGGGCTTCTTTGAGCCGTTCCTCGGCCTCCATTTCCTTCGAGACAACGGTCAGATTGCCCAGCGACACGTAAACGCCGTCCGGCGCATGCGTTTCGATGGTGGCCTGGTCTTTGATCCAGCACGTTCCCGATGCGGCCGTTTCGACCTTGTAGACCGCATCGAGGACACCCTGTTTGATGACTTCTCTTCTCAACTTCAATTTTTTGACATTCACTTCGCTTCTTTTTAGAATCTCTTCAACCAACCCTTTGCGGCTGACGTTGCGGGTGTAGCGATGGCGCTCGATGATGCTCTCTCTGAATAGCCGCGGAGCCTCAGAACAGTCGCAGCCCAGAAGGTCGGTCAGGCGGCGGCTGACGAACTCGTACCATATGATGTTTTCTTTTGAATGCCAGGCCGATATATACGGCATGGCGGGCGTCCCCAATTGGTCGAAGCCCCGGCAATGAAGAACGCATTCTTCGATCCGGGACTTGAGCCGGTCACCGTATTGGCCTGTCAGAATACGGCCGCAATATGCGTCCATAAACAGTATCGGTTGCTTTCCGTTCTTTTGCAGCATGCCGGTGGTCTCGTAACCCTCAATTACATTTTAATGCGCCCCTGAACGTTGCGGGCGGGCAGCAAGACCGTGAAGGTCGATCCCTCGCCGGGCGTACTTTCCACCTCGATTATTCCGCCCAGTGAGTCCACCAGGCCCTTGACGATCGGCAGCCCGAGCCCCGTGCCGGTGATGTATCGCGTGCGGTCGTCTTTGACGCGGTAAAACCGCTCGAAAATTTTGTCGAAGTGTTTTTCGGCCATGCCGAATCCGTTGTCGATGACCTTCACCCGGATATTGATGCCGGCCATGTCCACCTCGACCCGGATGCGGCCGTTGGCCGGGGTGTAGTTGATGGCGTTGGTGATCAGGTTGCCGAAGATGCTCTCGAGCGCCAGCGGGTCTGCCGTGATTTCGGGCAAGGCCTGCGACGGCAGGTCGAGCGTCAGGGACTGCTTCCTGGCCGCGGCCCGCGTGGAGAGAAAGTCGACGATGTTGGTCAGCAGGTCTTCGAGCCGGATCGATTTGGGTTCCTGGCAGATGATGCCTTCCTCGATGCGCGACAAATCGAGCAGGTCGCCGATCAGGGAGATCAACCCCTGGGTCTTTTCCTTGGCCCTAGTGAGGATGTGATGGTCCTGCTGCGGGGCGGTGTTCACCAGGTCGCCGATGACCATGGCCAGCTGCTCGTGAATGGTCGACAGCGGGGACCGCAGTTCATGCGACACCTTGGCCACGAATTCCGATTTGAGCCGGTCCAGGACTTTCATGGTGGTGATGTCGACGAAATTCAAGACGGCGCCCAGGCACTCCTTGCGCTCTCCCAGAACGGGCTGGGCCCTGGCGCGCAGATAGGTATCCGGGGCGAGAGTGAACTCGTGGTCCGGGATATCACCGTAATCGACATGCTTTCCCCTGGAAATCTCCATCACGAGTCGGCTCAGGGTTTCGTCCGGAACGTAATCCTCGATTTGCCGGCCCGGACCGATGCCGGGGTCGAGATTAAGCAGGTGCTTGCAGGACGGGTTGATCAAAACGACCTTGCCGCTGGCATTGGTGACCAGCACCCCGTCGGGCAGTGATTCGATGATGGTGCGGATGCGGCTTTTTTCGGCATCCAGATCGGATAGGGTGCGGATTTTCTCCTCTTCGAGCTTCCGGGTCTCGCGGGTCAGGCGGACCTTCTCGGCCGCGCGGTTGACGACGATGCGCAGCTGATCGGGCTCGAAGGGCTTGGGAATGAAGTCGTAGGCCCCCTGCTTCATGGCGGTAATGGCGGTCTCGACCGTGGCGTAACCGGTGATGACGACAACCAGGATGGCCTCGTCGATCTTGCGGATGCGGTTGAGAACCTCCATGCCGTCCATGCCGGGCATCTTCAGATCGAGCAGCACGATGGCGGGAAATACCTTTTTCACGGCGTCGAGGGCCTTGTCTCCACGGTCGGCGGTGGAAACACTGTAGCCGAGGCGTTTCAGGATCCGCTCGGAACCGTCCCGGATGTCCCGTTCGTCGTCGACCACCAGTACTCGGATCGCTTCGCGGTCATCGTTCACTGTCGCTTCCTTTGTCGGTCTTCGGCTGCAGGGGCAGCTCGATGATGAACGTCGTTCCCCGGCCTGGTTCGCTGGAGGCTTTTATGCGGCCGCTGTGGTTTTCCACGATGCCGTAAACCAGGCTTAGGCCCAACCCGGTGCCCTGGCCCTCTTCCTTGGTGGTGAAAAACGGCTCGAAGATGTGCGGCAGGATGTGTTCGGCAATGCCCGGGCCCGTATCCGAAATTTCGATGCGCACACGCTCTTTTTGTGCCAGGTATCCGGTCTTGAGCGTCAAACGGCCGTTGCCGTCCATGGCCTGGGCGGCGTTCAAGATGATGTTCATGAACATGTGGTTCAGCTGCTGAATGTCGCTGTGAACCGGTTTCAGGTCGGGGTCCAAATCTTTTTCGATCGTGATGTTCTGGAAGAGCGCCTGGTTTTCCAGCAGGAAGAGGGTGCGGGTCAGGGCCCGGTTGATATCGTGGGGCTGCATGAGATGCCGGGTCTGGCGGGTGAATTCGAGTAGTTCTTTCACCGTTTCCTTGCAGCGTTCGGCATCGCAGAGCACCCGGTTCAGGTCGGCGCGGGCGTCATCCTCCAGCTCGTAGTCTTCGAGCACCAGTTTGGTGAAAAGCGTGATGCCGCTCAGCGGGTTGTTGAGCTGGTGGGCGACCCCGGCCGCCAGCTTGCCGAGCGAGGCCATTTTCTCGGACTGCAGGAGCTGCAGCTGCGTTTTCTCGAGTTCCTCTTTCATGTGCCGCATTTCCCGCAGGTCGTGGAAAAAGCCGATCGTGGCGACTTCCCGGTCGTCCTCGTAAACAATGGCCGCATTGAGATTGATCGGAATGCGGTCACCGCTTTTGTTGAGAACATCCGCCTGGTAGGAGCGCAGTTTGCCCGGTCCGCCATAGTCCGGGCTGCGCAGTTTATTCATGATGTCGAGTTCGAGCCGGTCGGGATAAATGTCGCGAATGTTCAGGCGCTCGAGCGCCTCCTCGACGCTGTAGCCGAATATTTCGGAGGCCATGTCGTTGAAGATCAGGATTTTACCCATTTTATCGGCGGCAATGACGCCATCCACCGCGCTGAGGATCAGGTTGCGCAGCAGCGTGTTGGAACTCTGCAGCTTATCCTCGATTTGACCTCTGGTCGGCAGGTCGAAATCCATGCTGACGAAGGCCTCGATCTGGTCGCCTTTAAAAACAGGATAGGCATAGAAACACGGCATCTTTTCGAGATTGACGCTGTTTTCCGGTTTCGACTGAAGGTATGTGCGCCCTGTTTTGCTTGTTTCTATCACGGCGCAGTTTTCGCAAGGAAGGGTGCGATTGTAGAAGGCCCGGTGACAGTGTTGTCCGATGATATCGGATTCTTCGCCGCTGCTCGGCCGGCAGTTGGCCGCCAGGATTTTGAATTCCGGAGAAATGACGATCAGCCGGTTTTTGAAGGCATCAATCGCCTTCAGGAGATAGACGATTTCCTCTTCTGATCGCATGCTGCCTCCGAGTCCGGGAACGGAACGCCGAGGAGAAAAGGGTTTCCATTCAGCCGCTATTTATCAGGCACGAGAACCAGGATTCAGCGGGAAGCTTGTCGGTGCCTGGCGTGCAGTATAACCGTGTGAGGCCTGATAAGCAATACACACATGATAATTGCCGACACATCATTAAATCGCGCAGCCATGTCCCCACAGCATAAAATCGCGCAGTCAATCTCCCATAGCATAAAATCGCGCAACCAATCTTCCCATAACATAAAATCGCGTAGTCAATCTCCCATAACATAAAATCGCGTAGCGATTTTATTCTCCGATAATCTTTACCAGCGCCCGCTTGCGGCGGCGCCCGTCGAATTCGCCATAGAAGATCCGTTCCCAGGTGCCGAAGTCCAGCCGGCCGCCGGTGATCGCCACCACCACTTCGCGGCCCATGACCTGGCGCTTCAGGTGCGCATCGGCATTGTCCTCGCCCACGTTGTGGCGGTAGTGTGAAACCGGTTCGTGCGGCGCCAGCTTTTCGAGCCAGACCTCGTAGTCGTGGTGCAGGCCCGATTCGTCGTCGTTGATAAAGACCGAAGCGGTGATGTGCATGGCATTGACCAGGCACAGGCCTTCTTTGACGCCGCTTTCCTTGAGACACTGCTCCACCTGGCCGGTGATGTTGATGAAGGCCCGCCGGGTGGGGACCTCGAAACACAATTCCTTGCGATAGCTTTTCATGCGTCTCCTCCGATGACGGATGTCACGACTGCAGCCCGTAAATTTTCTTGCGGGCGCCGGCGGCCTTCAGCAGGGGCTCGACGTAGACATCCACGTAATCGAACACCCGCGCCTTTTTTTTACCGGGGGCCGGCCGCAGAATTCGCCCCAGATATTGAATGACGCGGCCGCTGAAACGCACCGGGGTCGCCATGAACAGCGTGGTGAGTTCGCGACAGTCGAATCCTTCCCCGATCAACTGGCCGGTGGCGATGAGCACCCTGACACGGCCCTCCCGCAGCCGGCCCATCACCGATTCGCGCGCGGCGGGGCTCAGGTCCCCGTTCAGGATGTCGGCCGGCAGAGAATGGCCATAGCGCAAAAGAGCCCCCAGAGATTCGCAGTGCTTTTTGCGGTCCGTCAGCACAAGGCAGATGCCGGCCCCTGCGGCCGCCTCGGCGGCGATGTCGGCCGCGATGAGCCGGTTGCGCTCGTCGTTGACCGTCAGCTCGGAGAGCATTTTGCTGTATTCCTGGACCGGGTCGTAATACGGCTTGAACTCCGTGTTGCGGAAGATGACCTCGGCCGTCAGGACCTGGCCGGTGCGGATCAGATCGTTTTTCTCGACCTGGTGATGCACGTCGCCCAGGTGCCAGAAGATCAGCCGCGAGAGATTGTCGCGGCGCCAGGGCGTTGCCGAAAGCCCCAGCATGAAGCGTGAATCGAATTCGGCCACGGCATCCGTGAAGGTCCGGCTCGGGGTGCGGTGGCACTCGTCGACAACCAGGTGCCCGATGTGCGGGGCGACCTCATCGGCGCATTTGCACAGGGATTGCACCAGGGCGACCGTCACCTGTGGCCCGATCTTCTTCTTGCCGCCGCCGATGCGGCCGATCTCTTTGGCCGGGATGTTCAAAAAGGTTTCGATGCGCTCGGTCCACTGGCGCGCCAGGCCGGCGGTGTGCACGACGATCAGCGCGGGCTGACGGCGTTCGGCCATGATGTAAAGGGCCATGACGGTTTTACCGGAACCGGTCGGGGAGTTCAGGGTGCCGAACTCCTTGCGCAGCATGTGCCGGACCGCCTGAAGCTGAAAAGGGCGCAGCTGCCCGCAAAAGGCGAATTCCAGCGGCGGCAGGCTGCGCCGCCGGTCCTCGATCCGGTAGCCGATACCCAGCCGGCGGCAGGTGGTAATCAGCTGACGCGTATAGCCACGGGGTATCACCAGCCCGCCGCCCCTGAGACGGTCATAGAAGCGCAGCTCTTTCGGAACGCCGCGATTCCAGCGGCCCATGCGGGCATTTTCGAGATACTTGGGGTTGGGGAATTTCAAGCGCTCGGTCAGCACCTCACAGAGCTGCGGCGGAACTGCGGTCAGCCTGAGGTTTTTCCCCAGGACGATGGTCACGGTGTCAGAGCTCAAAATCGATCGCTTCGGCCTTCTCGAGAAGGGTTTCAGCCGCCGTGTTTCATCAGGGCCCGGGCGACTTCGATGTCGTAGGCCTGTTTGGGGTCGATGGCCTTGCCGTCATAAACTTCGGCTGCCTTCTGAATGGCGTCGTAAGGCACCCAGCCATGAGTTTCCCACAGCTGCGGATCATCGGAATTCCACATCCTGAAACAGATTTCCCCGTGCATTTCCTTCACGTACATCCGGAATTTTTTCTGGAGCGGGTTCGGGTAATAGTATACGCCCCGATCGTCTTTCATGCCATATCTCCTTTAGAAATTTCGACGCGGTGAAAGTTACCAGCGATCGTCGCTACCTCGGCCGTTTCGTTTCGTGGCCATGCGCTGTTGATGTTCCATCGCTAATTTACCATGTTTGGGGCTTAATAAAAAGATGAGACCATGACCCAACGGGGAAGAAACCCTTCGGTCACTGGGTCAGACCATCGTTAATATATTATCGACCATATTCTCACCTTTTTTTTACCATTATATGAACTGTAGACGGCCTATCCTTGCGATGAGGCGTGCCGGCGGCGGACTTTTATCCTTTATGGTTTCTCGCCTTTCGCAGAGTGGCATGAGTCGGTTAAAGCCTACAGCATGATTTATTAAAAATAAATTTAATAGTAATACTCTAAATATTGACAAAAATTAATCATACATTATTTTATTTATAAAAATACTTGAGGACCGATACCTTGAACAAGGAGGTGAGGGCATGAAAAATCTGGTTCCATGGAAAAAACGCAGCGGTGAGATGGCCGGCCGGCATCAGGAATTCAATGACCTGCTGGAAAGGTTTTTCGGAGAGCATTTTCCCAAGGGCCTTTCCGGAGAAAACTGGTACCCCAGCGTGGACGTGAGCGAGAGGGACAAGGACATCATCGTCAAGGCCGAGATCCCCGGTGTCGAAAAGGAGGATATCGACATAGCGCTGGAGGGGCGGCTGCTGACGATCCGCGGCGAAAAGAAGCACGAAAAAGAGGAAAAAAACGAACACTATCACCGCGTGGAAAGCTCCTTCGGCTATTACAGGCGAACGATCGAGCTGCCGACCGCGGTCGACGAGAACAAAGTGGAGGCCAAGTACAAAAACGGTGTGTTGAAGATTAATCTCAAGAAGGCCAAGGGGGCCGAAACCAGGAAGATCGAGATTAAATCGGAATCTTAAAAACATCGACAAAGGAGGAGACTGCCATGATTTTCAGACGACCGACGTATTATCCGACCGGGGGCTGGGGAAGCGCTTTCGAGGACCTCGAGCGCATGCGGCGCCAACTCGATGAGGCGTTCGGCGGAGGTGGGGCCCGAAGACCTTACCGTCTGGCGGGCGCCGGGGTGTTCCCCCTGATCAACCTGACCGAGGGCAAGGAAAACTACTATGTGCGGGCGGAACTGCCGGGGCTGAGCGCGGCCGACATCAATATCTCGGTAACCGGCCGCAACCTGTCGATTTCCGGCGAGCGCAAGATCCCGTCCGAAGATGAGAACGTGAGGTACCACCGCCGCGAACGAGATGCCGGCACCTTCAGCCGCATGATCGCACTACCCGGGGATGTCGATGCCGACAAGGTTGAAGCCGGCCACGTCAACGGGATTCTGACCGTTGTGGTACCGAAGGCGGAAGCCGCCAAACCGAAACAAATCACGGTCCGCTGATTGTCAGGAAACGGCAAACGGCGCAAGGCAAACGGCGAACGGCAACTGGTCAACAGCTTCATTTTTACCCTCTTGCCTTTCGCCTTCAGCCTTTCGCCTTTCAGCCATCTATCAAAGGAGGGATATGAAAATGGCCGAAACCAAAGAAATCCAAGCCAAGGAAAAACAGGAAGTGACCGCGCCCGCCGAGCAAACCAAAACCGGTCCGGTCTTCACGCCGGCGGTGGATATATTCGAAACCGAAAAAGAAATCACGCTGGTGGCGGACCTGCCGGGGGTAAAGCCCGATGATCTAAACATCGATCTGCGGGACGATGTGTTGACCCTGATGGGCGAGGTGGCGCCGTGGGAAGGGTCCGATGAAGAGGACCTGCTGGTCGAGTACGAAATCGGCCGCTACATGCGGCAGTTCACCCTGTCGGAGGTCATCGATCAGGACCGGATCGATGCCCAGATGAACGACGGCGTTCTGCGCCTGACGCTGCCCAAGATCGAAAAGGCGACGCCGCGCAAGATCTCTGTCAAGGCGGGATAATGGTTGTGCGAAGCCGGGGCCGGGTTGCCGGCTTCGGCTTCATTTAGAGGCTCTGGGTAGAAGTTATTTACTTATGAATCGAACGGCGGCGCTTCTGCCGACCATTCGATTGGCCTGTCATAAACATAATGCGTGATTGAGCGCTTAAAAGATTTATCTGCAGAGTGCACCAGTGTCAAGGATTGGTGCATACTCTGTTGTAATTGATCCACGTAGCATTTTCCAATGTCAATGGCTTCCGCCGTCCGATGAAAATGCCGATTTTCATTTTTCCCCTGGCGTTTCATTCATCGCTATCTCATGGTCCGCAATATCGTAGGATTGCTTGTAGATCGACAAGGCGAACTGATCCTTGACATGGGCCAACATGTCCACGATCTGTTCTTTGTCTGTTTTTCGGGGAACGCTATCAGGTTTTGAGGGTCGCGACTTGAGCAGCATCCACACGAATCCGCAGCAGCTCAGTACCAAAAGGAAAGTTAAAAAAAACAGTTGACCGATCGGCATTGTTCCACCTCATTGTTAGGATCAGGGTTCAGCGCAGCCGCTGGCCGCGAAGCGCCCAGGTTGATCGTTAAAGAAACTGCGCCATTTTGGCGTCGTTGCATAGAAGGTTAAATAGACGCTATCGAACCAGTGCTGGATTCCTATTTGCCAGTATCCGGTTTCAAGTTTCCATTCGGCCTGTCAGCGACCATATGTCTCCTGCAACCGAAATACAACGGTTAATACGGAATTATAAATATATAAAACATTTGCAACGAGTTGCAAGATCCGGCAGGAACGGTTAACATTCTGAAAAATTCCCGCGACCGGTGTGAGCAGCACGCCGAAATCCCCATTCTAATTTTGCACCGGCGACTTATATTTGGACATCCATCTGCTGATAAGAACTCTGTCCCCGGAAATGGAAGCATCGTATTGAAGAAAGGAGGCCGACAATGCGTTTGAAACACCCGGTTTCGGCCGCTTTACCGAAAACCATCCTGATCGTCGACGACGATGACATGATCGTCGAGCTGCTGGCGCTCGGATTCGAACGCCACGGTTTTTGTGTATACAAAGCCCTTGACGGCCTTGAAGCGTGGAATCTTTTCCAGCGCGAGCGCATAGACGTCGTTTTCACGGATCTTCGCATTCCCGGCCTCAATGGTTACGAGTTGGTCCGGCGTATTCGCCGGCGGTCGCCGGACACGAAAATCGCGATGACGACCGGCGGAGACGCTTCAGTCGTATCGCAATTCTTGAGTGACGGGGTCACCGATTATTTTTTCCCGAAACCTTACAATATCAAAGCCATCTGCAAGATTGTCACAGCGGAGGCCCAGCCCCTTTGATCCGTGACCAACTGAACGATTTTCTCTCCTGGGCATCCGGTTGCCGCACGGTGAATTTGCCTGCAGGAAGCCGGTTGTAGGATGGGTATTTCTTGCTCAGCCGCCGCGGATCGAATATTAGGGCAGGCACAGGGCCGGCCCCTGCGGGAGGAAGTGATGCATGGCTGCGAGTATGAGTCGGTGAAATAGAAATCGGTGATCTTGGCCAGGAACATGGATCATATACACTCATCATGGGCTGTAATCGCAGACGGTAGAATATAAGAGGTTAATCCCATTGTTAAAATCGTGTTGAAATTAATGAAAACTATGCTAAAAAAACCGGTGGTGAAAATTTTATCATTTCGTTTTGAATGCGCTAAGTGAAAACAAGGTGGCGTATGTCCGACGAACAGTCGGCTTTACTATTGGATGCGGATAGGTGCCGACCGCTGGATCCTCGGGCGCGGGTTTCCCATGCGGGATGCCGCCGGGGGAATCACGAAATGGGTCGGCCTCAATATCGACATCACCGACCAGAAGCGGGCGGCGCTGGCGCTGCTGGCCAGCGAGCAACACCTGCGCGATGTCATGGACAACATGGTGGCCATGATCGGCCTCATGACACCCGACGGCATTCTGGTCGAAGCCAATCGCACCGCGCTCGAGACGGCCAACCTGAAACCGCACGACGTGCTCGGCAAGCCCTTCGAAGAGTGCTACTGGTGGTCGTGGTCGAGCGAGGTCCAGCAGCGGTTGCGCGCGGCCATCGAGGAGGCGGCCGCCGGCCAGGGCAGCCGTTTCGACGAAGTGATCCGGGTCGGCGACGGCCGGTTTCTGACCATCGACTTCATGTTGTCGCCCATGGTCGACGCCGACGGCCGCGTCTCTTACCTGATCCCCTCGGCCACCGACATTACAGACCGTAAACGGGCCGAGGAGGCGCTGTGGCAGTTGAACGAAACGCTCGAGCAGCGAGTGGCCGAGCGCACCGAATTGGCCGAGGCGCGCTCCCGGCAGCTCCAGGCACTGGCCGTCGAGCTGGTCGAGGCCGAGGAACGCGAACGGCGCCGGGTCGCCCAGCTGCTGCACGACGACCTGCAGCAGATCCTGGCCGCCGCCCGCCTTCAGCTGCAATGCGTCCGCGACAGCCTGCCGCCCACATCCATGCTGGTGAGCGTGGAGCGGCTGCTGGAGGAGTCCATCGAAAAGGCGCGCCGCCTGTCGCACGACCTGAGTCCGCCGGTGCTGCAGCACTCCGGCCTGATCGCCGCCCTGCAGTGGCTGGCCGGACAGATGAACGCGCAGTTCGGGCTCGGCATTCAGCTGGTGACCGACGGGGCCCCGCACTTTGAAAGATCGCCTTTGAACGTTTTTCTTTTTCGCGCCGTACAGGAATTACTGTTCAATGTCGTCAAGCACGCCGATGTGAAACGGGCGCGGGTCGAGCTTCGCGGCGCGGACCACGGCCTGAGCATTGCGGTCAGCGATCAGGGCCGGGGCTTCGATCCCGACTGCCTGGATCACTTCGACGAGAAAGCCGGCTTCGGGCTGCTGAGCCTGCGGGAGCGAACCCGCCATATCGGCGGCAGCCTGACGATCGAAAGCGCTCCCGGCCGGGGCAGCCGCTTCACCCTGCGGGTTCCGCTCAGCCTGGACAAAGGCGCGGAGACGCGGCGACTCGATGTGAGCGACCCATCGTCCGGCTCGCTGGCGGGGGAGATTGCCGCGGCCGAAGAAGTTGTGACCAGGGTGCTTTTCGTCGACGACCACCGGGTGATGCGCCAGGGGTTGATCCAGCTGATTTCCGGGCAGCCGCACATCCAGGTGGCGGGCGAGGCCGCCAACGGGCTGGAAGCCATCGAGCGGGCCCGGCAGGTCAAACCGGACGTCATCGTCATGGATGTCTCCATGCCGGAGATGGACGGCATCGAGGCCACCCGCCGCATCAAGGCCGAGTTGCCCGAGGTGCGCGTGATCGGCCTGTCGATGTACGAGGATGATCAGCTGGCAAAAACGATGCGACAGGCGGGCGCGGAAGCCTTCGTGAGCAAAACGGCCTCGTCGGCCGTTTTGCTGAAGGCGATCTGCGGAATGGCCCGCCCGAAACAGGCGGCGCCCTCTTCCGGATAGTACGAGATCGAGGGTAAGAAGGTCAGGTTGAAAGGTTCAATTTTATTTTACATGGTGTTACAGTCCTTTTTGCCAGTTTCAAGTTTTTATCATAGGTTCCAAAGGAAGAGGGGGATGATGACTGAGAAAGACAATGCGGCGACCGGCATGCTCAGGTCCGTGTTCGATGCGCTGCCGTCGCTGACATTCGTGGTCGATGAAGATGTGAGGATTAAGGAGTGCAATGCAGCGGCCGCCGAATTCCTGGCAGTCCAGCGGGCGGCCCTGCTGAACCAGCGCGGCGGAGAGGTGTTGCATTGCCTGCACGCGGTCGATGACCCGCAGGGATGTGGCCGCGGGCCGGCGTGCGCGGGGTGCGTTATCAGAAATTCTGTCGGTGAAGCATTTCGAGGCAACCACGTCGTGCGCCGCCGCACACGGCTGGAAGTCATCCGGGACAAGTATAAGCTTGAAATCTATGCCCTGGTCACGGCGTCTCCCTTTTGCTACCAGGAAAGATCGCTTGCCCTGCTGGTCATCGAAGACATCAGCGAAATCGTCGAACTCCGGCGCCTGATTCCTATTTGTTCCAATTGTCGCAAGGTGCGCGACGGTGCCGAGTCGTGGCGGCGGGTCGAATCCTACTTCAAGGAACTCTGGGACGTCGACTTTACGCACGGCATTTGCCCGGAGTGCTTCAAGGTCGAGAAGGATAAAATCGAAAGAGACATCAAGGCCCGGTCGTCGAGGATGGACGGAAACAACGCCTATTCATAATCGCACATCCAGAGCCAGCCGCGGCCCGACCATCCGCCGGAAACAGGCCAGGCCTTTTCCCGGATAGGACGGTTCAGGGGTTAAGGGGTTCGGCGGTTCAAAGGGTTCAAGGTTCAATTATATTTTAAAAGGTTTTGAATTCCATTTTGTCAGCTTCGAGT
>JBAPWQ010000235.1:0-2838 GCA_049283795.1 Desulfobacterales bacterium | reverse complement strand
GGGGAAAGGTCTTGGCAAAGGGGCCGATCCGGACCTTGCCCGCCAGCACCAGGTCGAGCACCGGCTTATAGTATTGCGGCTGGCAGCCCCAGTTGCCGCGCGCGGTGGCGTGAAAGGCCATCAGGTTCGAGAGCCGGATTTCGACCGTATCCATCGTGAAGCCGACCACGGCCAGCGAGGCCCCGTAGGTCAGCAGGCCGAAAGCCGTTTTCTGCCCGGCCGCGGTTCCCGAGGTCTCGAAGATCTTCCATTCGGTCCGCCGCCGGCCCTGCTCTTTGACGAAATCGGATACCGCCTTGCGCAGGTCCTTGAACGGTAGTTCACGCGCGTTGAAGGTCCGGTCGACATACGGCGCAATGGCCTCGAGCTTGGCCGCATCGACATCGATCGCCACCACGGCGGCCCCGAAGCTCTTGGCGATCTGGGCGCCGAACCCGCCCACACCGCCAACGCCGACGAAGATGGCCGTGTCCTCGGCGGCCAGCTGCGATTCGATCACCGCCTGGTAGGGCGTTGTGACCGCATCGGCAATGACCGACAGTTCGGCCAGCGACTCGCCGGAGCGGCCCTCGGGACTGCCGTCGGAATTCAACGGCACCTCGCAGAGCTGGTTCGCCGGAACGACGATGTGGGAGGCGAATCCGCCCTGGATGTCGTTGCCGGGCATTTTCTGGGTCGCGCAGATGTTACCCAAACCGCGCCGGCAGACGTCACAGGCACCGCAGGGCATCACGGCCGGTACGATGACGGCCTTGTCGGCCCAGCGCTCGGCGCCCTTGCCACAGTCTTCCACCATCCCGCTGATTTCGTGCCCCAGGGTCAGGGGCAGCGGGGATTTGGTCCGCACGCCGTCGTAATAAAACCCGAGATCGGTGTGGCAGACGCCGCAGCCGACCACGCGCAGCAGAACTTCTCCCGCGCCCGGCTGCGGCAGCGGGCTTTCAACCCGCGCGAGCGGTTTTTGAGGAGCGACCATTTGCCAGGATGTCATCGACATGCTTCATTCTCCTATAATGAAAATTTTGAACAAATGAACATCGAACGTTTACCATCGAATTCGACGTTCATCGCGCACAAGTTTCGAGTTTCCAGTTTCCAGTTTCAAACTTCGTCAGGCGCCCTTGTATTCCGGTTTTTTCCGCCCCATGGCGGTCAGCCCTTCGAGCGCGTCGGCGGTCGAGAAGATTTCCTGCAGGCGCCCCAATTCGATTTCAACGGCTTCGCCGATCGGTTTGTCGACCTGCCGGTCGATGATCTCGTTAGCTATCTTAAGCGCCAGGGGCGCCTTGTAGCCGATGAACTTGGCCGTTTTGGCGGCCAGGGCCTCCTCGACGCCTTCCGGGGGATTTCCGGCCAGCAGCCGGGCCACGTTGGCGCTGGAGCCCATGGCGGCCAGGGGCTTGAATTTTTCGGGGATTTCGCGCCGGCGGTACTTGTCCGGCAGGCCCAAGGCCACCAGGTCTCTGATGGCCGCGTCGACCTCGGCCGGAGCGACCAGGCGATTGACGATCCCCAGGGCATGGGCATCCGCGGCACCGAGCGCGGCACCGGTGAAGACGTAATACCGGGCCAGGTCCGGGCCCACCTGGCGCGCCAGGCGCAGCATGCCGCCCAGGCCGGGAAAAATGCCGATCCCTGTTTCCGGAAACCCGAGGGACCCGGCCGGCGTGGCGACGATCGCCTGGCAGGCCAGCGCCAGTTCGCTGCCGCCGCCGAGCGAAAGCCCGTCCAGCAGGGCGATGGTCGGCTTGGGTGAATTTTCGATGGCAAGCAGCAGTTCGTGGCCCTTGCGGGTGAAGGCGACGATGTCGGCGATCCGGCCGGCCTTGATCTTGCTGATGAAATAGCGGATGTCGGCGCCGGCCACAAACGCTTTGCCGGCCCCCAGAAAAACGATCGCCTTGACGGCCGGGTCCTGTTTGGCCGCGGCGAAGCGCGCTGCCAGCTGGGCCACCACGGCTTCGTTCAAGGCGTTCATGGCCTCGGGCCGGTTGATGGTGATGGCGGCGATGCCGTCCTTGACCTCCAGGTCGACGACGGTGAACTCGAACGGTTTCCCGGCGGCCTTCTGGCGGGTGAGAATTTCGGGCATGCGGAAATCCGGGTATTTATCGGCTACGGCCGCCACGGCCGCACAGGTTTTGTCGATGCCGATCTTGTTCATGATTTCGAAGGGGCCCATGATCCACCGCAATCCGATCTTGGCCCCGCGATCGGTGTCCTCGATCGTGGCCACCCCTTCATCGACCAGCGCGGCGGCCACCCCGAGGCAGACGCCGTAGAAGCGATCGATGACGGGTTGGAGTTTCGATTCATCGACCGCACCGTCGAGATTCCAGTTCTGCCCTTTTTCCTTCTGCGACGTGAGGATCCCGCAGGGGGCATAAAAGGGTCCCAGTTCGTTGCCCAGGGTGGTGGCGGCGTGCACCGCGATCGGAATCCCGGTGACGTTCATCAGCTCGAAGGGGCCCATCCCGATCTTAAAGGCCCGCTTGGCGGCCTCCTCGATGGTCGGGATGTCGGCCAGTTTTTCTTCCAGCATGCGAGCGGCTTCGTTCAGAAAGGGGACGAAGAACCGGTTGACGGCAAAACCGGGCGCGTCCTTGACCACGATGGCGGTCTTGCCGTGCAGCTTGGCCGCCAGCAGCGATTTCTCGATCGTTTCCGGGCTGGTCGTATCGTGGGGAATGACTTCCAGCAGACGGTTCTTGGCCGGATGGTAGAAATAGTGCAGGCCGATGAAGCGGTCGGGCCGATCGGTCTGCGCGGCGAACTCGCGCACGTAGAAACTCGAGGTGTTGGTGGCCAGGATGGTTTTCGGCGCGCAGAGCCGGTCCA
>JBAPWQ010000234.1:0-6593 GCA_049283795.1 Desulfobacterales bacterium | reverse complement strand
ACCGCGGCCTCCTTGGCGGCCGCCACCGTGCCCGAATAGTTGATGTTGATGCCCACGTTGGCGCCGGGGTTGATACCCGAGACCACCATGTCGGGCCGTGCGCCGAGCAGCTCGAACAGCCCCAGCTTGACACAGTCCGCCGGCGTGCCGCTGACGGCGTATCCGCTGTAGCCGCCGTTGACCGTCACCAGGTTCGCGCGCAGGGGCTCATGGAGGGTGATGGCATGGCCGATCGCACTGCGTTCGCGGTCCGGGGCGATCACCGTGACGGTGTGACGCTCCCGCAGCCGATAAAAAAGCGCCCACAACCCCGCGGCGTGAATTCCGTCGTCGTTGGTCAACAAAATGTTCATCATGAATTCCTGGAATTCCAACCCTTTCTTGACATTTACGGCCGAGTTGGCTTTTATACTGCAAATTCTCGCCCCGTTCAACCGGGAATCCGATACTTCCGCCCCCAGAAGGTTCAATGTCGCATCATTCAGCATCCACTGCCGCCGACCGTCCGCCTGCGGCGGCGGGCCGGGCAGTCGGGTGGACCGCCCTGGCACGGGCCTGTGTCCTCCTGTCGACCTGCCTGTGCCTGGTGCTGGCCGGCGGCGCCTGCGGAGCGCAGGATTTCGAGGGGTTTCTGAACCGGCTCAACCGCGACGACACCCAGCTGCCATGGACCATCGACGCCGACACCCTGCGCTTCGACGAGATGGCGCAGCGCTACGTCGCCGAAGGCCATGTCGTGATCACCAAGGGCGATCGCGTCATCACCGCCGACCGCGTCGAGTTCGACAAGGCGACCATGACCGCCCGGGCCGAAGGCCACGTTAAGGTCACTACCGGGGGCGATTTTCTCACCGGCAGCCGGGTCGAACTCGACCTGGAGCAAAAAACCGGCATCGTCTATGACGGCTCGATCTTTCTCAGGGAAAACAATTTCCACATCACCGGCCAAAGAATTCTGAAGACCGGCGAAAACACCTACAAGATCGAAAACGCCGGCGTGACCACCTGCGACGGCAAAAGGCCGGACTGGATCATCCATGGCAAGAAAATCGAGGTGACCCTGGAGGGATACGGCATCGTCCAGGGGGCCACGCTGCGTGCCGGGGGCGTTCCGGTCCTCTACTCCCCCTTTTTCGTCTTTCCGGCCAACACCAGCCGGCAGACCGGCCTGCTGGCGCCCCAGCTGGGAAGCTCGACCCGCTGGGGCTTCTTCATCAACCAGCCGTTCTACTGGGCCATCGGTGAGAGCAGCGATGCGACGTTCTACAACCTTTACATGAGCGAGCGGGGCAATAAAATCGGCGCCGAGTATCGCTACGCAGTGAGTGAAACCGGCAAGGGCGCCTGGATGGCCGACTATTTAAACGACCGCCAGGTCGACGACGGCATGGGCGACAACAGCGAAAAATGGGGCTATCCCGGGGATGCCTACCTGCGCCCCAACCGCGACCGCTACTGGATCAGGGGCGGCCATTATTTCACGACGCCCGCGGACTGGCGCGGCCGGCTGGAAGTGGACGTCGTGAGCGACCAGGATTACCTGACGGAGTTCAGAAACGGGTACTCGGGCTATAATGTCACCAACGCCTATTTTCTCAGCATGTTCGCCCGCCAGCTCGACGACTACACCGACCCGCTGCGGCTCAACCGCTTCGTTCTGAGCCGGACCTGGAGCCGGTTCACCCTGGATGCCAATTTCCAATGGACCGATGATGTGATCAAGCGCCGGTTCGCCGAAAACGACGACACGCTGCAGCGGCTGCCGGCCGTGTCGTTATACGGCGTCAAACAGCGTCTGCAGTCCTCGGATCTTTTTTTCGATCTGGTCTCCAGTTACAATTATTTTTATCGCCAAGCCGGCGAAACGGGGCAGCGGCTCGATGTCTTTCCCCGCTTCTACTGGCCGGCGCGCTTGAGCAGATACGTCTCCCTGGAGCCGTCGATCGGTTTGCGGCAGACGCTCTGGTGGACCGACCCGACCCGGGACGACGGCCGGTTCTCCAACCGCGAGCTGTGGGATGCGCGCGTCGAGATGAAATCCGACCTCTACAGCATCTTCGCCGTCGATCGGTTGGGTTTCGACAAGATCAAACACATCGTTCGGCCCTCGATCGCTTATCAATACGTGCCGGATGTCGGCCAGGAGGACCTGCCCGATTTTGATTTCATCGACCGCATCGCCGCCGCCAATTTCGTGACCTATTCCCTCAACAACTTTTTCATTGCCCGCTCGCCGCGACCGGGAGCGGCCGAATCGGCCGCCGCCGGACTGCCGCCCTATGACTACCGCGAAATCGTCCGTTTCAACGTGGAACAGAGCTACTATTTCGACCCGGCCACCCGTGAAGAGGCGACCGAGGCTGAGAAAGAGCAATCCTTTTCGCCTATCGTCGCCGAACTCGACATCTGGCTCTCGCCCTTTGTCGCCCTCGACAGCCGCGCCGATTGGAATGTCTACGATTACCGGCTCGACTCGACCAGCGTGTCCATGCTGCTCTCGGACACCCGCGGAGACCGGTTGTCGGCCGGATACAGCTACACGCGCGGAAATGTCCAGTCCATTTCCACCGATTTGCTGGTCAACTGGAACAATCGCCTGGCAACGGGGTTTTTATACGAAAAAAACATTCGCACCAACGAACGGCTTCAGGCTGGGGTCAGCCTGCTGTATCGCGCCGGCTGCTGGGGGGTTCAGGTCGCCTATCTCGAAGAGCCCTCCGATCGGAAGATCGAGTTCGCCGTCAACCTCCTGGGCCTGGGAGAATTCAAGACGGCCTATTGACGTCACCTGCCACCCCTTAAAACGGAACCGTCCCATGTCAACCGAATTTCAGCATTCATGGTATGTCCTGCACACGAAAAGTCGTTTCGAAAGTGTGGTCCACGACGGGCTGGACAAGAAAAAAATCGAAGTGTTTCTGCCGAAGGTCCGGGTCAAGAGCAAGCGGCGTGACCGCCGCCTGATGATTCATGTTCCCCTGTTTCCCGGCTACCTTTTCGTGAAGTCGGATTTAAACCCCTACCGGCATCTCGATATTCTCAAGACTACCGGCGTGGTGCGCCTCATCGGCACTAAGGATGGACCGGTTCCGGTTTCCGATGACACCATCGCCTCGCTGAAAATAATGGTGGCGGTGGAACAGCCGATCGCCACCGGGGCCCGGCTGAGAAAAGGTGACCGCGTCATCGTGGTCTCCGGCCCCTTCGCCGGGGTCTCCGGAACCTTCGTGCGATACCGCGGCAAGCAGCGGGTGGTGGTCAACATCGAGGCCCTCGGTCAGCACGCCGGGGTTGACGTGGACCAGTCCGAAGTCGAAAGGCTGCCCGACATCCTGTCATAACTCCTTGACTTTTTATCAGGATTTGTTTTACAAACACGGCCTTGAGATCAGCCATCTTTTTTGTGACAGGCTTCAGGATAAAGATTTAGGCAAGGCCGGAGGGAGGCGGCCGTAGTGTCATACGCCGACGACCGATACCACCGCCGAATTTTTTAGCTTGAAGTCTCGAGGAGGAGGCATGAACAAACTGGAATTGATCTCCGCGCTGAAAAACGAGGTCGACATATCGAAATTCGAAGCCGCGAAGATCATACAAATATTTTTCGACAGCATGGCCGAGGCCCTCGCCGCGGGCGAGCGGGTTGAAATCAGGGGCTTGTGCAGCTTCTTCGTCAAGGAGTATAAAGCCTACACCGGCCGAAATCCCAAGACCGGAGAAAAGGTGCTCATCAACCCAAAAAGACTGCCGTTTTTTAAATCGGGCAAGGAACTGCGCGAGCGGGTCGAAAAAGGACGGTGAAACGGTGCCCGGTTTCGCATCCATCATAGGGCAGGAACGACCCGTCGCCATTTTGAGGACCCTGTATCGAAAAGCGGCCCTGCCCCACGCCCTGCTGTTCACCGGGCCGGAAGGGGTCGGAAAATACAGCGCGGCGGTCGCTCTGGCGATGATCTGTAACTGCACCGGCGGGAAAACGGCCCCACGGGATCCCGGCCCGGCCTCGACCCGGCCGTCTTCCCCGGTGCCCGGCAATGTCGAGCCGTGCGGCGGCTGCCCGGCGTGCCGCAAGATCGTCTCGGCGACTCATCCGGATGTCATCCTCATCCAGCCGACCGGCGGCATTATCCGCATCGCCCAAATCCGCGCGCTCTGCGAGACGCTGTCGCTGAAGCCCTACGAGGCGAAATCCGGGTGGTGATCATCACCGATGCCCACGCCATGAACGCCGCCGCCGGCAACGCGCTGCTCAAAATGCTCGAAGAGCCGCCCCAAAACACCCTTCTGGTTCTCACCGCGCGGCAGACGACCGACCTGTTGCCGACCATCGTATCCCGGTGCCGGCCGGTGCGCTTCGCCCCCATCGCCCGGCGCACGATTGCCGCCAAACTGGTTGAAGAGCACGGGCTCGAACACCAGGCGGCCGGGGTCCTGGCGGCCGTGGCGGACGGCAGTCTGACGCGGGTAAAAACCCTGCTTCAATCGGACTGGCTGCGGTATCGCAACTGGTTGATCACCGCCTCCGGACTGGAGGCGCCCGAAACCCTCGGCGGGCGGGACATCGGCCGGCTGCTGGCCTTTGCCGAAACACTGTCGGCCAATAAGGAGCGGGTCGCCGATGCCCTGAGCACCTTGCTGACCTGGCTGCGCGACGTGATCGTCTGCCGCTACGCCCCCGAACGCATCGTCAACACCGATCTGGCGGCGAGCCTTCAGGCGGCGGCAAAGGTCAATGCCGTCGATCACCTTTTGTGCAAAATGGAAGCCCTCAGGGCCGCCCAGAAGCAAATCGATGACAACGCCAACTTGCGCCTGGCATTGGAAGCCATGATGTTGAAGCTCGCCGCGGCATGATCTCTAAATTTCCAGATTTAAAAGGCCCTCGCCGTTGCACCGGTTTGCGGCGCGCATTATTTTTTTCCCTGTAATGATCCTCTTACCTTGAGAGACTAAACAGATGAGCAAGAAAGTCGGCGTGCGATTCAAACCGGCCGGCAAGGTTTACGACTTTGACTGCGGTGCTTTCGTGCTCAAGCGCGGTGACCACGTGATCGTGGAAACCGAACAGGGGTTGAGCCTTGCCACGGTGGCCATCGCGCCGCAACCGGTCGACGAAAAGACGACCCCCAAACACCTCAAGAAGGTGCATCGCCTGGCCGCCGAAAAGGACCTGCGCCAGCTCGAGGTCAACTGCGCCGATGAAAAGAAGGCCCACCTCTACTGCCTGGAGTGCATCAAGAAAATCGGTTTGCAGATGAACCTTTTCGCCGTTGACAAGACCTTCGACGGGAGCAAATACACATTCTTTTTCACCTCCGAGGGGCGGGTCGATTTCCGGCAGTTGGTCAAGATGCTCGTCAAGAAGCTCGGCGTGCGCATCGAAATGCGACAGGTCGGCATTCGCAATCAAACCAAGATGTGCGGCGGGCTCGGCCGCTGCGGCCGCGAAACCTGCTGTTCGTCCTTTCTCGACAAGTTCGGCCCGGTGTCGATTCGCATGGCCAAGGAGCAGGACCTGTCCCTCAACCCCACGAAAATTTCGGGGCAGTGCGGGCGGCTCATGTGCTGTCTCACCTACGAATACGAGACTTACAAGGCGCTCAAGAAAGATTTTCCCAAGCCCGGCAAGGTGGTCGCGACACCGGCCGGCGAGGGCAAGGTCGTTCGCCACAACGTCATGGCCGGGCTGGTGACCGTGCGCCTGGAAGGCGGAGGCGAAACCGACGTGCCGCTGCGGGACATCGTGGCGGAGCGCCACTGATTAACGGGCAAGCGGACGCGCAACCGGCTGCCGCATGAGACGTGCGACTGGAAGCGACGGCGCGCGCACCGGCACCTGATTTCATGCGGCCCGCAGTCAGCCTCCGGCAGTGCCTGCTGGAAAATGCAGGCCATCAACTTTTTGCATGGGGAGGCCCTGTTTCCACCAGCGGTCTCGCTGTGGCACCTCACCCCTTCGAACCAGGAGCGATCATGACCCCACGGTTTTACATAACGACCCCGATTTATTACGTCAACGCCCGGCCCCACCTCGGGCATGCCTACACCACGATCATCGCCGATATCGCCGCGCGCTTTCACCGCATGTGCGGGCAAGAGTCCTTTTTTCTCACCGGCACCGACGAACACGGCGACAAGGTGGTGCGGGCGGCCCGCAAGGAGGACCTCAGCCCGCGGACATACGTCGATCGCATCAGCGGGCAATTCCAGGCCCTGTGGCCCGAACTCAACATCAGCAACAGCCGTTTCATCCGCACCACCGACCCGGAGCACATGGCGGTCGTCGAGCAGGTCCTGCAGAAAATCCACGCCAACGGCGACATCTACTTCAGCGAGTACGAAGGCCTCTACTGCTTCGGCTGCGAGCGCTTTTACACCGAACGCGAACTGGTGGACGGCAAATGTCCGGACCATGAAACCGCGCCCGAAGTCATAAAGGAATCGAATTACTTCTTCCGGATGAGCCGCTACCAGGACTGGCTGATTAATCACATCCAGAGCCATCCCGACGTCATCCGGCCCGAGCGCTACCGCAACGAGGTCCTGGCATTTCTGCGGGAACCCCTGGAAGACCTGTGCATCTCGCGCCCCAA
>JBAPWQ010000233.1:0-3229 GCA_049283795.1 Desulfobacterales bacterium | reverse complement strand
TGCGGCCGCTGTTCCGACAACTGCCCGGCCAACGCCGCCGGCCGGCCGCTGTCGCCGCGGTTCATCTCGATAAAATCCCGCGACCACGGCTACCGCAAATACCCGCTGCTGGGGAAAAGCCAAGTGGAGAACCCGCAACTGATCGGCCAAGTGCTGCAGGAGGACGAGATCTGGTCCTGCACGACCTGCGGCGCCTGTGAAGAGGAGTGCCCGGTGATGATCGAATACATCGACAAGATCGTCGATGTCCGGCGGGCCATGGTCGACGAGGGCATCGTGCCGCAGTCGCTGCAAAAACCGCTGCAGGCGCTCGAAAAGCGCGGCAATCCCTGGGCCAAGCTGGAAAAGAAGCGTGCCGACTGGATTGCGGCCGACGGGTTCAAGGACGAGTGCCCCGTCAAGATATTGGGGGGCAAGCAGAGCGCCGACACGCTGTATTTCGTCGACAGCATCAGCTCCTACGATGACCGCATGCAGGAGATCGCCCGCGCCACGGCGCGGCTGCTGACGGCGGCCGGCATCGACTTCGGCATTCTGGGCAAAGACGAAAAGGACAGCGGCCACGAAGCCCGGCGCTTCGGCGAGGAGATGCTCTTTCAGGATTTGAAGGCCCACAATACCGACATGATTCAGAACAGCGGCGCCGCGCGCATCGTGACCTCCGACCCGCACGCGTTCAATGCCCTGAAGAAGGACTACCGGGAAATGCCACCGGTCGAACACATCGTTCAGGTGCTTTCCCGCGAGATCGGCGCCGGGGCGCTCAAGTTGCGACCGCTCGAAAACGGTCACAAAACCTACACCTATCACGACCCCTGTTATCTCGGACGCCACAACGGCCTCTACGAGGAGCCGCGCGCCATACTGGATGCCGTTCCGGGCCTGCGCCGCGTCGACATGCAGCGCAGCCGCGACCGCTCTTTCTGCTGCGGCGGCGGGGGCCTGATGCTCTTCTACGAACCGGAGCAGGAAGAACAGCGCATGGGCGTGCTGCGGGTGCAGATGGCCAGGGAAGCCGGCGCCGATGTCATCGTCACCGCCTGTCCCTTTTGCCTGGTGAACATGGAAGACGCCATCAAGGTGGCCGGTCTGGAAGGGCAGATGGAGGCCGTCGACTTGTGTGAACTGGTCAGCCGGCAGCTTTAAAAGACAGCCGCCACCGTTTGCACCTGCCCATCCGGGCTCCGTCGCGTCGTCATCGGGCTGCGAAACAGTGAACTGACCCACCGGACTCAATCCCACTGCAGTGGGACTTAACCGACTTAAATGACTCAACCGACTTAACGGACCTAACGGACTTAAACGGGGAGGGTTAAAATGGAAATTCTGGTTTGCGTGAAAAGGGTTCCCGACACCGCCGAAAACGAGATCGAGGTGAATCGGGACGGCTCGGACATCGAACGCGACGATCTCGTCTATTCGGTCAACGAGTGGGACAACTATGCCGTCGAAGAGGCGATCCGGATCCGCGACGACAAGGGCGGCAGCGTCACCGTCGTCACCGTCGGCGACGAAGATGCCGAAGAGATTCTCAGGCGCGAGATGGCCATGGGCGCCGACAAGGGCATTTTGCTGTCCGATCCGGCCTTCGCGGCAGCCGACGGCCGGGGCATCGCGGCGATTCTCAAGGCGGCGGTGGAAAAAGGCACATACGACCTGGTACTGACCGGGGCTCTGGCCGATGACGGCGCCGGACAGGTCGGCGGCATGCTGGCGGCCCTTCTGGACTGGCCCTACGCATCGGTCGTCAACTCGATCGAAATCCTGGACGACGGCAAAATAAAGGTCGGCCGCGAAATCGAGGGCGGCAATCAGGAACTCAACGAGATCGACCTGCCCTGCGTGCTCTCGATCCAGACCGGCATCAACGAGCCGCGCTACGTCGGGATCCGGGGCATCCGCAAGGTGGCCTCGGTGGAGATTCCGGTTCACGGTGCGGGCGACCTCGGCCTTGCGGCCGAAGCCCTGGGCGCCCGGGTCAGCCGGAGCGATTATTTCGTTCCCGAACTCGGTGCCGGGGCCGAAATTCTGGAAGGCAGCATGGAGGAGAAGATCGACAAGCTGATTGAATTCTTAAAAGCCAAAGGAGGGCTGAAGTGATGGCCGGACAGGTTTTTGCCTATATCGTTCACAAAAATGGGGCGGCCGACGACACGGCCCTGGAACTGCTGGCCGCCGCGGCCAAAATCGATGCCGCAGCGCCGGTGACGGCCATCGTCACCGGGACGGGGTCCGAACTCGAGGGTGTGTGCAGCGCGCTGGGCGCCGCGTATTCCGAGGTCTGGAAGATCGACAACCCGGCGCTGGCCTATCACAATGCCGAAATTATCCGCAAGGCGCTGGTCAACGTGCTGCCGGCCGGGGCCATCGTTTTACTGCCGCACGACACCTTCGGAATGGACCTCGGCCCCGGGCTCTCGATCAAACTCGACAGCGCCTACGTGGCCGATGCCGTCGACTTTGAGGGCCTGGACGGCAGCCGGCTTAAAGTGGTGCGCCAGGAGTACAGCGGCATGGTCAGCACCCATGTGTCGTGCGACATTTCCAAAGGCGCCGTTCTGACCTGCCGGCCCGGCTCGTTTCAGCCGCCGGACACGGCCGCCGGCGCCGGGAAGGTGGTGGACAAGTCCGCCGAAGCGGGGGACCTGGCCGTCAAGCGCCGCTACCTGCAGGTGGTCGCGGCCGAAAAGGGCGATGTCGACATCACCAAGTCCGATGTGCTGGTCTCCGTCGGCCGGGGGATCGAAGACCAGGAGAACATCGAGCTGGCCCAGGAACTCGCCCAATCGATGGGGGCCGTGGTGTCCTGCTCGCGTCCGATCGTGGATGCCAAGTGGCTGGAGAAGGCCCGACAGGTGGGTACCTCCGGCCAGACTGTCAAACCCAAGGTCTACCTGGCCCTGGGCATCAGCGGGTCCTTCCAGCACCTGGGGGGCATCAAGGGCTCGCCGTTCATCGTGGCGGTCAACAAAAACCCCAAGGCCCCGATTTTTCAGGTGGCCGACGTGGGTATCGTCGAAAACATCCTCGAATTCATCCCCGAGCTGACCGAAAAGGTCAAGGAGAACAAGTAATCGAAACGGCCGCCCTAAACCGCGGGCGGCCGTTTTTTTTTTTGAAGAAAAATCTCTTAGGGGACGGTGTACGACATCTCCGCGGATTCCTGGCTTTCGCCCTCCTTGTTGACGGCCGTGATGACGAAATAGTACGTTTCGCCCGATTTCCAGCC
>JBAPWQ010000232.1:0-3203 GCA_049283795.1 Desulfobacterales bacterium | reverse complement strand
CGATTTCCTGGATCAGGCTTTCGGCGCCGTCCGGAACGTTTTTTTTAAACAGGAACAGCAAATCGACGTCCGAATGCACGCATTGTTCGCCGCGGCCGTATCCCCCCAGGGCAATGAAAACGTAGGGATTTTTTACGATTCCGAGCTGGGGACCGATCAGGCTGTTTTCAAATCTGTCCCTGAAATATTCATCCAGGATCCGGGCGTGCCGTTCCATGAAAACCGGGGCATCCAGACGGGGCAGATCGGCCAGAAGCACCTCCCGTTTTTGCCGCAGCACCATGGCCCCGTTTTCCTGCACGCTATGTATTGATTTTGAAATCTGCATCCGGCTCCTCGCAAATTGCTTCTCGGACTGCCTGTTTGTGCAACGGTTGTGCCACGGGCCGGCAGCTCAAAAAATCAGCGAACGACCCGCCGGTATCGCAGCGGGGCCGGCCGAACCGAAGGGCGCCGGCCGTTCTGGGGTCCGTTGCGGCACGTTTGTCGAGAAACTTAATGATTTCTGAATATCATGTGAGAAGCGTCGCAAAGGATCCGGCCTGAAATGGTGGCGCACCCGCCAGGTCCCCGGGCGGCGAGACAGCGACACCGGGCTGCAAGTTTATGCCGCGGGCGAGCCCAATAGCCTGTCGGAGCCCTATTTGGCCGATCATTTTAATACAAATTTGTAGGAAGTTTGCCAAATATATTACAAAAATGTCTTATGTGGGCAAATGAATCTTTTTTCCCCGGGGTGTGTGCCGCAGTTGTTCAAAGACGGGAGACAAAGGGTAGGGTCACCGCACAATTAAACAAAATTGTAATAATCGTAGGTTGAGCGGTTCAGGGTTCAACGTTCCGGGTTGAAAAGCCCTTAAATTGCTCATATCTGAATAGCTCTGGCTCTCTGCTGCTTATAAAACCGTTGCATCCAATGGATTAAAGCGGTTAATCCAAGTAATGGTCGATAAAGTTGCGAATATCAGCACATTATAACCTTTGAACCCTAAACCCTGAACCTGGAACCGATCAGTTCAGGTTTACCTTAATTGATCGCTGTCGCGCATTTTTTGTAAAAAAGGAAACAGGGAAATTGAACGGGGCTTTAAAGTATATTGAAGAGGTGTATGCCAAAAGGACCACCGCGTGTTGTGTTGTGGTGGCGCTGATCGTTCTGCTGGTCGACTACCTTTCTGGAAAAGCGATCCGCTTTCCCATACTCTACGTTCTTCCGGCAGGGATGGCGGCCTGGAGGAATCAAAAAACACTGGCCTATTTAATCGCCGTCTTCCTTCCTCTCATGCGAATCGTCTTTCACTTTTTGTGGCACGAAACCCAGTCGCTGTACCTCACGCACGTCAATGCCCTGTTGATCGTATCGGCCTTGATATTCTATGTGTACCTCATTGACCGGACGGCGGACCAGACCCGGCAGCTGCAAAAGAAAGTGAAAGTATTGGAAGGTATTCTTCCGATATGCGCGGCCTGCAAGAAGATCAAAAACGATGCGGGCGACTACGAGCAAATAGAGGACTATGTGACCAGGCACTCCGAGGCCTCCTTCAGCCACGGCCTGTGTTCAGAGTGCGCCAGGAAACTGTATCCCGATCATGTAAAGAATTGAACAATGGAAATCAGACGCGCACGGACTCCGGATGAGCTTGACGAGATTCGCCGCCTTTTCAGGGAATATGAAACCTTTCTCGACGTGGACCTGTGCTTTCAAGGATTCGAAGCCGAGCTGGCCGGCCTGCCCGGGAGTTACGCCCCACCCGACGGTGCACTTCTCATTGCCGTCGAAGGCCGGATGGCCGCCGGCTGCGTCGCCCTGCGGAAACTGAAAGACGGGACCTGCGAAATGAAGCGGCTGTTCGCCAGGCCCCGATATCGCTGCCGGGGGTTGGGCAGGATGCTTGCGGAAAGGATTATCGACGAGGCCGCAAGGCTCGGTTACTCGTCACTGTATCTGGACACGTTGGGCAAACTAAAGGAAGCGCTGCGTCTCTATGAATCACTCGGGTTCATACAACGGCAACCCTACTATCCCAACCCCCTTCCGGGCGTACTGTATTGGGAATTGAACTTGAACCATCCCAAGTGACCGCAACATGGGCGCTGACGCAATACCGAAAAATCACAGGGGATCTGCCCGGGCACCGGTTTGGCGGCAAATGGATCCGTTTCACCCGGACCGGTGACCAACGGCAGCGCCGGCGGTCTCTCGACGGGCAGGAGGTGAAGAGCAGAACCAGCCCCCGACAGTTTCAGGCCGGGCCGCAAAAATACCCGCCACTAAGACATGAGGTGCAACCGGCCCCGTTAATAAAGGGACTGGGTCGTTGCCGCATCAAAAATGTGAAGATGCTCGAGATTCAGCGCCATGTCAATCGATTCCCCCACGCGCACCGGCCGCCGCCCGTCACACTTGCCGATAACCCTTATCCCCTGCAGATCCATGTGAAGGTTGGTCTCGCTTCCCAGGGGTTCGACGACTTCCACGAGGCCGGGCGCCGTCCAATGGGCCGGAAGGGTTCCGGCCCCGTCGGCCGGAACGATGTCTTCGGTGCGCAGCCCCATAATCACTTCGGCGCCATCCTCTAACCGAACTTCCGGTTTCGGGGGGACGGGTATGTGAAGCCTGTCGTTAAACACCAGGTAAAAGCCCTGCGCGGAGCGCTTGGTTGTGGCGCCTGCCAGGTTCATGGGCGGCGATCCGATGAAGCCGGCAACGAACGTATTCTGCGGCCTCTGGAAAATCTCGATCGGCTCTCCGATCTGCTCGATGCGCCCGTTGCGCATGACCACGATCCGGTCGGCCAGCGTCATGGCCTCCACCTGATCGTGGGTGACGTAAATGACCGTCGTGGACACCTTGTGATGGAGCTGCTTGATCTCGGTGCGCATCTGGGTCCGCAGTTTGGCATCCAGGTTAGAGAGCGGTTCATCGAAGAGAAAAACGGAAGGGTTTCGGACAATTGCGCGCCCCATGGCCACCCGCTGACGCTGACCGCCGGAGAGTTGGTGCGGTTTTCGGTCCAGCAGGTCCTGCAGCTCCAGCATGGTTGCGGCCGCCTGGACCCGTTCTTCGATTTCCGCCCGGGGTCTCTTGGCCAGCGTCAAACCGAACGCCATGTTTTTAAAAACGTTCATATGAGGATACAGGGCATAATTCTGGAATACCATGGCCGTTTTTCGATCCTTGGGGGCCACATCGTTGACGA
>JBAPWQ010000231.1:0-3876 GCA_049283795.1 Desulfobacterales bacterium | reverse complement strand
GCTTTGGGCAACATCTGGGTCACGGTCAGGCCCGGTTTCGTCGGCAGGTCCTTCACGCCCCAGGCTTCCTCCATCTTCTTGGCGATGGCCAGGTCGCTCACCGGCTGGTAGCCGGTATACACGTTGGGCAGCCCACCCATGTCGCAGGCCCCCTGAACGTTGTTCTGGCCGCGCAGGGGGTTGACGCCGGTGCCGGGCCGGCCCATGTGGCCGCAGAGCATGGCCAGGTTGGCCAGGGACTTGACGTTGTCGGTCCCGTGGCTATGCTGCGTGATGCCCATGCAGTAAAGGATGCTGGCGGCCTTGGCACCGGCATAAAGCCGAGCGGCCGCGGCCAGCTCTTCACCGGCAATGCCGCTGATACTTTCGACATAGTCGGGCGTGTACTTCTCAACAGTTTTCTTCAGTTCCTCGAAGCCCTCGGTACGGTTTTCAACGAATTTCTTGTCGTACAAATCCTCGGCGATGATCACGTGAATCATGCCGTTGATCCAGGCCACGTCCGAGCCCAGGTTCTGGCGCAGCCACTTGTGGGCGAAGGTGGCCAGCTTGATGCGCCGCGGGTCGACCAGGATCAGTTTGGCGCCCCGGTAGGAGACCGCGCGTTTGACGTGGCGCGAGAGGACCGGATGGTTCTCGGTGGTGTTGGAGCCGGTCACCAGAATAACGTCGGCCTCCTCGATGTCGCCGATGGTGTTCGTCATGGCACCGCTTCCGAATGCTGCGGCCAGACCGGCCACGGTGGAGCTGTGTCAGAGACGGGCGCAGTGATCGATATTGTTCGTCTTGAGGACCGCCCGCGCAAATTTGTTGGCAATGTAGTTTTCCTCGTTCGTGACGCGCGCGGAGGTCAGCACACCGATACTGTCGGGTCCGTGCGCTTCTTTGATCCGGCCCAGCCGGTCCGCCACCAGGTCCAGGGCCTCGTCCCAGCCCGCCGCGCGGAATTTACCGTTTTCCTTGATGAGGGGTGTCATCAGGCGTTCGGGCGAATGAATGAAGTCGAAACCGAAGCGTCCCTTGACGCACAGCGATCCGAAATTGGGCGCCGATTCCTCGACGCCGTTGACTTTGACCACCCGGTTGTCTTGAACGTGCAGGTGCATCTGGCAGCCGACACCGCAATAACTGCAAGTCGTGCGGACCTCCTTCGTCTGCCAGGGGCGGACATTGTAGCGCACGTCCTTTTCGACCAGGGCCCCCACCGGGCAGGCCTGGACGCATTCGCCGCAAAACACGCAATCCGAATCTTTCAGCGGCCGGTCGCCGGCGGCCACGATCTTGGTCCGTGCGCCGCGAAACCCGAAGTGGATGGCATTGTTGACTTGGATCTCGTTGCAGGCTTGAACGCAGCGCCCGCACTGGATGCAGCGCGAAAAGTCGCGCACGATGAACGGGTTGACGGTTTCCATCGGATAGGGTGTGTCGGTGCCGGAAAATCGTTCGCCGGAAACCTGGTAGCGGTAGGCTAAATCCTGCAGACGGCAATCCCCCCACACGGGGCAAAGCTCCTGGCTGCCGTCGTCTCGTTGGACGCTCAGTTGAAATTGGGTCCAGTCCTGCCCGTCGGAACCGCGCACGGCGCAGTTGTGGTTGCCCGAGGACAGCAGCAGCTGCAGGATCAGCTGGCGGGCCTTGACGACCGCAGCTGTCTCGGTCTGCACGACCATGTTGTCTCCGGCCGGGGTGGAGCAGGAGGGCAGCAGGCTGCGGGCACCCTTGACCTCGACCACGCAGATGCGGCAGGCGCCGGTCGGAATGGCGCCCTTCAGCCAGCAGAGGGTCGGAATGTCGACATGGTGTTGCCGGGCGACTTCGAGAATCGTCTGCCCCGGTTCGAACGGAAAGGTATTGCCGTTGATCGTGATGCGATGGTCTTCGGACATGGTGAAGGTCTCCAATTGCAGAGGGTCCAGTGTGGCGGTTTCGTAGAAAGCCCGCTATCTGCGCTACTGTATCGGGTTTTTATTAGCGGATGCCGTTTATTTTGTCAATTGGCTTGTCATGGCAACCGGACGGTGCGCTTCGCGAAAAGCGCCAGGAAAATGAGCGCCCCCAGACCCGCCCCGACAAAATCGGCGGCGGCGTCCATGACGTCGGCGGAACGGCCGGGCACGAAATACTGGTGAATCTCATCGCTGATCCCGTAAAGGCCGGCGGACAGTATGCTCAACAGCGCGAGACGCCAGAGCTTGCCACCTGACCACCGGGATGATCCGTGATAGGCCCGGCAGAACAAGGCACCCAGCAGACCGTAGCCCAGTATGTGCAGGTATTTATCGAAAAAAGCGATGTCCGGTTCCTTGACCGGCGTTGGAAACGAGGACTGAATGAATATCAAGAGGCAGTAAGCGAGGACCGGGAGCCAGTAAACGATGAATTTTGGCAATTGGGTTCTGCGTTCCGGGGTCTACGTTCAAAGGTTAAAGGTTAAAGCAATCCTACTATGACAATCAGCGGTGCTATACCCAATTGACTTGTAATTTTTACAGATACGTGTTTTTACTTGGTGCTTTTGGTTCAGGTGGCATGCCGGTTATTTCCTAAAAACCAAACACCAAACTCTAAATACCAAACACCAACCCTACCCTACTTCCCAAACCCCTCCAGCTCCAGCCGGCGCTCGCGGACGGCCGTCGTCACGGTCTTCAGGAACACGTCGTGCGTCACGCCGTGCGTGACCGTCCCGTCCAGGGTCCGCACCGAGAGCGTGCCGGCCTCCTGCTCTTTTTTACCGATGGTCAGGATCAGCGGGATATAGCTCAGTTGGGCCTCGCGGATTTTTTTGTTGAGGCTCTCGGCGCGTGAATCCACGTTGGTGCGCAGCCCGGCCCGCGTGAGGACCTGGTTGACCTCGGCGGCATAGGCGGTCAATTCGTCGTTGATCGGCAGCAGCACCGCCTGCACCGGCGCCATCCACAGCGGAAACTTGCCGGCGAAGTGCTCGATCAGGATGCCGAAAAAGCGCTCGATCGATCCGTAGATGACACGGTGGATCATGATCGGTCGCTTCTTTTCATTGTCGGCATCGACAAAGGCCAGGTTGAAGCGTTCCGGCAGGGACATGTCGAGCTGGATCGTGCCGCACTGCCAGGTGCGCCCGAGGGCATCCTTGATGTGCACGTCGATTTTAGGACCGTAAAAGGCGCCGTCGCCCTGGTTGACCTTGTACGGCCGGCCGTAGGCGTCCAGGGCGGCCTGCAGTCCCTCGGTCGCCAGGGTCCATTGTGCGTCGGTTCCGATCGACTTTGCGGGGCGGGTGGACAACTCGAGGTGAAACCCGAGCCCGAAGGTGCCGTAGATGCGCTCGACGAGTTGCAGCACACCCAGGATTTCGGCCTGGATCTGGTCCGGCCGCATGAAAATATGCGCATCGTCCTGGTGGAAAGCGCGCACCCGGAAGAGACCGGACAGCACGCCGCTGAGTTCGTGGCGATGGACCAGCCCGACCTCGGCCTGGCGGATGGGCAGGTCCTTGTAAGAGTGGCGCGTGGACCCGAACAGAAGCATGCCCCCCGGGCAGTTCATGGGCTTGATGGCGAATTCGGTGTCATCGATCCGGGTCGTGTACATGTTCTCGCGATAGTTTTCCCAGTGCCCGCTGCGCTCCCACAGGGCCCGGTTCAAGGTGATCGGCGTCTTGGTTTCCACGTACCCCGCGGCGCGGTGTTCCTCGCGCCAGTAATCGAGCAGCGCGTTCCAGATCACCATGCCGTTGGCGTGAAAGAACGGCATGCCCGGCGCCTCGTCGTGAAAGTTGAAAAGATCCAGGGCCGTACCGATCTTGCGGTGGTTGCGCTTGCGGGCTTCTTCCAGAAAATTGAGGTAGGCATCCAGGTCCTTTTTGTCGAAAAAGGCGGTCCCGTAAATCCGTTG
>JBAPWQ010000230.1:0-11466 GCA_049283795.1 Desulfobacterales bacterium | reverse complement strand
TGCGTTCAAGGACATGCTCGAATTTTTCGTCGATGACCTCGAGGAGATCACGGGCGTGCGGGTCAATCCGCAGTTCAACAAGAAGGGGGCCGACTTCCTTTTTATCACCCCTTCCGGGGACGTGTTTGCCGACCCCGGCACATACACCTGCATGGGCTACATGCTGCTCTTCCATTTTCTGCAGGAAAAATACGGATTCGATATCACCTGGAGCACGTACGCCTCGGAGGGCGGCAACTTCGGGTTCTTCACCTCGCACGAAACCATGAAACGCCTCAATTCCAAGATGTATGCCGAGGCCAAGCGCCTGGGCGTCAAGTGGATCCTGGGCGGCGAGTGCGGTCACATGTGGCGGGTGATCAATCAGTACATGGACACCATGAACGGCCCGGCCGATTTCCTGGAAGTGCCGGTCAACCCCATCACCGGCACCCGTTTCGAAAGCGCCCGATCGACCAAGATGGTTCACATCACCGAGTTCACGGCCGATCTGATCAAGCACGGCAAGCTCGACCTGGACCCCCGGCGCAACGATCATCTCAAGGTCACCTTCCATGATTCCTGCAATCCGGCCCGGGGCATGGGGCTTTTCGAGGAGCCGCGCTACGTCATCAAAAACGTCTGCAACAACTTCTACGAAATGCCGGCCAACACGATCCGCGAGCAGACTTTCTGCTGCGGCAGCGGGTCGGGCCTCAACGCGGGCGAGGACATGGAGCTGAGGATGGCCGGCGGCCTGCCGCGGGGCAATGCCGTCAAGGCCGTCAAGGACCGCCACGGCGTCAACATGCTGGCCACCATCTGCGCCATTGACCGCGCCGTGCTGGGAGACCTGATGAACTACTGGGTCGAAGACGTGGAGGTGACCGGCGTGCACGAAATGGTGGCCAACGCCTTGAACCTGCCGGGACAAAACGAAAGAGCCACGAACCTGCGCGGCGAAGACCTGGAAGAACTGAGGGCAGCCGGGGCAGAGACGGAGGAGTAAGCTGATGGGTAACAAGAAACTCGTTTATCTTGGAATCGCTATTTTTCTGGTCATCGTGACCCTGCCCTTCTGGTTCAACCGCGGCAAGGCCGCGCCGGCCCCCGAACTCGTGCTGACCGCCAAGGCCAAGGAGGCCAAGGAGTGTGTCCGGTCCAAGGAATACATGGCCAAGGACCACATGCGGGTCCTGGATCTCTGGCGGCACTCGGTGGTCCGGAATGCCGAGCGGATTTACGTCAATCCACAGGGCAAGGAATACGTCATGAGCCTGTCGAACACCTGCCTGGATTGCCATTCGAACAAGGCCGAGTTTTGTGACCGGTGTCACAATTATGCCTCGGTGCGGCCGTACTGCTGGGATTGCCATATCGATAACCCGAAGGAGACCAAGTGATGGAACGCAGTCGCAGAGAAATATTGAAGCTTTTCGGCATTTCGGCGCTGGCGCTGGGCAGCGGCGCGGTCCTGGATGCGTTTGCCGCCGAACAGGCCGAGCAGACCGGGCACGGTGCCGCCGGCACACAGGCCGGGGACGGTGCCGTCGCCGAACCCTATGCCAAAAAAGGGGACAAGGCGCTCAAGGCCAAACAGTGGGCGATGGTGATCGATACCCGCAAATTCGAGGCCGAGGCCGATTTTGCGCCTCTGATCGACGCCTGCCACAAGATCCACAACGTCCCGAGCATGCCGATCAAGCGCCACGAGATCAAGTGGCTCTGGACGGCCCCCTATCACAACGCCTTTCCGATGAGCCCGATGAGATTCGTCAACGAGAAGCTCGAGCACACCCCGCTGCTCGTTCTCTGCAACCACTGCGAAAACCCGCCCTGCGTCCGGGCGTGCCCGACCAACGCGACATTCAAGAACCCGGACAACGGCATCGTGATGATGGATTTTCACCGCTGCATCGGCTGCCGCTTCTGCATGGCGGCCTGCCCCTTCGGCGCGCGCAGCTTCAATTTTCGCAATCCGCGCCCCTTCATCGCCGAAACGAACAAGCAGTTTCCAACCCGCTCGAAGGGCGTCGTCGAGAAATGCAACTTCTGCGCGGAGCGTCTGGCGGTCGGCCAGATGCCCGCCTGCGTGGAGGCCTCCGGCGGCAAGCTGGTGTTCGGTGACCTGTACGACCCCGAGTCGCCGGTTCGCGAGCTGATCAGAACCAATTACACCATTCGACGCAAGCAGGCTTTGGGAACGGAGCCGGCGGTCTACTACATCGTGTGAGGTGGTTATGCTTGAATTAGCGCTAAAAGGAAGTAAGAGATACTACGGCTGGATGAGTTTTCTGCTGGTCATCATCGGCGTCGGGTTCCTGATTTACTTGAAACAGCTCGATTTCGGCCTCGGCATCACCGGCATGAACCGCGACGTGTCCTGGGGGTTTTACATCGCCCAGTTCACCTTCCTGGTCGGCGTGGCGGCCGGAGGGGTGATGGTGGTTCTGCCCTACTACCTGCATGACTACAAGGCCTACGGCCGGATCACGATCCTGGGTGAATTCCTGGCCATCGCCGCCCTGGTCATGTGCCTGACCTTCATCATCGTCGATCTGGGGCAGCCGCAGCGGATCTTCAACGTCTGGCTCTACCCGACGCTGCACTCGGTGCTCTTCTGGGACACGATCGTGCTCAACGGGTACCTCTTTTTGAATATCATCGTCGGTTGGAACGTGCTCGAGGCCGAGCGCAACGGCGTGCATTACCCGGCCTGGGTCACGCCGTTCATTTACCTTTCGATTCCTTGGGCCATCAGCATTCACACTGTGACGGCCTACCTGTATTCCGGCCTTCCGGGCCGGGGCTTCTGGTTAACGGCCATCATGGCCCCGCGCTTCCTCTCTTCGGCTTTTGCCGCCGGCCCGGCCCTGCTGATCCTGTTGTGCCTGATCATCAGGCGCACGACGAACTTCGACCCCGGGCGGCAGCAGATCCAGACCCTGGCCAAAACCGTGGCCTACGCCATCGTGCTGAACGTGTTCTTCCTGCTGTGCGAAGTCTTCACGGTTTTCTACAGCCAGATTCCCGAGCACATGGACCATTTGACCTACCTTTTCGCCGGCCTGCACGGGCACGGCACCTACGTGCCCTGGATGTGGACCTCGATGGGACTGATGGTCATCGCCATCATCCTGTTGGTCAACCCGGTCACCCGGCGAAACGAAGGGGTGCTGGCGGTGGCCTGTATCGCGGTTTTCGCCGGTACCTGGATCGACAAGGGGCTCGGCCTGATCTCCGGCGGCTTCGTGCCGAACCCGCTGCACGAGGTCAACGAATATATTCCGACCTCGCCCGAACTGTTTATTTCGTTGGCCATCTGGTGCCTGGGCTTTCTGGTTCTCACCGCGCTTTTCAAGATTGCGGTGTCGGTCAAGGAAGAAATCAAGGAATAACATCCGTCACGATAAAAAACGTAAAAGGGGCTCCGTCCGGAGCCCCTTTTACGTTTTTATCGGGCCGGTTGTTTAGGCAAATGTCTTGTGGAAAAATAGCCCGCTTCCTCAGTCGCCATTCGATGTTGGATGTTCGACGTTCATTTGGTCAATAGAGGATCCGGTCGGCACCGCAGAAAATGTACAGTCCGTCGCGGTGGGCCAGGCAGGCGAGGGTCATGTTCAGGCGCGCGGCCAGCGCAACCGCTAAAGCGGTGGGCCGGGATACCGACAAAACGATGGGAACCGCGGCACGCGCGGCTTTCTGCACGAGTTCGTAACTGGTGCGCGAGGAAAGAACCAGCACTTTGGCTTTGGCCAGGGTGCCGGCCAGAAAGAGCTTGCCGATCACCTTGTCGAGGGCGTTGTGGCGGCCGACATCCTCGGCGGCGCCCAGCAGTTCGAGTTTTGCACCGAATAGGGCGGCGGCATGCGACGCGCGGGTCCGCCGGCGCAGCGGCTGATGGGCCGAAAGCGTGTCGACGCAGGTGAAGAGTCTTTCGGCGGACAACGCGGGGCCGTTTGGCACCGGGGACAGGCTCTGCTGCAATTCCGCGACCATTTCCTTGCCGCAGATGCCGCAGCTGGTCTGGCTGATAAAGCCCCGGCGCTCGAGGGTGGAACCGATTTTTTGGCGGCGGGCGGCAGTCAGCGTCACGGTGACCACGTTGGTGTCCGCGCCGTCGCAGGATGCAACGGCGCGAAAGTCGGCCGGCTCGTCGACGATGCCTTCGGTTAGGCAAAATCCGGCCGCGTGGGGCATCTCGTCACCGGGCGTGCGCATGATCACCGCGTAAGGGCTGCCCTGGATGCGGATCGACAGCGGTTCTTCGGCGATGATGTCTTTGTGCTCGGGCCGCCCGGCGGTTTTGTCCCAGTGGATGATGGCCCGCTCGAGATACTCGTCCATTGTTATCTCTGTATTTTATGTGGTGACCGTGCGGTCCTTATGACGCGGGGACAGGGTTTGCTTCAGGTGGTTTCATCAGCCGGGCTGTCCAGCCGAGGCCGCGGTGGCCGTCGCCAGCTCGATGTCGTCCCCGGTGCGGATGATCCCCCCGGCCAATACGCGGGCGAAGACCCCTTCGCGCGGCATGATGCAGTCGCCGGCCTGATAGTAGATAGCACATTTGTTCCGGCACTCTTTTCCGATTTGCGTGATTTCCACCACGGCCGTTTGGCCCAGCCTGAAGCGGGTGCCGATCGGAACCGCGGGCCAGTCGATTCCGGTGGTGGCGATGTTTTCCGCAAAGTCGCCGAAATCGACCGTCAGACCGCGCCCGCGGGCGGCGGCAATGCTTTCGGCGGCCAGGAAACTGACCTGCCGATGCCAGGGGCCGGCGTGGGCATCGGTGCTCAACCCGTAACCCGCGATCAACTCGGCGGATTCAACACATTTTTTCCGGGTCCCTTTTTTGCGGGAGACGGCAATCGAAACAATTTTCATCCGTCTAATATATGGATCACTTTCCGCGATGTCCATCCGCCCGGCATCGGGGATGACGGGATATTTTCCCTTGACAAAGCAACGGCAACCATCCATATTATCCATTTTTTGAATCGGCAGGTCAGCAGTTCGGAATCCAGGAGGTCGAAACATGTATGCTGTAGTGGCAACGGGCGGAAAACAGTACAAAGTCCGGGAGGGCGAAATTCTGCGGGTGGAAAAAATTCCGGGCGAGGTCGGCGCGCCGGTTTCTTTCGACAAGGTGCTGATGGCCTCCGATGGTGAAACCGTCAGCATCGGGCAGCCGTTTTTGGAGAACATTGCGGTCAGCGGTCACATCACCGAACAGGGTAAGGCGAAAAAGGTGCTCGTTTTCAAGTACAAGCGCCGCAAGCGCTACCGCCGCAAGAACGGCCACCGCCAGCCGTATACGGCGGTAAGAATCGACGGGATCACCATTTAGCGCTCGCCGCCGCGGGAGTGTGGCGGGACGTGGGGCTTTTCTTGCCTACCGAAGGCCCGTCTTCGAGATGTTGGCGGCGAGGTTCGGCTCAATGTGATATCGAAAATGACGCAACGGCGATCGACGCGGGCGATTTGACGCGAAAGAGGAGATAGACAATGGCCCATAAAAAAGCAGCGGGGAGTTCCAAAAACGGCCGTGACAGCGCCGGGCAACGGCGGGGTGTAAAATGCTTCGGTGGCGAGCGCGTCAAGGCCGGCAACATCCTGGTGCGCCAGGTCGGCACCAGAATCCACCCCGGCGACAATGTCGGCCTCGGCAAGGATTACACGATATTTGCCAAGATCGACGGAATTGTGGCTTATGAGCGATTCGGCCGGTCACGTAAAAAAGTGAGCGTACATGCCGAGTGAAATTTGTCGATGAGGCGATCATCACCGTTCAATCCGGCAACGGCGGCAGGGGCTGTGTCAGTTTTCGACGTGAAAAATACATCCCCCGCGGCGGGCCGGACGGCGGCGACGGCGGCAAAGGCGGCGATGTGGTGCTGCGGGTCTCGGCCGGCCGGCGCGCCCTCAACGATTTTCGCCACAAAAGGCACTTCAAAGCCCAAAACGGACAACCCGGGCAGGGGCGGCAGAAAACCGGCCGCGACGGCCAGGATCTCTTCATCGAGCTTCCAGCCGGCACCCTGATCCGGGATGCCGAAACCGGCCAGCTTCTGGCCGACCTGACCCAGGTGGGACAGACATTTGTCATCGCCACCGGCGGCCGGGGCGGGCAGGGCAACACGCGATTCAAGTCCGCCACCCATCGCGCCCCCCGCTTTGCGCAACCCGGCGAACCGGGGCAAACCCGCACCCTGCAGTTGGAATTGAAACTCATTGCCGAGGTCGGCATCATCGGCCTGCCCAATGCCGGCAAATCCACGCTTATCGGCGCCATCTCCTCCGCGAACCCCAAGATCGGTGACTATCCCTTCACCACCCTTGCGCCCAACCTGGGCGTGGTTCAGGCCGGCGCGAACCGTCCCTTCGTCGTGGCCGACATCCCCGGCCTGATCGCCGGGGCGCACGAGGGCACCGGTCTGGGAATCCAATTTCTGCGGCATATCGAACGCACCGGGCTCCTGGTGCATCTAATCGATGCCTCGCGAATCGATGTGCAGTCGCCGCTCGACGACTATCGGATCGTCAACACGGAACTCGCGCACTACGGCAACGGGCTGAACGAAAAACCGCAGGTACTGGTGCTCAGCAAGATGGATCTGCCGCAAACCGCAGAGGCCGCGCGGGCATTCGAAGCCGCCCTTGAGGGTCTTCCGGTGCTGCGGATCTCGGCCGCCACGGGTGCCGGCATCGATCAACTGATTGCGCACATCTCGGATCTCGTCCCACGGGTGAGGTCATTACAGGCACCCAACGGTGCCGCAACGACGGGCGAAAGTGATGAAGGACAGCCGGACGAGTTGCTTTGAATCCGCCCGACGGGTGGTTGTCAAAGTCGGCAGCAACGTTCTGACGGCCGACAACGACCTCAACCTGGCGGCCATCCGTTCCATCAGCCGGCAGATCTGCAAAATGATCGGCATGGGATTCGAAGTGATCCTGGTGTCATCGGGCGCGATGGCGGCCGGCCTGCGCAAGCTCGACCTGCCCCGGCGGCCGGATGAAGTTCCGAAACGCCAGGCCGTGGCGGCCGTCGGCCAGGCTGGCCTGATCAGGGCCTACGAGAAAGCCTTCGGACGTCATGGCAAGAAGGTCGCCCAGATCCTGCTCACCAGTGACGATCTTTCCAACCGCCGGCGCTACCTGAACGCCCGCAACACCCTCAACACCCTGCTCGCCTGGCGGGTGGTGCCGATCATCAACGAAAACGACACCGTGATGGTCGAAGAGATCAAGTTCGGGGACAACGACACCCTGGCGGCCATGATCACCCTCTTGATGGATGCCGACCTGCTGATCAACCTGACCGATATCGACGGCCTGTACACCAGGGACCCCCGGCGCTTTGCGGATGCCGAACTGATTCCGGTCATATCCCGGATCGAAAAGCGGATCGAAAAATTCGCCAGTGACATCCCCGGGGCGCTCGGCACCGGCGGCATGTTGAGCAAGATCAAGGCGGCCCGCAAGCTCGGCGCCGTCGGCATTCCGATGGTGATCGCCAACGGGACCAGGCCGGACATCCTCGGCAAGCTCATCGACGGCCGGAACCTGGGGACCTTCTTCGTGCCGCGGCAGAAGAAGCTGTCAAAGCGCAAGGGCTGGATCGCCTTCAATCTCAAGCCTCAAGGCAGCCTGGTGATCGATGACGGGGCGATCGAGGCCTTGCTGCGAAACGGTAAAAGCCTGCTGCCGAGCGGCATCGTGGCCGTCGAGGGCGAGTTCGCGGTCGGCGCGGCGGTGACCTTGAAGAGCGCGGCCAACGAAACGGTGGCCATAGGACTTGCCAATTATGGCTCCGAGGATATACAGAAAATAAAAGGCCGCAGGTCGGGCCAGATAAAAACTTGCCTGGGACACAAGCCATACGACGAGGTGATCCACCGCGACAACCTGACGATCACCGTCGAAATGGCCGATTGAGCCGGCCGGGCATGGAAATCGGCGCACACATATGAACATCGGTTTGTTCGGCGGAACTTTCAATCCCGTTCACATCGGTCACCTGCGGGCGGCCCTGGAGGTGACCCAGGAATTTCCGCTGGACGAGTGCTACCTCATTTTGTCCGCGACGCCGCCGCACAAGGCCGCAGCGGGCCTGATCGATGCGACCGTGCGCTACGAAATGCTCTGCCGGGCGGTCGCCGGCTGTGACAAACTGAAGGTGTCCGATATCGAGTTGAAGCGCCCCGGAGCCTCCTATACCGTCGACACGGTCCGGATTTTTAGAGAGATGCTGCCCGATACCGCCCGGCTTTACCTGATCGTCGGCCTGGACGCATTTCTGGAACTCGACACCTGGAAATCCTACCGCACGCTTTTGAAGACCGTGGCCTTCATCGTGATGTCCAGGCCTGAACGGGGACTGCAATGGCCATCGGAACGGTGGCAGGCGTTGGACCGGTTTTTGCGTGCCGCCATATCCGAAGAGTACGTCGGTTCGAAGGAACGGTCGGTTTTTTCACATCCGCTGCTGATGCCGATCCACCTCTTCGATGTCACGATGCTCGACATCTCTTCCTCCAGGATCAGGGAGTTGATCCGCAGCGACCGTTCCGTCCGGTATCTGTTGCCGACGGAAGTGTTCGACATCGTCAGCAGCCGGGGGCTCTACGCATGACCGATGACTTCACCGACGCGCTCGAGACATACGTCAGGGCCGTAATGGGGAAAAAGGCCGAGAACCTGATTGTTCTGGATGTGCGCAACCTGACGTCGGTGGCCGATGCCTTTATCGTTTGCAGCGGGCGATCCAATCGCCAGGTGCAGGCGATCGCCGAGCACATCCAGGCCGAGTTGAAAAAGCGGCACAAAAAGCCCTTGAGCGTCGAAGGGCTCGCCGAAGGCCACTGGGCCCTGCTCGACTACGGCGATGTCATTATCCACATTTTCTACGAACCGGTCAGGCTGTTCTACGATCTTGAAGGATTGTGGATGGATGCCGCGCGCATCAACACCGACGGCCTGATAAGCGCGCTGCCGCCACCGGCCGCGACGGAGAAATTCAATGAATAAGCCCGGATTCTGCCTGCTGATGATTCTCGACGGCTGGGGCATTTCCTCAAGTCAGGAGGGCAACGCCGTTCGGTTGGCCCGCACGCCTTGCCTGGACGAGCTTGAGAAATCGTATCCGATCACCCGGCTGCAGTGTGCCGGCCGCGCGGTCGGCCTGCCGGAAGGCATCATGGGCAACTCGGAGGTCGGACATCTGAACATCGGGGCCGGCCGGATCGTCTACCAGGACCTGCTGCGTATCGACCGGGCCATCGCGGACGGTTCATTTTTTCGCAACGAGGCGCTCGCGACGGTGATGGCCGACGTTAAAGCAAGGGGTTCGGCCCTGCACCTGCTGGGTCTCGTGTCCGACGGCGGCGTCCACAGCCAGCTCGATCACCTGCTGACCCTGATCGACATGGCCCGGCAAAAAGGCCTTCCCAGGGTTTTCATCCACGCCATACTCGACGGTCGCGACACCCCGCCCGACAGCGGGGCCGGTTATCTGACCCGGCTGCAGGATCATCTGAACGCCGGCGGCGGTGGTCGGATCGCGAGCGTTTGCGGCCGCTATTTCGCCATGGACCGCGACAGCCGCTGGGAGCGGGTCGCAAAAGCGTATCGGCTCTACGTGCAGGGCGAGGGACGCATGTTCCGAGACCCGATTGCGGCCGTCAAAGATTCCTACCGATGCGATGAAACCGATGAATTCATCGAGCCCATCGCGGTGACCGATCGCAAAGGTGCGCCTTTGACCAGAATAGGCGATGGTGACGGGGTCATTTTTTTCAATTTCAGGGCCGATCGCGCGCGCGAGATCACACGCGCCTTGACTGCCCCGGATTTCGACGAATTTAAACGCCGGCAGGTTCCCGACCTCTGCGGGTACGTCTGCCTGACCCGCTACGATGAAAAGTTTACTCTGGCGGTCGCTTTTCCGCCGGTCCATCTGACGGGGCTTCTGGGCGAGGCCATCAGCCGCCGCGGCCTGCGGCAGCTTCGCATCGCCGAAACCGAAAAATACGCCCACGTCACCTATTTTTTCAACGGCGGCGAGGAAAAGCCGTTCGCCTTGGAAGACAGGTGCCTGATCGCCTCCCCGCGCGAGGTGGCCACTTACGATTTGAAGCCGGAAATGAGCGCGGTCGAGGTTACCACCACACTCCTGGAGCGCCTGGCGTCCGACCACTACGGGTTGATCGTGCTGAACTTTGCCAATATGGACATGGTCGGGCACACCGGCGACCTGGGTGCCGCCATCAAGGCCTGCGAGACGGTGGACGGCTGCGTGCGGCAGATCGTCGAGCGCGTCAGGGCCATGGGCGGGGCGGTGATGATCACGGCCGATCACGGAAACTCCGAAAAAATGATCGACGAGAACGGCGGCGCGCACACCGCGCACACGCTCAACCCGGTGCCGTTCATTCTGGTCGATGATTCCCGGCGCGACGCCGTTCTGCGCCAGGGCATCCTGGCCGACATCGCGCCGACGATCCTGGACATCCTGGATTTCGAGACGCCGCCCGAAATGACGGGGACCTCGCTCTTGAGGCCCGCTGAGAAATAAGCCGATGGCAGAGACAGGAGGATGAGGGTGGCCGATACGCTCAAACCGTACCGCATGATCGAAGACTTTATTACCGGCCGGCAGGTGCCCGAGGTGGGGCCCGAATCGAACCGCCAGGCCATCGAACGGCTGCTGGTCACCGAAAAAGGCTATGCCAAAAATGACGTCGCCGTGGATGTGCCGATTGAATTTGCGGTCGGCGGGCAGCGCTACGCCTCGCGGCTGGATCTGGTGGTCAGCGTGGATGCGGGCGCGGTGCCGGTGATGGTCATCAAGTGCGTTGCCGGTTCACTGGGGTCCTGCGAACGGGAGGTCTTGTCATCCGCCCGCGTGTTCGATCCCGGTCGTCAGGTTCCCCTGGCGGTGGTTTCCGACGGCAAGACGGCCGTGGTGCTCGACACCGTCAGCGGCAGGAAAATCGGTGAGGACCTGGCTTCCATTCCGGAAAAAAGCGCGGCGCGCGACCTGCTTGAAACCGCACCGCGCCCAGCCTGTCCGGCCGCGCGCCTCGAGCGCGAGCGCCTGATCTTTCGCACCTACGACTGTGAATACGTCAATGTCGCGCGCCGCCTGCCGCGTCAGCGTTCATAGGGTACCGCATCTGCTGCGTTGTCGGGCACTTGAGGTACAAGAGTACATCTGCGCGCCCGACGCCTTGCATCTGCGGTACCCTATGAACGGCCGCAAAGCCGACGCTTACAGGCCGGCCACTTCCTTGCCGCAGTGTTTGCAGAGCTTAGCTCGTTTCTTGATGATTTCGGCGCAAAACGGGCATTCGCGCGTAAAGTTGCGCGCGTGAATTTTCTTGACGGCCTCCTGCAGTTTGGTTTCCAGGATCTGGTTGCCGACCTTGAGGTTGCGCAGGGGCTCGATGGCGTCGATTTCACCGATGTCGCCCAGCATTTCCGCGG